>CAMDKL010000011.1 GCA_945900945.1 Pirellula staleyi DSM 6068
TCAGAAAACAAGCCAGGGGCTGCTTCGGTAGCCCTTGACTTCTTTCGAGCATGTCGGCTTGTTTTTTGAGTAATGCGAAAAATCCAACGCGCTGACGCGGAGCTATATCAAGCGTTTTTCACCCACAAATTCTGCGGAAGAGCCAAAAACAGGAGGGTAACTAGGGGAGGATGACTCCGCGTTTTTCGGCGAGCAAACGCATGGCGATCTCAAAGTACGGAAATGGGATTCTCGGTTTTCGTTTACGCGACCAAACGAAGACCACGTTGACCAACGATCGCGGCAATTCACCGCGATCGACTCGAGCTACAATATCGTCGATGAACGCTTGCTGTTCTGGCAAGAAAGTACGAAGACCAGAGTACAGTTGGTCTTTCAGCTCCACGGTATTGAAGGACATCATCCGTTCGGCTTCGTTGAAATCGAGTCCGTCCTGAGCGTAAACCGAGCCTGACGAAAAGGAGGTCCAAGCGGCGAAAAGACTGCTCAATGTGCAGATTGCAATGCAAATTTTTTGTTTCATGATTCTCCAATGCTTCCGAAAATAGCCTTCCATCGTGGCGCTGGCTCTGGTCAATCCTGGCCAGTCTGGCGACAATACATGTTTTACAATGCTGATTTCAAGGGGATTTTGGAAGGTTACGTGATTTGGGCAACCCCGATTCAAGACAATTTTGTTGGCCGGAATTTGGTAGGCTTGCTGGCGTCGATTACGGTACGGTTCGGATCGGGATTGCCATTTGCGATCCTAGCCGAACCTGGACTAGCCCTTTGGAGACGTATACTCGGCGGAATATTGCGCTCGACCAAAAGCACTTTGGGGACTTGGCTCGCGAGAATCAAATCCTTGGTTGGGTAGTCGGATTGCCGATCCATTGCGATGGCCGTGAAAGTCAAAAATCCGAGGAAGCTCGCGATTTCGCTTCTTGGCTCTATCACACTACTGAACTGCCCGTTCGTTTTATCGACGAACGGTATACTACTGCACTTGCCAATCGACTGCTTCGGGATGCTGACCTGACTCACAAGAAACGCAAGAAACAGGTGGACAAGATTGCGGCCCTATTGATCCTAGAATCGTACCTTGAGTCTGCCAAGCATCCATCTTTCCAACCATTGCCGCTAGAGGATTAGTCTCACCATGAAAGCAACAACCATGCATTCTATAAAGAGAGGAACGCTCCAAATGACTACAGTGATCCTCCTCAGTATCGTTGACGAATCCTCCGTTACCGTTCAATTGGCGTTTTGCCAAGAGCAACCCAAAGTCAACAGTTTGGCAAAGCTGGAAGAGCCAAAGGGTCTAACAAAATACTTAGGTCGACGTATCGCCCAGCCGATGGGTTATTCGCATAGGAATTGGCTAAGTCGTCCGGAACGAATCCAAGAGGAGAATCCGCAAGAGATGTTGGAACAACTGAATCTCAAGGATGGATTAGTAGTCTGCGATTTGGGGTCCGGCGACGGATACCATACTGTCCAGATGTCACCCAGGGTCGGCCCCACGGGCAAAGTGGTCGCGGTCGATATTCAACCGCAAATGTTGCAAGCGTTGTCGCGACGACTGGCGGAAATGAAACTTGAAAATGTGGATACGGTGCTAGGAGAACTATGGGATCCCAAGTTGCAGGAAAAATCGGTCGACTTGGTTTTAATGGTGGATGTTTACCATGAGTTTTCACACCCTGTTCAAATGCTCTCTGCGCTGCGTAAAGCCTTAAAGCCGAACGGTCTAATTGCACTTGTGGAGTTTCGGGCCGAAGACCCAACGGTGCTAATTCGAGCCGAGCACAAAATGACCAAGGCACAAATACTTAAGGAATACACGGCGAATGGCTTCAAAGTGGCTAAGGAGTATGACCGACTGCCGTGGCAGCATCTCATGTTCATGCAGCGCGATGAAAGCTGGGACGACCAGAAATAGTAACATGCCCAGGAAATTTGCGATAACGATTGCGTACGATGGAACGGACTATGGCGGTTGGCAGTTGCAAATCAACGCGATCACCATACAGCAGCGATTGATCGAAGCAATCGCCAAAGCGACGAGTGAAAAGACACATGTTCAAGGAAGTGGCCGGACGGATTCTGGCGTCCACGCATTGGGACAAGTCGGTGCGTTTGTATTGCAAAATTGGAGACATAGTTCCGACAAGCTGATTCTTGCGATCAATCGATACTTGCCGGACGATATTGTGGTTCGAGAATGCCGAGAAGTGTTACTTGCATTCGATCCGATTCGAGACGCGCGCAGCAAGCGATACCGATATACGATTCGCAATTCAAAAGTGGCAGATGTCATGAACCATCGGTTTCATTGGTGGCTTCCAAAATTGCTAGATCATTCCGCCATGCGGGAGGCGGCAACTTTTCTCGTGGGCACTCACAATTTTAAGGGCTTCGAAACGCCTGGCTCCCCCCGGATTACAACAACTCGGACCGTATATGCGCTCGAGGTTTGTACGGTCCCAACCATGGATGGTATCGACGTGTGGATCGATGTGGAAGCAGATGGTTTTTTGTACAACATGGTGCGCAACATCGTTGGCACCCTGCGGGACGTGGGGGCGGATCGTTTCGGGCCGCGATGGATGGAATCCGCACTTGAATCTAGGGAGCGAAATCAGACGGACCTAACAGCTCCAGCTCGAGGCTTATGCTTGATGCAGGTAAACTATCCAGTTGTGGCATAGGCTTCCAGCCTATGCCACATGCCTATTTTTCTATCGGGGCACGACGGGCATATTGGAATTTGCCAAGGCACCGTTGCCCAGGTTTTCTACTTGTGCAACATCCAATTTGACGACAAAATCGGGGCCAGGTTGCAAATAGAGAGGGCCATCTGCGGATTCCTGGATTGCGTGTAGGCCATGATGCCTGGTGAGTTCGAGCGTTGCTAAAAACATGGCAACCAGGGCACTTTTGTGCATGCCTACGTCGAATAAATCCTGCAACTCAACTCGGTTCGATTCTTGAACCCGCTCGTGAATGCGATGCATATAAACGTGAATCGGCGTATCGTCGAATTGGATGTTGTGAAGAGGTGGTTTTTGACGAGCCTTTAGAATTCTGCCAAAAGCACTAACTAAGTCCCATATTTCCACCTTCGCGATAGGAAGCTCGTTCGCATCGATCCTTCGCGGCGGCAGATCACTTGCTAGACGAGAGTAGCGGAGCTGCCAACGGCGACTCTGCTCGTCGAGCAAACAGGCGGCGTCTCGGAATCGTTTGTATTGCACGAGGCGCTCGACCAGCTGTGGCATAGAAGGTTCTAGGCCAAGGGTTCCAAGATCGTTGGCGGATTCCGTGTCAGGAACAGGTAATACCGTCTTGGCTTTAAGTTCGATCAATTGACTGGTGATATCGATGAACTCGCCGACATCGTCCAAGTCCAAGGTCTCCAACACCTCTAAGTACTCCATGTACTGATGCGTGATCTTGGCGAGCGACAGTTCCTCCAACGGCAATTCTTCGCGGCGAACCAAATAGAACAGTAGCTCTAGCGGCCCGTAATAACAAGGTAGATCGACTCCAAAGACCATGCATGGATCCAACGTTATCGCGTTAGCCCCATGGTAAACGAGAAGATTTGCCGACTGTCGGTGTCCGCGTACGAAACAGGGAACGCGAAGTCGAATGCGAGAGGAGCTGGGCCGAGAGCTGGAACGGCAATACGAGCTCCAAAGCCTGGCGCCACTCGGAAGTTCTTTGCGTTCAGTTCGATATCTTGCTCGATGGTACCATAGTCGACGAAGGCAACCATTCGCAGCATATCATCGGCCGTGATTGGGAGCATGTATTCAAAAGTTCCGAGCATTTGGAATCGACCTCCCACCTGCGCACCGTTCTGAACCGGACTTGCACCGCGGAAAGCAAAACCACGCATGGTTGAGAAACCGCCCGCAAAGAAGTTTTCGAATATCGGGGTATCTTCGCCGGAGAAGCCTAGCCGCATCGAACTGGTAAAGGTATGTTTCCCGCCGCCGTCGGCACGTTCTCGAACTAGAAAGTACCGACTGAAATTGACCTGACCTCGCGGGTAATCGAATTCACCGAATGTCTGGTCGTATATCAATTCGATTAAGTGCCCTTCGGTCGGTAGGAACGGACTATCCCTGGTATTGTGAGCCAAACGAACGCGGCCGGTATACAGATCGTTGCTTCCCTCGACGCGATTCAGCGCTGGAACACCAGCGACAGCGATATTAGAAATGTTGACGTCCTCACCTCGCAGTTCCGTTGTCAAAGACAAATCCTGTGTAACTTCGTAGCCTATAGCCACACGACCGCCGAGTCGCTGTTCCGTCCAATCTTTGTAAATGCGGGTAAAGTAAAATCCGCCGACCGACAAACTGAACGGTGAGTATCCAAACAAGTTTGGCTCGGTCCAATTAAGTGTGTAACGTTGCACTCGATTTCCAGGCACCAGTTCGATCCGAAAGTTCTGGCCCGCACCTCGAAAAGCACCGTTAACCATATCACCGGGCCGGCGAGGGAAATTTCGAATGTCGAAGTTGCGTTCCTCTAGAATGAAATTACCTGCGACACCTAAATCGCTGTTCACCGAACCGCCGACGGAAAACCGTCCAGTTTGGCCTTCTTGAACATACACGTCCACTGGGATGTCACGTATTTTCGGATTGTAGCCATAGGGTGAATTGTCCAAAAATGCTGAACTGGATCCCAATTGCCACGGCTCTTCCAAGGAGGGTGCTGTTTGAATCAGTGCGCCGGGCGGGGGGACTGGTTGATTGTTGTATGTTGGTGGAGCAATGGTCTGTTGATTGTTGTTGATCGTACTAGGTTGTCCAAACATGGGCTGGCCTACGGTCTGCTGTCCGTTGATGACGGGAGCGTTGCCATAGTAAGGAACCGACGGACTTGGAATGGATTGATTTGGAATTGGCCCGCCCGAATACGATTGTCCGGAGCCATACGGGGCACCATTCGCATATCCCGGGGCAGGGCCGTTGACTGGTGCCGCATTACCTTCATAGGTGTAGCCATAACCCGGTCCAACCACTTGTCCATAACCCGGGCCAACCACTTGTCCGTGAATCGTAGAGCAAGTAGCCGCCCAAATGCCAATGGATGCAAACAACAATGCGACAATGCAAATCCTTTGACGATCGCTTTGCTTCATGGCAGGTTTGTCTTGATTGATAGGGATTGGCATAATGGGATTAAAAACGACGGTTGGTTTCGTCCAGGAGGCTCACAATTGGAACGAGCTTTACAAGTAAGTCATGTTATTTAGCATGCTAACGATTGGAGCCAAATTCCTGATCTACGCCCGCCGGCGGCTCAATTCGAATGTTAGGGACGGTCCCTTGACTCGGGTCATTGTTGAAGATGTTGAGGTACTTAAGACGCCGTTCTGCGTTATCGATTTCAGGACCGTTTGCGATACTTCCAGGGCGGATCTTGCCAAGTGGCTGCATCACAACACGTTCCTTGGTATGGTCACCATCGATATGAACGCGGACTTCGCTCACCCGATAAACGTCTCCTTCGCCGACGTTGTAGACGACATCCACTTCGCTGTTGGGTTGATAGACGAGCTCGCCGATGACCTCGCTGAAGATATGTCCTTGGGCGCCATAGACGTCTCTCAAAAACTTTTCATCATGCAGTTTGTTGGGTTGCAAGAAGGAGTCGCCAGCCTTTAATTTCATGTATGGCAGTAGTTCGCTTGGCTGATATCGCTTTGTACCCACGATAGAAACCGACTTGATCTTGTAGCGCTGTCCTTCCGACACGACGAATGTCAAATCAATGAAATCGCCGCTGGTGTTGTAGTCTTTTCGATACTCGACTCGAGCGTCAAAGTAACCTAAGGTTCGGTAGTATCCCATGAGTGCGTCCCGATCGGCTTCCATCTTGAGGTCAGAGGCTTTATTGAACATATACGACCTAATTCCACCCAAAGCATCTCGGCTACTAATTTTGGTCTTTAAGATATCTGTCGTGAACGCATGGTTACCGATAAATCGAATCTTGTTGAGTCTTTCGACAGGGCCCTCGTTTACAAGGAACTCGACTTCGCGTTGACCTGGCTTGAGTCCTTGAATGATCTGAATATCGATCTGATTCATGCCCTTGTCCTGGTACAGTTCGATCAATCGAGACTTGGCGGAATTGATTGAGATTGGGTCCAATGGGTCTCCTTTTTGGATGCCAGCATGTTTGCTTAGCTGACTGTCGTCGATGTGTTGGTTGCCTCTAAAGAAGACCGCCTTTATGATCGGTCGCTCGTCCACGATTAGGCGGATGTGAACTCCACCCTGGCTTTCCGTAAAGTAGGGTGTAATCTTTTTGAAGAGATTGGTTCGATAAAGCGTGCTGATATCCCGATTGAAAGTTTCCTTGTCGAACGTTCGGTCCTCTCGCGACTGCATGGTCGAGAGGATAAAGTTCTGAGAGATACTGCTGTTTCCCTCGATGTTCACCGACAAAATAATCGCGCCCTCCTTGGCCTCTCGACCCTGCGGTCCCCCGGCTTCGTAGAGTTTATCGCTAAACTTTGGATCCATGAACGCGGGAGCACCGCCGCCAGGTGCACCGCCGCCCATCTGCCCAAAAACCACCGAACCATTGAGGACCATCGTTGCAGGAATGACGATCCGAATCATCATTGCTCTTTTTGAGATCATGCGTAGCCTATCAAAGGGTCGGGAATGGACAGTGACTCCCTCATTGAATACACAAAAGAACTTTCACAGAGCAACCTCAGCCCTACAGGACTTTAGTTATTTAAGAGATTTTTGATTAGAATGCAGTATTCATTGTCGCACGAAGTAACCTGCTTGCCCTTCCAAGCCCCCTTATCCCTCCCAAATTCAAGATTTGAGTCTGCCATGAAAGCTCGCAAAGACTTGGTGCTTTGGTTTATTGTCCTCTCGACGGCACTATGCGTAAATTCTTTTTCAGCCGATCCGCTGCGTTCGGATCGCTTCACGCCAGCCGAGCCAAGCACATTGCAGGAGCTTTTCGGTCAGACCATTCGAGCATCCTCACATAGAACTCCAGCAGAAGAGCTTGCTGGTTTGCACGTTCCGGAAGGCTTTCAGGTCGACTTGATCGCAGCGGAACCGACGATAGCAAAACCAATGAACATGGCTTTCGACGCCGCTGGGCGACTTTGGATTACCCAGTCGACCCAATATCCGTTTCCTGCCAAACTCGGCCAAAAAGGTTCGGACGCAGTCGTGGTCCTCGAAGACAACGACCATGACGGAAGCTTCGAAACGCAGCGAGTCTTTGCCGACGGGCTGAATATACCGATCGGTTTGTTGCCCTACGGCGATGGAGTTTTGTGCTTTTCGATTCCGAATATCCTCTATCTGCGAGATACCGATCAAGACGGCATTTGCGATACGCGTGAAGTATTACTTGGGCCATTCGATACAACTCGCGACACGCATGGAATGATCAATTCTCTGCGGATGGGAACTGACGGTTGGGCCTATGCATGCCATGGTTTCAATAACCAATCGCAAATTCAGGGTAAAGATGGACACGCAATCTCGATGACCTCGGGAAACGTATTCCGGTTCAGGCCCGATGGTTCAAGAGTAGAGCTATACACGCAAGGGCAAGTGAATCCATTCGGAATGGCACAAGACCGTTGGGGTTTTTGGTACGCCGCCGATTGTCATAGCAAACCGATCTCCCAGTTGATTCGAGGCGGTTGCTACCCGAGCTTTGGCCGACCAGATGACGGGCTCGGTTTCGTACCACCGATGATGGATCACTTGCATGGAAGCACTGCGATCTCTGGGTTGGCTCACACCAAGGACTCTCGATTCCCGCTAGCAATGGAAGATAACTTCCTCAGTGGCAACGTTATGACATGCCGCATCAATCGAAATCAATTGACTTACCAAGGAGCCACGGCCAAGGCAATCGCGATGCCGGATCTATTGACCAGCGACGATCCATGGTTCCGCCCAGTTGACTTGCAGTTTGGACCGGACGGCTGTTTGTATGTTGCCGATTTTTACAATAAAATCATTGGTCACTACGAAGTACCGCTCGATCATCCCGATCGCGACAGGACGAGTGGACGCATCTGGCGTATCCGATGGAAAGGGGCCGAGGCAACCATCGTTCCCTCCAAAGCTAACGAGTTGGCGGACAGGGTCTCGAAACTGCGAAGCTCTTTAAACGAACTGTCCGCTACCGATCCGAAAGTAGCGAGGATGGCCGAATCGCTCAATCTTGAAATCGTCGCCGAAGCAATGCTCGCAAAGAGCATCGTAGAGTTGATGGGGATCAGCGGCAACGAAAGTGAAGCAAATTGGCTACTCAGCCAAACACGCCGCTCGGATATCAATAGGGATCCCGTGCTTTTTCAAATGTTGTTGATATCTTTCAGGGATATCGCGATTCGAATTCGGGACACGGAGCCGGAGCAGTTTAGTCGATGGTTGTCACAGTTGTGCAACGCAGGTAGTTTAGCGAGGACGACTGGTCCAACTGCGATTGCATTTGATACAATTGAAATGCAGGCACTAGCACGTGTATTGCTTGCTCTCAAAGATCCTCGTTCCGTTGCTGGCGTTCTTACTCTCTGCGAAAAACTCGCGTCCATTTCTGATTCGACGGTTGTTCAACGTCGTATCATGGGCGAAACCATTCAGTCGATTGCGGACGTTGTTGACGACTCCAACATGGATCGTTTGATTTCACTTTTGGATTCGACCAGCAAGGATTCGGATGTTCAGGCAGACCAACTGCTTCGAATCGCTCAACGCCAAATGCAGCAACGCGGAAAAGTACTTGGCAGCTTGATTTTGCAGTGCCAAAATTCGGTCGGAGATCTTGCGGGCAGATGGCTGGCCGAGGCAGAGGCATTTTCGAACAGTGCGGGAAAAGACCAACTGATCAGTTGGTTCGGTAGATCGACGAAAGGCGACGATCGGAGGGACTGGTTGCCAGAAAAAAGGGAATTGACCCATGGCCAAAATGGCATTGTCAAGCGTGGCTTGTTTTTTAGTAGTTTTAAGTTGGGTGAGAGTTATTCCGGCACGTGGTCGTCGAGCCCATTCATTGCAAAGGGCAAACTTGATTTTTATGTCGTTGGCCACAATGGATTGCCCAGTAAAGAAGCCGTACGCAAGAACTATGTTTCCTTGGTCCGACTCGACGAGGCTGGCAATGTTGCTGAAGAACTCTTTCGTGTGTTTCCACCGCGAAGCGACATCGGCCAAACGGTTCATTGGGATTTGCAAAAGTTTGCGGATGCAACGATTCAGATCCGTGTCGTGGATGGTGACTCGGGCGCAAGTTACGCGTGGATCGGCATTGGCGAAAGTTCCATGGCTGGCATGAATCCTGGCTCGCTTCGGGATCAGTGGGAGCGCATTGTATCGGTTGTGGCGTTATGTGGACTTCCCTCGCAACCGGAGAGTCTTGAAAAATTTTCGAAACTGTTGCGCTCGGAAAGTGTGGATTGGACAAGCCGATTTCGGCTGCACCGACTTCGCAACAAAAATGCGTTTACAGAGTGCATTGAGTTGACTGATTTCGCGGTTGAGCAGAACTGGACTGACCTATTAGTTTTGCTCGGTATTAGCGTAGGAACGACACCCGCTTGGGACTGGGGTTCGATCGAGCCAGAAGGGCTCTTTAAGTTTGGTGATGCAATTTGCAAACGTTGTTCGCATCAAGAACAGGAACGATTGGTGGTGAGGCTTTCGAAGCATCGGTCAGCCATTAACATGATTGCTTCGCTATGCGAGCGAGGTTCCTTGTCTCGCGAATCGTTGCGGGTGTTGCCCAAGAGTTGGTGGGAAGGATTGCCGCAAGATAGCGTAGCCAAGCTCGAAACGCTCCGTCCCGAACCAAGTGCGACGTCGAACCGACTGGCTGTTGTGGATAGCAAAGCGTCGGTGATCGAAAGTCTTGCTGTCGATATACAAGTAGGAGCTAAGCAGTTTGTAGATCGATGTGCATTGTGTCACAAACTCGGTGATCAAGGGAAAGTATTGGGCCCTCAATTGGAAGGGGTTGGTGCCAGAGGCAATTCGAGGCTTTGTGAAGATATTCTATGGCCCGATCGGAATGTTGATGAGGCGTTTCGAATGACGATGTTGCTGCTCGATGGCGGAGAATCGGTAAACGGGCTGGTTAGTGACCGAAATTCGGAGTCCTTGTTATTAACCGATCCAACAGGAAAACAACGACGAATTTTGCTCAGCGACATTGAGTACGAGAAACAGAGCAAACTTTCGTTGATGCCTGGAAATTTTGATGAGTTGATGACCGATTCTGAATTGGCATCGTTGATCGGCTATTTGCGAAACGCAGCACAAACCAAATAGCATGATGCGCAATCTAGCGTTTCGTCTTGTTTGAATCCAATCGGTCGAAATATTTTCGTCAAGCTACATTTTAAGAGCGTTATACGTTACCATTGTTGCGCGATTCAACGCAATTTAATATTCCCAAACTACTAATTGGAGTCCACTGATGAGTCGTTTTACTATGCTCGCTGCCCGCGGTGGTGGTATTAGTTCAATAATCGGCTGGTTTATTCGCATTGTCATATACGATATTTGCATTACGACGATTCAAGAAGTCCTAGGGGTATCTCGGTTTGTAGCGTTGTTCATTTTCCTTGGGATTCTCGGTGCCATCGCAATCGGCGGCTATTTCCTCAAGCAGCGTATTGCTCCAGGCGTTGACGACTAAGTCTCCTCCGAGTCTCCTTCAATCCAAATCCCAGTTCGATTCATGAGATATTCCGTCTTGCATGGTCCCGTTTTTTCCGTGCTCGAGATTCACATGAATCAGGGGGAGCGAGTGGTAGCGCAGCCCGATAGTATGCTGTCGATGACCTCGGGTCTACAACTCTCAGCATCCGTTGGTCGTCGCGGGAAAGGCAACGCTTGGCTTAGCGGTGCAAAAAATTTGTTGGGTGGTGAAAGCATGTTTACCGCCGAATTTTTGGCCAAACGCGACGCACAAGTGCTTACGCTAGCCCCATCCGTCCAGGGGGATATTCTTTGCCTAGAGTTATCTGACCCATCGGGTTTCTACATAACGCGCGGTGGTTATCTGGCCAACATTGGTGACTGCAATTTGCAGATCAAATATGGAGGAATGAAAGGGGTGATGTCCAAGAAAGGGCTTTTTCTGTTGCATGCGAGCGGTAGTGGAACTGTCTTCTGCCAAACCTACGGTGCCATCATTGAAAGAGATTTGGCAGAGGGCGAAAAATTCTTCTTGGACAATCGGTTCGCGGTCGCCTTTTCGGACACCATTACCTACCAATTGGTCAAGGCAACCGATAGTGTTCGCGATTCGATCATGTCGGGGGAGGGACTCATCAATCGTTACACGGGTCCTGGCAAAGTCTATTACCAAACACGCGGTAAGGCATCTCTCAATTTCCTAAGTTATCTCTTCAGTTCGTATATCTAAGCGAAAGCATATAAATGCGCATGGCGCTAGCCTCTTCTGTCCCGCGTCGCTCGGATCTAATCGACCAAATGAGTAGAGCGAATCGGTTCGCATGGCTTCTACTGCTTGTCGAAATTGCTTTGATCGGAATCGTTGCAATGGTTGTCGACTGGCAATGGGTCATGCGCGAGCCGATCATCACAACGGTTGCAATTGGCGCGATGGTTTGCCCATTCGCGTCTTCAATAGCAATTCAGGCAGCTACCAAAAAGAAGCGAATTGAAGAGCTGAAGGAGAGCACTCGATTCGGGCAATATGATAAGTTTCACTTACAAAAGCTCTTTCGGGAAACGCTCGCAAGCCTCCGATTGCCGGAAGAAAATTTGCCTGTTTACATTGTGGCCAGTCCAACTATGAATGCCGCCGCCATGCATGTCGGTTTCGGAAGCTTGTTTAAATCCCTCAATGGAATCTATTTAAATCGACAAGCCCTCCACAAATTGGAACCAGCCGAAATCCAGGACCTGATGGGGCATGAGTTGGGACACTACTACAAGTACTATCTGGTGATCGATCGATTTCGGATTGTGACGGTTGCCTTAGGTTCGTTGCTTGGGATCTTGGCCGTTCAGCGAATTGGTTGGGACGGTTACGCTGGATACCTTCTTTTGATGGGAGTGACAGGGGTCGCATGGTGGCTGTCCTCGCTACCGTATACTCGCAACGCTACCGCAATTGAATTCCTGTGCGACGATTTTGGGGCTCAAGTCGCAGGAGTATTTCCATCTATTCACGGATTGTTAAAGCTGGGTTTATCTTCTGAAGTGGAATGTGTGGTGATGCAGAAAGCCATTTTGTCAAAGGTAGCGGGCAATTTCAGTCCATCCGAGCTTATCGACACGATCACCTCCAGCATCCCGTACGGCCATGCTTCGCGAGAAGAGATCGAGGACCGAGTCAATCGCGAACTGCGCGAGCGAGCCGCCAGCCAATCGAAATCGATCGGGGGCCTACTAAGATACATGTGGAACAGCGACCTCGATGCCGACGCCGCGGAAGAACTGGAAGAAGAGGCCAGAAAACTGGGGAAACTACAATCTGAACCGCGGCTCGACTGGGAGTGCTTGCTCCGTAATCCAAATAAAATACAATTCAACGAAGAGGGGATGCGTCAACTGATAGCGATGATCGAAAGCCGACCGAACGAACTTCTCTTTCGAGTTCCAGAGTCGCTCGGTGACGTTCACCCGCCCTTGCGAACTCGCATTCTCTACCTTTGGCATAATCGCAGTGCAATCGAGAGCGAAATCCGTTCGAGATTGTAATGTGACCAAATGGCATTTGCCGTTGCGACGCGGTGGATCATAATCATTCCATTCTGCTTTATCAGACAGCTGTGTAATGCGATGAGTCTAGAGACATGGCCAAAGTAGCAGAATTGCTTTATTACAATCCCAGTAGACTTTTTCCTCTCGAGATCTCTATGGCCTGTTTTAGTTGGACCGTTGCGGCGCGAACACTTTTCGTATTCGTTGGGTTAGCGTTAATACTGTCCCCGCAGAACGCAGTTGCACAGGACACGCCTACGCTCAACGCTGCGGATACGGCTTGGGTTCTAACATCGACTGCACTGGTGCTATTCATGACCATCCCTGGTTTGGCGCTATTCTACGCCGGCTTGGTGCGGAGTCGCAATGTGCTTAGCTTGTTGATGCAGTGCTTAGCATTGACTGCCGTACTCAGTTTGATTTGGGTCGTTTGCGGATACAGTTTTGCATTTGATTCGACTGGCATGGTCAAAGGGAGCGTGAATCGCAGTTCTTTTATTGGTGGATTCTCGCATATCGGGTTAATTTCGATGACTCCCGATTCATTAAAAGGCACAATTCCTGAAATGCTGTTCGCGAGTTATCAAATGACGTTCGCCGTCATTACGCCCGCATTGATGATTGGCGCTTTTGCCGAACGCATGCGATTCTCGGCCGTGCTTTGGTTTTCATCGCTATGGCTTCTCGCCGTGTATGTTCCCATTTGTCATATGACCTGGGCTGGCGACGGAGGTTTGTTCACCGACTGGGGAGTCATGGATTTTGCGGGTGGAATTGTGGTTCACATTACGGCAGGTTGTTCAGCGCTTGTTGCATGCATTATGGTGGGTCCCCGATCTGGATATCCAACTTCGCGAGTGCCGCCACACAACATGACGATGACTTTCACTGGGACCGCCATGCTTTGGGTAGGATGGTTTGGATTCAATGCAGGCAGTGCTCTTGCGGCCAACGGAACGGCAGCATCGGCGCTGCTTGTCACACATATTTCCGCGTGTGTTGCAACCGTAGTGTGGATGGCAATTGAATGGATCAAACTCGGGAAACCGGGGGTACTCGGAGCAGCGACTGGTTCCATCGCAGGCTTAGCCGCAATTACTCCGGCGTCGGGTTATGTTGGCCCTCTCGGAGCCCTAGCAATCGGAGCTATCTCGGCGGTTGCCTGTTTTTACTTTTCCACAACGATTAAGAAGAGATTTGGGTACGACGATACGCTGGACGTCTTTGGGGTCCATGGCGTCGGAGGAATCGTGGGGACACTTTTGGTTGGAGTGTTTGCAGCGAACTCGTTAGGCGGTGTTAAAGTAAATCTTGACATCGGAAGGCAGTTGTCCGTTCAGTTCTTCGCTGTCGTAATTACGGCGGTCTATTCCATTCTCGTCACTATCATTCTTTTAAAGATTGCACAGTTCGCTGTCGGCCTAAGAGTGACTGGCAACGCAGAGCAGCGAGGACTCGATCTAACCGAACACGAGGAAAGTGGCTATTCCCATTAACCGATTCCAACACGCGTTTACTATTTCATTCACAATGTGATTCATCTGTTCGAGTTATGGCCATCGAGATCTTGCGATCTTTTGTAGATGTGATAAACCATTCCAAACTTTGATTTCAGGACTTTTACGTTTGGGAGACATGGAATGGACATGCATACTTTGACCCGTGAACTGCAACTGAGCAACGCTAGCAAGATTGTCATGCTAGTTGCCGACGGGTTAGGTGGACTACCTAGGACTCCAGGCGGAAAAACAGAACTGGAAACGGCAAAAACTCCCAACCTAAGCGCTTTAGCTCAAATGGGTGTTCAGGGAGCAAGTATCCCTGTCAAACCTGGAATTGCACCCGGAAGCGGACCAGGTCATTTGGGTCTGTTCGGCTACAATCCGTTGCAATACAAAATTGGTCGCGGTGCATTGGAGGCCACCGGGATCGGATTCGAACTCAAGGATGGCGACGTTGCGATTCGTTGCAATTTTTGCACGATAGACAAAAACGGCAACATTTCAGACCGACGAGCGGGGCGGATTAGCAGTGCAGAGAGTGCACCACTCGCCATTTCGCTTCGCCAAGTAAAGATTCCTGGCATCGAAATTTTTGTGGAGCCCGTCAAGGAACATCGCTTCGTCGTAGTCTTTCGCGGTGAAGGCCTTGGAGGCAACGTGGCTGACACGGATCCACAAATAACTGGCGTTCCGCCGCTCGATCCACGCGCGAATGATAAGGATAGCCACCGGACAGCGCAAGTGGCAACAGAGTTTCTGGCACAAGCGAAAAAAATTCTAGCCTCTCATCCGAAAGCAAATTTCCACACCATGCGAGGCTTCGCGAATAAGCCGACTTTACCGTCTTATAAGGAAGTTTATGGACTCAAAGCCGCTGCCATTGCGGTGTACCCAATGTACAAGGGACTTGCTAGGCTCGTTGGTATGGACATTGTCGGATCTGCTCAAACGCTAGCTGAACAAATGGATACTCTGGAGCTAGCGTGGGCGAAGTACGATTTTTTCTTTATCCATTTCAAGTACACGGACAGCACAGGCGAGGACGGCAATTTTTCCGAAAAAGTAAAACGCATCGAGGAACTAGATACAATCATCCCTCGAATTACTAAGCTGAATCCGACCGTGACCATCGTCACAGGTGATCACAGTACACCAAGTTATTTAAAGGGACACTCGTGGCATCCCGTCCCCACTTTGCTTGTATCGGATTGTTGCCGACCGGATCCACACACCACATTTAACGAGACCACATGCATTACCGGTGGGCTTGGTCATTTCGAAGCTCAATATCTCATGACCCTCGCGATGGCCAATGCCGGTAGGCTTGGGAAATTCGGGGCTTAGACTTTTCGCTTTCGCAGACGGTAACAACTGGCTGATCCACCGATCGGACTTTTATCAATCCATTTCGCAAACGGAGGCATAGGACAAAGTCGTAAAGTTACTTCGCAAAGCTATACAGTGCTTCTTCGGTCCGGATAAATATCACACCGTTGGAAATAACGGGTGTAGCCATCATTCGTTCGCCGAAGTCGTGGGACGATAGGATTTTCCATTCTCTCCCCGCCTTGAAAATTGTCATCACGCCACTTTCACTCGTCATAAATACCTTGCCATCTCCGGCTACCAATGACGAATAGTAATTCCCTCGACCTTCGGCTCGCCCCTGGTGAAGTATCTGCCCGGTTGCGACATCGACAAGCGTAACGATGCCGCTGTCCTTGACCATCGTCATCACACCTTCGTGAACAACCGAGCTTGGTACGGTCGGCAAGCCACGCGTCACTGTCCATTTTACGAATCGACTCGTTAGTTCACCGCTTGTTCCTGGCTCAATTGCAACCGCAACGTTTTGAGCCCTTTCGAAGACCGCCAAATGACGGTTCCATTCGTCTTCTTCGAGTTTTCCATTCTGGTTTAAGTCGATTCGAAAGAAACGATCCAACACGGGACCTCCCGTTGGCAGTTCTTCCTTTGAAATCATTTTATCTTCGTTTGTGTCATATTTCTCAAGTGCGCCGGAAAATGGCTCCATCGCAATGCGATCGCTAGAATCACCTCCAGGCGTCCACGAAGCAATATAGACCACTCCATCCTGAATGACAGGCGTTGAATCTAAGATTCGCGAAAGACCATTAAACCACCATCGTTTATTGCCAGTCGCGGGATCATATGCTGAAAGCTGAAGCGAGCCTGCCACCAGTATTTCTTTTTTACCATTGCGTTCCAGTACCACAGGCGTGGAATAGCTTCGAGTTGCGTCCTCCCGTGGCACTTTCCATATCGTCTCACCGGTCAGCGGATCGATCGCGATAATGAAACTGTCTAGGTCATGGTCTTCGTTCAAGATGACCTTATTGTCAACCAAGATGGGCGAGCTACAAGCTCCAAACTCATCCTGAAAGGGGCCCATTCGTCGTTCCCAAAGCAGTTTTCCATCGAGATCGTAACATAGTAACCCATAACTGCCGAAGAACGAGAACACTTGGCTTCCATTGCAGGCGGGAGTTGCGGTGGCCGGGCTTCCGGTGACATGAAATGCCTCTAAAGTTTTCGTGGGTACCGTTTGTTTCCATTTGATACGACCGGTCGCTCTATCGACCGCGACTGTGGCCAGTTCTTTTTCTTCAGCTTGAAAAGTGGTCAGAAAAATCGAGTCACCACATACACAAGGAGTGGAATGCCCTTTGTCCAGCGGTGTGCGCCACAATTGCTTCGCATCCTTTTCGAAGTCGTCCGGGAGCGAGTGGTTTCCCTTAGCTACTCCGTGATCGTGTCGGAAGTAGGATACGTCTTGAGTGAGCCCTATCGAGCAGGTAACGACCACAACGAAAAGGCATTGAACCGTAAACTTCATCCCTAACTCCCTATATCACTTTGGAATCCACAATTTTTTGGCGACTCGTATTCTGCATGGCTCGAGCCAGTCTTGCAATCCAAATCACCACTAAGATCTCGGCCTGCATCTACTTCGAGCATCAATACAAATCCAAACGTACCGCTCCAGGCATGACTTCTGCGTAACGCCCACGATACACAGATCTTGGGACATGGGTCCCTTGGCCACTGTAAGTTGTGTCGTCGTAGGATATGTTTGATCTGGTGAGGAATTCTGGCCTGGAGCTCAAGGGATCAAAAGAAACTTCACCTGTGCATCCGATAGTGCTTGTTTCCAGACCTTGACGTCGTCGATCATGCCATCCATGAATTCTCCAGTGCCCGTACTTCCGATCTGCATCGTTTGGCCTTGCCGCATTAGACGCGGCTCGCCGTTAAAGGGAATCGTCTTTTTGCGATCGGCATCGAGATAAAGCCGACATTCCTTACGCAAGTTATCGACAGCGAATATAATTAAATACCATCGCCCCGTTTCGAGGTCGCCACCCGTGCCGTCGCTGCCAACGTCGTCTTTATAAAAGTTAATGCGAGTGTCGATCCATCGGCTGCCATCGCCAATGTCACCGTGGACTTTGTCCGTATTGACTTTCATGTCGAAATTGAACTCGCCACCAGCTCGGGTGCCGAGGATTCCAGAGAAGGTAGGCTCCTTAGTTAGCCAAACCCAGGCCGATACGGTGAACGAACCTACCTCGAAATCGGACGAATGGGGAATGCTGACATGGTTCCCTTTGGCTCGATCGAAAAGCAGTGCGGCGCCGATCTTTCCCTCGCGTGAAACTGCGCCATGAATCACTCCGTGATGTTTCCCCACGCTGTCGCGCGCTTCGCTGCCCTGGTCATCGAGTTTCCAATGCGCAATGGGGGCAGGGAGGTCCTCGCCGAACGCAACGGCCCCGCCTGAGCAAAGCGACACTACGAACATTGGCAATGTGCAAACATTCCACACGGGTAAAATTCTTTGAAAAATGGCAGTGAACATTATGCTTTTGCAGAGTCGAGGGCTGCTTCTAGCTTGCTGCGAGGTGGAACACCTTGGAATCGCTCGACAACTTCACCGCCCTTAAAAAGCAATAAAGTCGGAATAGCATTAATTCCATATTTCTGCGCCAAGTCAGGTTGCTCTTCGACGTTGACCTTGCCAATCACGACGCTCCCTTGGTATTTAATTGCAAGTTCATCGATCACTGGAGCGATTTGTCGGCAAGGTCCGCACCAAGTTGCCCAAAAGTCCACGAGGACAGGTGTGTCAGCTCCCAACACATCGACATCGAAACTTTCGGTAGTAAATTCTGCGGCCATATTAAGTCCCTCTCTAATTGCGTTTGGTAATCTGTCAAAACTTCTTACTCGGTCAATCTATTAATGTACAGCAGGTTGCATGCCAAGCCAAGTATTAATGCTCCCCAAGTTACGGGTTCGTTTATCGCAGTGTCCACGGAGTGTATGCATTTTGGTATCCAAATTGATGGTGCCAATGCGGAGATGTCTTGGCCCCAAACCATCCGTAGGCGTATTGCTGAGTTGGTGTCGATTCGATTTTGCGTACAGGAGCAGCATACGTATTCGGTTGGCTTTTGTTCGAATGGGGCCTGCCGTCTTGAGCGCATGCGCTGGATACGAAGCAGACAAAGACAAGAACGATCTTCGATTGCATAATCCGCATAAGTCTTACCCTCAACTCGGGTACGAACAAATCGATGCCATCGAAAATCGTCGGCAACGCATCCCTGCGTGTTGTCCATCGACTGGGCAAGCAATCGAGAACCTGTCCCCTTATCAAAAGCGTTGAAAATGGTGCCTGAAGAATTCTAAATCCTCCGACAAACGAAATAGTAGCAACTTTTCCTGTTACCGTAACGTTGTAGTGATACGAATGACGGATTCTTCGGTGCGGATGATCAAATCGTTGTCAACTACCGCTGGACTAGCCAAGATCGGACTTCCGAAATCGTTGGTGGAAACAACGGTCATTTCTTCATCTGCTTTGACGACCGTGACAATCCCTTTCCGATCGGAAAAGTAGAGGTGCTGGCCTGCGAAGATCGGAGAGGCGGAAAAATTTCCCCCGATACGATTGCGCCCCCGCTCTTGGCCATTCGACGCATCATAGCGAGTTAGAATACCGGAATCGCTCATTGCGTACATATTACCATCGCGAGCCACAGCACTTGGCATCGTTGGCGCACCCTTATTGGCGCGCCATGCAATGTGGGTTTTGGAAACATCACCTCGTCCGTCTGGCCGTATGGCTACAAATTCCGGTTTCATATAACCGGTGGACATGACGACAAAACCATTTTCAAAAACGGGCGTGGGTGTCGTTGAAAATCCATCGCCGCAGTCAACACGCCAAATCTCGTCGCCATTTTCGGGATTGTAAGCAACGGTCCATTGAGCTCCAGGGATGATCGCCATGAGTGTGCCATTGATCCGAATAATCAGCGGCGTGCAATATGCTTTTTTGAATTCTGGATTCTGTGCTCGTATTTCTGGACGATTCGTCTTCCATGCCAGTTTGCCGTCTAGAAGATTGACGGCCGCCACGTATTGCTGGTCGATTCCATCGCAAACCAGGAGAACTTTTTCTCTAACCGCGATCGGTGAACTGCCTGGTCCAACGCTGTGATCCACCACTAGTTTTGTCGACCAAATCGTCTTGCCCGTCTTCGTGCTCAAGCACCACGTACCATAATTCCCAAAATGACAAATGACACGTTCCCCAACGATTGCAGGGGTCGGTGATGCATAGGAATTCAGCGGGTTGATCGGTTCTGGGTCGTCGACGATCGCAAGTGCAATGTCGTGTATCCATTTGCCGGTTGCTGCATCCAAACATATCGCATGAAATTCGACAGTCTTGGCCAGCGTCTTCATTGACGCGATTTTATCGCCAGCGAGCTTAGCTGCGATCTGTTCGGGAGTTGCATCCTTGGTAAGAGCAGATGTGAACCATACTTGGCCATTGGATACGACTGGCGATGACCAACCGATGCCCTTCGTCTTTGTTGCCCACACATGATTTGCTTTGTTGGCTAAGTCAGTTGGCAGTGCGACATCTACAAGCCCTTCGCCAGAGGGTCCGCGAAATTGAGACCAATCCAAGTCGTCCGCTGAAACAAGGCTAGTGAAAATCAAGCAACCAAACAAATAAGCAGGAGAAGCCATAGCTGTCCTGAATAGAAACGGATTCATCGAAGACTCGTTCTAAGGGTTTTAATTAAAAATACGCCCTGTGCAAATTGGTATCGATCCTGCAAGTGGGTTCGGCGGTTCCGATAGCTTCGCGGGGGGTGGCATGCAGCCTGGTTTTCCAGGCCTTCGACAGGCTGGACGCTCATCCTACTTGCAAGCTTGCCTCCAGGCTTTTCAACATATCACGAACAGCAACTTGGCCTCGTCGGCATCCGATGAGCTCATCCGTCTCGATCCAGCTTTCCACTTTCTTCTGTGCCGAAATGACTGTTGAATGCTGACGATTGCCGAAGTAGTCGCCTATTTCCGACAATGCGGTACGTGTGTATTTGCGGGCCAAAAACATTGCCAGCATGCGAGGTTGGCTTACATTTTGACACTTGGTTTTTGCTCGAAGCGTCTTGCCTTCGAGACCAAACGCTTCGCAAACCACCTTCTCGATGTCGTTTATTCGCACGATCGGATGACTCGCACGAATCAAATCCAACGTGCATCGAGTGGCTTCGTCATCCGTCAAACTTCGACCGACTACCCGTTGCTGTGCGATCAAACGATGGGAAACACCCTGTAGCACTCTCGCATCGCCACAGCATTGGATTGCTAGAGTCTGGACACTTGCACTGGATAGGTCCACCTGCGACTTAGCGCACATGCGTTTGAGTACCTCCACGCGAGTCTTGGCATCGAGTGGATCGATTCCACACGCCATTCCACCAGATAACCTTGCATAAAGATCGGCACCGAAGCCAGAGAGCTCGTTAAGACCTCGGTCTGCGACAAGAACCACTTGCCGACGATCACGCAACAACATATCAATCGTATTGCGAAGCTCGACCAGTGTCCCGGATTTTCCTAAGCAGAATTGAATATCGTCTATCACAATCGCTTCGACATCCCGGTACTTGCGTCGAAAATTGGCAAAACCACCACCGCGAGCGCTCTCGGTGTACTCGATCGTGAATTGCTCAGCAGTTAAAACCAAAACGCGGCGCATCCGATAAGTCATTCGCAACTTGTGAGCTAAGCCGATCGCAAGGTGGCTCTTGCCCGTCCCATTTGGACCATGGATAAGCAAGGGGTTGATCTGGCCTGGGCGTTCCAACACCATCTCGGCTGCTGTGTAGGCCAATCGGTTATGGTCGCCAGCTACAAATTCGTCCCAGCGTCTTTCATTTTCGCGTCGCAACTCAATCAAGCGTTCGACTTGGATGTCGACCGATGCTCGATGGGGATTGTCACCATCGCCGGAGCGGGCAGAGGCATCGCCACGATTTGAATCTAAGTCGCTTCCATCACCATTGCGAATAACTCGCAGTTTCGTCTTTTGCTCTACGGCCGCGTGCGCACGTTTCTTCGCCACTTGACGGGCAAGTTCCGCATGCGGTGCTTTCGGAAATTTGGAGGGATTAGTAGCGAGCACAGTGACGTCTTGCGAGGTTTGGTTTGGCGGTTCGCCTTGAGTCAATGTCGCCTCCGACGGTGAAGCGACCAAGATTTGGAATCCGAAGTGAATCCCAGCTGCTTCCATTACTGCTGCTTGGAGATCGTCCCGAAACATCTTCGAAACACAATCCGCAATAAATGAACTGGCGACCTCGATCCCGATCACATTATTGCCGATTTGACTCCATTTAGCATCACCTCCGAACCAAAGATCCATCCGATCTTTGCCAATCCTCTGGCGTAGCCTGGTTTCGACCGATTCGGCGATCAAACCATCGAACATAGCAACTTCGTGCGCTATTTTCATCGCAAACTCCTTGATCATGCGAGTCTACGGATGAGAAATCATTCACCCGCAGTATCCTTTCCAAACAGGAACCATCCTATTTGATGCCTGAGACAGAGGGGCGAATAGTCGCACTAAATGCAAACTAGGTAATCGGTAAACGCTATACCTAGTCGACTTGCTAGCAAACCCCCGATGTCTCGACGGTAGAAGATTCTATGAACGCTAGCTTTTAAGTCAATTTCGAAATCGATTTAGTGACTTAAGAAATTTTTTTCAGTGGATGAAGATGCAGTAAAGTCCGCCTGAAACCGACACGCAAGGCTTGCGTGGTAATCCGAAAGCAACGGCCACGGCACGGTGGAAAACCTGTCGGATGTAAATGCTCAGAGTTCCGACTGCCAAACGAACTGACTTGTCAGAATGCAAAAAGACAGCAGCGATGGCGACGACAGCCGAAAAACCGGGAGCGACAAGCGCGTCTTTCCCGAATTCTATGGCAAAAAGAGAAGCTAGAACCCAAAGTTCCAAGTCTGGTTGTCTTAAATACATGCTCTTGCATCACCGACGCCGATGCATCCTGCCCCGTGTCGTCACGCTGCTCAAAACTTCCAGAAAATTTTTGCGATCGGCTAGGCTGTTACGAACCCCTACGTGCCTCACAACGCAACTACGCAAAATTCGGCGGAAACGATTGTCGAAACGCAGTGCATCGTACGAAAGACCGCCAACGCAAGTCCATCGCAAGGTCCAGGAAATACCGATTCCCTGTCTCGAATTCTGCCTCGTCAGCAGAATCTGTGGGTAGGTTTTTGGCTCTGGAAGATTCCCAAGCTGGTGATAGCGCGCTGTAGTAATGGTTTCGTACTCCTTGAAACCATACGCTTTCCTCATGGTCAATTTCGCCTTGTTGTTGAAGCCCTCCACAACCCCTGAGGGATAACCCCTGGGATTCGAACCCATTAAGCCGAAGGGGCTCAGGCTCGAGCAACTTGGCAGCCATCTTTTGCATCGGTTCGATTTGCGATTGGTTTGCTCGCATGATCGATTCGTCCAAGATCCCAAAGAATCCCTGCAAGCTCGCTTCGATTCCGCTAAGGTCACGATGAACGATCCATTCAGTCGGTTTGCAAGACCACTTGGCTGGCGGTATTCTAGCGGAGCCGAATCTGGGCGATTTCAACAATGGTGAATGCTGCCTCCACAAAGAATAAACCCCGGAAAATTGGTTCGAGCTAGAGGCATCGCGAAACCCGGGGCCATTTTTATCGTGGTGGTGGAGACCAATCAGGTCCTCCTAGAATAGAATACACTCGCAAGACTCCTTTGACGACCAGTTTCGATCTAAGATAGCTTGATTGATATCTTCCTATTGCAGCCATCACAAAGAAATTCGCAATGCGTTCTCCGAATCTCCTATATTGTTTGATCGCCTTCAGCCTATTGCTATCGATTCGCGCGTTAGGTCAAGAGGGCGTAGATCGAACAGCAATTAAAACCATCGCGATATCTGACCGAATAGTGGTTCTCACGTTTGACGATTCGGCGAAGACACATTTCACAGCCGTGCGCCCAATTTTGCTCAAGTACGGATTCGGCGCAACATTTTTTATCACCGAGGGCTGGGACTTCGCGACCAACAAGAAGGACTATATGACCTGGGAAGAAATCTCACAACTTCATCGTGACGGTTTCGAAATCGGCAACCATACCCGAGATCACCTGGGCGTAACGGACAAAAACAAGGATCGGCTCGAAGAGCAGTTGCAAGCCATTGATGATCATTGCAAAGAGCATGGAATCTCAAAGCCGATTTCCTTTGCTTGGCCCGGAAACTCTACGACGATTGCGGCATTCGATATCCTGAGCAAGCATGGTATTCGTTTTGCTCGCCGCGGAGGTGCACCTGAGCACTCTTATGAATCCGGACGAGGATTTGCTTATGAGCCAGGCAAAGATCACCCGCTCTTGTTACCTTCTTCAGGAGATGCCAAACCGAAATGGGAAATTGCCGACTTGATTGCAGCTGCCCAGCAAGCTCAAGCGGGTCGTGTCGCGATCCTTCAGTTTCACGGTGTTCCAGATACGGCTCACGATTGGGTGAGCACTGCATCGGATAAATTTGAGGCCTACATGCACTATCTGGCTATAGAAAAATACCGCGTTGTTGCGTTGCGTGATCTGTTGGACATAATTCCGCATACGGATACACCAAGGGACCCAATGGCAATCATTCGAACCCGCCAGAGTTCGATGGAAAAATAAACTGTTACAATATGGCGAACAGCCCAACCGCACTCACTTTAATAAACCGCTGGCACGTGCTGCGTTTAAAAACCTTCCCTTATGCCATTCGACGAAAACTCGGTGGCATTTTAAGTCAATTGGTAATTGAATCCCAGAGTCTAAATTATGCGACTTCGAAATATCGGACACGTATTTTGCGCTGCTTTTCTGTTCAGTGTTGCACTCCATTTGCAGACGATTTCTGCAGAACCTAGAGCGGAAGTTAGAAGTACAGCGAAACGTCCGAATATTTTGATCATTTATTCTGATGATCAGTCGTACAAAACTCTTAGTTGCTATCCAGAGGCACCTTCGTGGGCGAAAACACCGAACATCGATAGGCTCGCCAAGAGTGGCATTCGCTTTGAGCGGGCGTATTTAGGTGCTTGGTGTATGCCATCCAGAGCGAGTTTGCTAACAGGTCGCTTTCAGCACGCCATTCAATCGATGACGATGGAGGGTACCTATCCGGGGAGTGCTTACGATCCCGCTCAATGTCCATTTGTGCCGAAACATTTTCGGCAAAGTGGCTATCAGACGGCGCAGATCGGAAAATGGCACACGGGTGCCGATTCGGGCTACGGTCGAGACTGGGATTATCAAGTCGTTTGGAATCGACCTGCGCATCCCGAAAATGCCGGCAACTACTATTACGACCAGACGCTGTCTGTTAATGGCAAAGAAGAAAAATTCGCAGAATATTCCACGGACCATTACACGCAACTAGCAGCCGACTTTATTCAAGGTAAGCATCGCAATGCGGATCAACCTTGGTTTCTATGGGTATGCTATGGCGCTATTCATGGTCCTACCACTCCGGCCAAGCGGCATATCAATTCGCTCAAAGGAAATAAGGCACCATTGCCAGCGGACATTCTCGGGCCATGGCCAGACAAGCCGGCGTATTTGAACGCGACTTCGGCATGGACCGATGGCCCCAACGGTCGTCCCGCTATGAAGAAGCGAAATGCAGGTGAATCTAGTTTTGATGTCAACCAGTCAGGAAAAGAGTTGGACGCATGGGTTCAACAAGTGAACGAATGCAATTTAGCGGTAGACGAAGGCGTTGGCAAAATGCTAGAAGCTCTCCAAGAATCGGGACAGCTTTCAAACACGTTGGTAATCTATACGGCAGACCAGGGGTATGCACTCGGTGAACATGGATTCAATCAAAAAGTTGCTCCCTACGATGCTTGCGTTGCATCGCCCCTAATCATCAGCCAACCTGGCACAATATTGCAAGCAAAAGTATGTAAGCATCCTGTGACAGCACCGGATCTTATCGGACTTTGTTGTCAAACAGCTATGGTCGAGATTCCATGGGTGATGCACGGTCGAGACATTCGTCCATTGCTTTCAGATCCAGAGTCCCAGAGTTGGGCCAAGCCGATGATCATGACTCATACTGGGCGAAGCTATGGTTCAGATACCGATACGATACCGACCGATGCTAAGCTAACGGATACGTCTAATGTGCCATGGTATGTCCTACTTCGCGACGGCAAATACAAATACATTCGAACATTCGTCGAAAATGAAGTCGAGGAAATCTACGATTTGGAATCGGACCCGGAGGAGTTGATAAACATAGCTACCAAAGCGACTAACCGTTCGTTGCTGGAGAAGCTACGAGCCAAAGCGATCGAGGAATTGCGAAAGACCGATGCAAGATTCGTAGATCGATTGCCGAAGACGCGATCCGAGCGAGATTCCGCTTCGATTCAGAAACCCAAGAGTTACGTTAGCCACCCCGTCGAATCGAGAGGTCCAAGCATTTATTGGATCGATGTCGAAGGGGGCGCAGCGACGTTGATTGTTTCGCCGGAAGGGGAGTCGGTCCTGATCGACTCAGGAAACCCGGGCTACCGCGATGCGGATCGCATTGCCAGAGTGGCGACCAAAGAAGCTGGTTTAAAGCGAATCGATCACTTGATCACAACGCACTATCATCGAGACCATTTTGGTGGCGCGTCCACGCTCGCCAAAATCTTGCCTATAGGGACGGTATGGGACAATGGAGTTTTCGAGGGGCAACGTGAGAAGGCCGATCTGGAATACTACGAATTCGAAGCCGCAGCTCGAAGAACTATTTCCGCAGGCGATTTTATCGAACTCAAGAATTCACCAGGCATGCCAACACTCTCCCTGCGATGTTTGGGGGCCCGCCAAAAATTCGTTTCAATCGTCGATGCGACCGCATCTGAGGACGCTAGTTGCCAAGGCAATCAACAGCGTCCGGTGGATCTCTCGGACAATGCCAACAGCATCGTCATGCTGTTTCGTTTCGGCGATTTCGATTTTCTTGATACGGGCGATTTGACATGGAACTGCGAGTTCGATCTCGTTTGCCCCAAGAATCGAGTCGGCAAGGTTGACTTATTTCAGTCGAGTCATCATGGCCTCGATCAAAGCAATAACCCGGTCTTGATCAAGTCGATTGAGCCGCGAGTTGCGATCATCAATAACGGTACTAAGAAAGGCTGCATGCCGATGATGTTCTCAACGCTTAAGGAGACGACTAGCATCCAAGCGATCTATCAAATGCATAAGAATCTTCGAGACGACGGTTCGGTCAACAACGTTGCCGACGAGTTTATTGCCAATCAACTAGTCGAATGCAAAGGAGAGCATATTCGAGTGGTTGTATCGGCAGATGGCAAGACATACCAAGTCTCGGTTCCGTCAACGTCTCACGACAGGCGTTACGACTGTGTGCCATAGGCTATTGATAGATTACAGGCCATTGTGGCACGGCGGTCGTCAGCGGACGGAGCCGCTGCCCCACACTTACCAACCGATTGAAATTGAGGACATGCCATGTTGCGAGCCATTTTTGCGATGCCGGTTATTTTTCTTAGCTTTTGGCCATGTCAAGCCGCCACCGGGCAATCGGACAATTCCGCGTTGCGGGCAGGAGCTGCGACAAGCAATATCACGCCCGAACTGGGTATGGAGATCGTCGGTGGATTTGTGCCTTATCCTGCCACTCACACCCATGATGAATTGCATGCGCGTTGCCTTGTTTTGAACGATGGAAAAACCACGATTGCGCTCGTTGTCTGTGACCTGCTCGGCATGCACCGAAGTGTCAGTGTCGAAGCGAGGCGATTGATCCAAGAGGCGATTGGAATATCGCCCAACAATGTCTTGATCAGTTGCACACATACGCATTCGGCAGGTACCGCTTTGGGCGAACGAGGCTATTCCTCCGATCAAGTGCTGACTGAATATCAACGCTTTGTCGCGCGCCGTATCGCCGACGGTGTACGCAGGGCGAACAATTTGTTGCGACCCGCTGAAATAGCTTTTGGGACCGTTGATATCCCAGAACACTTGTTCAATCGACGATGGTTGATGAAGGAGGGAACTGTTCCTGTCAATCCTTTCGGAAAGATAGACAAAGTCAAAATGAATCCTGCGTCGGGCAGTTCCGATCTTATCGAACCAGTCGGTCCGATCGATCCCACCGTGTCGATGATTGCCCTTCGCGAACCCTTGGGGCGAATGATCTCCGTGTTTTCAGCGTACTCGCTTCACTATGTGGGTGGCGTTGGAGATGGCCATTTATCGGCTGACTACTTTGGCATGTACTGCGAAGCGCTTAAGAGATTGCAAGGTAAAGTTAGCGATGATCCGCCTTTCGTTGCAATAATGGCAAATGGAACCAGTGGCGATATCAATAACATCAACTTCCGACAGGCGAGACCAAGACAAGCGCCTTATGAGCAGATGCGAACAGTTGCAGAGGATATCGCCGCGAAGGTCAATGAAGCATTTGGCAGGTTGAATTGGAGCAATCATGCTGAGTTAGGGGCTAGTTACCGAGAACTTCCCTTGGAATGGCGAAAAGTTGACGAATCGCTCATGGCCTGGGTTCAGAGTACAGAAGCTAAAGGCGTTGATGTGAACAAGAAGTCCGACACGGCTCCCATTTATGCTGCCAGAATTAGGCGGCTTGCCATGGCAAGTCCAGAGACCAAGGCTCCTGTTCAAGTGCTGCGAATTGGAAACATTGGTATTGGCACCAGTCCATGCGAGACCTTCGCAGAAACGGGACTTGAATTCAAGAAACGAAGTCCATTCAAGAACTCGTTCGTGGTAGAACTCGCCCATGGGTACTATGGCTATCTTCCCACGCCTCGCCATTTTGAACTCGGCGGCTACGAAACATGGCCAGGTACGAATTATCTGGAGCCAACGGCTTCCGACAAGATATTGGCCGCCCTTCTCGAAATGAGCCATCAACTCGCTCAGTGAGTCGACAGTAACGAAAGGGATTGCAAGTTAGCCTGCGAGGAGTTGTTCCTGTCAGCGGGCGGAGCCGCTGACCCACATTTTAGGGTAGTGCGTTCCCATGCGGCTCGCACTTGGACTAGAATGAAGGGAGTTCCGACAACAGTTCCTCCTGCCCTACCCCGCTCTATGTTCAAAACAATTCGATGTGCTGTATTCGTTACTGCTGTTTGCATTGCCGCTTCTTCTGCGAACTGCTTTGCCGAGGATCCACCGATCAAGGTCGTCGATGTCAAGCAGGGAATGGCTCCTTCGGACGCGATTGTACTCTTCGATGGAGGAGCCACGGATGCTTTCGTGGGTGTCGATGGCAATCCTTGCAAATGGCAGGTCAAGGACGGGGTAATGACCGTGGGGACCGGTTTTATTGTATCTAAATTGCACTTCCGTGACGCTCAAATTCATGCTGAGTTTTCGGTGCCCGGGAATGGGCATGGAAACAGCGGTTTGTACGTTCATGGCCAATACGAAATGCAGATCTCTAACACGGCCGGCTCGACTGAACCCAGCAAGGAAGTTATTGGATCGCTCTATCGATACGAACTGCCGCTGGTCAACGCGGGCAGGCCAGCTAATGAATGGCAATCGTACGACCTTATATACCGTGCCCCGAGATACAAAGACGGCAAGATCGCTGAGCCAGGTTCGATCACTTCTATTCTAAACGGTGTGCTGGTTCAAAACCACGTAACTTTTACTGAGCCGCGTTCTCCATATACTCCTTATGTTTACCAAGCGACCCCTTACACTGGCAAAATACTGGAGAGTCTCAAGCGAACAGATGCCGGACCGTTGTATCTTCAAGATCACCAGAGCCCGGTTCGTTATCGTAAAGTCTGGATCCGCCCACTGGACGATCAGTTTAAGCTGTTTCAGATGGCGAATGCAGCGGAGTAAACAGTCCGCGTTTGCGACACATCGTTGCCGCGACTACTCGCGGACGTTGAGCTCCAACTTCCAGCTTTGATCGCTTCGGGTGCACTTACACCACAGCTCGAAGACACCCAACTCGGTTATCCGACTTTGAAATCGGACTGGGACGACCTGTCCCCCTTCGTTAGCAGACAATTCCACCTCCAGCGGCGAAGTCTCCTCGAGCTCGTTGTCATCCCAATCTCTCAAGTACGTACCGGCCGTATCTTGTTTTCGCATCGTGCTCGAGAAAAATCGAAATCGACCACGCTGCCCAACCTTGAGTCCTACCTCGCGACTCTTGACATCGGTTTGCGTCCCTTCCTCCATGCCTTGCGGCACGACACATAGAGCTTGCAAGGGCCTCGCCATGCCGGGAATTGCAGGCCCTGAGGTTTCGATGCCGACATAGTAGCTACGTGCCGTACCACCTCGAATCCGTATACCGCCATGCTGCTTTGTCCAAGCATAGTACGCTGCCCCGCACGCAACCGCTTGGTCGAGATCCTCAACGCCACCTAAAACAACCGGTGCCATTTCCGACTCATCCCACGACGCAAGCGTTTGGAGCATTCGCTGACGGAACGAATCGGAGTTGAACACACCACCGTTGAACAGCAAATGCGTTAGCTTCATCGGCGTTTGCTCGTTTGCTCGTAAATGGTCCGCTAGAAAAGCCCCAACATGTTTGGTAATCGCAGTATCGGGTTCGAACGGCAAACCAATCTCTTGGAACCCACTCTCGCCATCGCGAAGTGGTCGCTCGTCGCGACCGACCAATGGAAAGAAACCATCAACCAGCGTCTGCTCAACGGTGGACCGATCCAACTCGATTGAAACCGTACCCCCGATCAGCTTGCTGCCACGCCCCAACACATTCAGCGGATACGAATTCGGAGCAAATTCCCCTTGAAGTAACGACTCTTTCGCTAGTCGACAAGAATGCCAAAGGGACATCGACTGCCATGCGTTTAGCTTGGTCCCCTTATCCGCAAATTGCGATGAGGCGACGTGAGCCAATGTCAAATCCATATTGTCGCCACCGATCAACAGGTGATTGCCGACCGCTAATCGACTCATATTGAGCTCGCCATTCTCGGCTTGCATTTGGACCAAAGTCAAATCCGTCGTTCCTCCGCCGACATCGCAAACCAACAGCACGTCCTGTTCACGTAACGACTTTCTCCATTGTAGTCCGTGCGAAAAAATCCAATTGTACAACGCAGCCTGTGGCTCTTCCAAGAAAAGAAAGTCCTCTGGGAATCCAGCAGCCAGGGCAGCCTGCTTGGTCAACTCACGCGATACTAAGTCAAACGAAGCCGGGACAGTCAATACGATTCGCTGCTCTGCAAATATCGCATCCGGAAACGACGCATGCCAAGCGTCCACGAGATGATTTAAAAACGCCGTCGTAGCGGCAATCGGGGAAACCAACGCTGCGTCAGACTCCCAAGGCAGAATCGGAGATTGTCGATCTACTCGCTTATTACACAACCAGCTCTTCGCCGCAGCGACCACATGATCAGGCTGGTCGCTTGCGATGCGTCTCGCGTACTCTCCAACAATTCCATGACCGTTTCGAATGCCAGGCACTTGCAAGGAGGGATCGTCGAGCGACTGGGCTAAGTAGAGAAAGGACGGAAGCGAAGGACGTCGTTCGATTGCTCCCGGCGCCACCAATTGCGGAATCGGAAGGACCGCGACTAAGGCCTCGGGTTCGTCTAGCGGTGCAAACGCAAGTACCGAATTTGTCGTTCCGAGATCGATTCCAATACAATACTGTGCAGGCATTTCGGCAAGACTTTGAAAGAGATAATGAACTGCACCGAGCGATGCACCCGCCGATTATTGCGACAAATGCCTGTTGAGCAACTCCCAAGCAACTATCTCCCGAGGCCCAGCCGTCTTTTCTATGATGATTTGATGACGATTCCGCTCTGCGTCGATCACTTGTCGATCTAGCATAGGAAGTCGACTAGAAAGAATTGCTAGCTCCAGAAGACTATGCCGTGCTCGGTTCCACCCCCAAAACGGACGTTGTTCTTTCTGCTCACTCTGCAAACACACCGCAACTGCACGAGGGGTCGATACATCCCATTGCTCTACGGTTAAAGCGTGCCAACGGCAACTCAAATCAAGTACCCAACCAAATTCCGGATAAAACTCTGCTGTTACCAGTTCGGCGATTTGGTCCGCATCCAAGATATCCGCCATACCAGTCGAGTCTACTGTTCGATTGCATAACCCAATAACCGCAGCGGCCATCAAGAGAGGGTCGTCGACAATATGAAAAATTGCACGCGAAGTTGCCTGCAAATTTGCAAACGTCTTTGACGATTGAAATGGCTTTAGTATCCAGGAACTCAATTCAGGATTCACATGCGGACCAATTGGCGACACATGCATCGTCCCATCCTCATTCTCCGTCGTCAATATCCCCTCGGTCACCATCGACTTGCCCCGTGTCTTGTAAGCGGAAGGGAGTCAGAATCGTAGCAATCCCTGAACCCTGCCCCTGCCCCTGCCCCTAAACTCTAAACTCTAAACTCTAAACTCTAAACTCTAAACTCTAAACTCTTGCTTTTACCCTTGTTGTACAAATAGGGATTCAAAGTCGGATCGTTGTACATCTTCATTTGGCGATAGGTTCGGTGCCGCTTTGTTTTGGAGTAGATATCGATCAGCAATTCTTTGAGCGATTGCTCAAGATCCTGTTGTTGCAGTCTACAAATGGTCAACCGCATATTGACTTTTTCCCTGTGCTGCTGATCGATGTCCAGTCGAGTCAACTGCTCATCGAGATGGTAAATTCGGAGCGCCATGATCGATAGCCTATCCATTGCACTGCCGGGTGTCTCCGTGTTTAGTCTGGCGTCCGCAAGACTTTGGATTCTCTTTTCTTGCAAATCGGTAGTGATCCAATCATCGATTTTTTCGATCCAATCATTTCTTGCTTGATTGAATCGATCTATATTGCGTTTTACTTCTACAATCTTGGCATCCGACACGTCGGGGCTTCTTGCGATGTCTTCTTCGTGCCAGAGCAAATAATTGAACTGATGCTGTTGGCAAACCGTCGCAAGTAGCGAATGGACCATACCATCGTTAGCAAATGGATTGTCGATTGGCTCTTGATGCCAGCGGGCGACACAGTCGACTTGCATCTCAACAATTAGTTCAAAACTATGCATGGAGAGTGTCTCAGGAAAGAAGTGAAAGCCGCTCAGATAAGAAGTATTTCCCTTGCTTTCTCTGCGGGCTTGTGCCACAAGTGCAACTTGAAAACTTGTGTGTCGTGCTATAGATTCATCGGTAAGTTACGCGGCTTTAACGGTGCGGCAGTTCTGTGCCCAGTGAATCCAGTCGGATACCTCTTGTTGGTTCGGAGCGTTGGATCCTCGGAGTATTCGAACCCCCTGCTTGCTGCTCGCCAATCGAATCACTCTAGTATATAGTTCAGCGGATTCACTGGCGGCAAGTTCTTCGGCAGAGGTTATACCGCAACCGACAATCAATTGAGCGTCATGGCCTCGCAAATTGGGTACGCGGCAGACAAGCATTGCTTGGTGTTGCCATTGCTGAACTATTTCGGGGGAAATGGCTCGATCCGCAAGTTGGTTCGCGAAATCTTCGGCACTAACAGACAGTAGATCCCCCACCGTCGACAGATTGTAGGGAGCAAGTCGTTCGGCCATTCTAGTTCCAATACTCGGTGCATCTAAAATGGGACTATTAAAATCCAGGTAGAATTTCCCTTTAATGGCCGATTCCACTTTGGTCGCTTTAGACGTCGAATGCTGACGCGACGAATGGGTTCGTTGACTTCTGGAAGCAGTAGCTGATCCTGAAGCGATATTTAATGGAGCCGTCTGGCTCCCCTCATCGCTCAGTTTGTTGGATCGAACGATCCGCGCTCGGGCTTCGTAATTTGAGTCATTACGCACCCGACGAGATTGATCGGATCGAATGGGCACTACTTCTTCCCGAGACTGACTTCCATTGGAACGTCGCATATCTGCGATCCAGTTGCGGATTTTTTCCACCTCAAACGATGTCGCGCTCCGCACTAGGTCTCGTCCAGCATCCCCGGAAAGATACACCTCTACGCGATGCACCAATTCCGCAGTTGGCAAACTGCGTAAAGCATCTGATCTGGTGATGCCACATCCGACCAAAACTTGAGCGTCAAAGGCTCGAAGCATGGGCGTACCGCACATGAGTTCGGCAACTCGTTGAATTTGCTCCAACATTGCAGAGTCGGCCCGTATGATCGGTCCCAGTTTGGATGAAGGTGTCCGCAACAGTTCCCCCACTCGACTTATTCCTACGGCGTTCAACCGACGTATCAATTCAGGATCTACGCCTGGCGCGTCTTGGATTAAACTGTCCATTTGCAGATAAAATTGCTTCCGGCCACTAGTTCGGTCGTCGGACCCGTCAACCTGTTTTGGTTGAGATGGCCTGCTAGCACCGTTGGCGATCCACCATGAATGTGTCGCTTGCTCATTGGCTAAACCGCTCAGTTGTCGATTCAGTTCTTGAATCTCAGTATCGGTAGAATTGGCATTTAATATTCGGAAGGATTTTGAATCGTGGTACGGCGAGCGAACCGAAGCCTGCTCTAAAGCAGGATGGATGCCAGGGTCGTTTTTCTCATCAAGGAAATAACTAGGTCTTGCGTACTGAATGAATTCCAACATCCGGGAAATAGTACCGCCGTGTGCTGCAACCCTGCGTGCAATGTATTCATCATTGGTCGAGAGTATCAGCTGCCGGCCGTCCCGTGAAAAAGTAGAAAGGACGTGTAGGATCTGTTCCAGCGATTCGCTTCGAAAACCGCCAAGCGAGTCGTCTAATAGCATTGGTATTCGGCCAATCCGCGGCACAGCCGTTTGAGCGATCGCCAGCCTAATTGCAAGGTCAACTAGTTTTCGCTGACGGGTATTCTCAATTGGCCAGCATGGTTTCTCAATTGGCAAGTGAGAGTCAGTATTCTCATTGCGATAGCCTGATTCACCCTGTTTCTCAACAAGACTAACGCGGCACGCTTCTTGATTCAAATAGGACGCATCGATTGCCCATCGTGGCAATAGGCGTGTTGCACCCAAAGTTAATTCGCGAAGGTAGCTCTCGGCGATAGGAATGAGCGATCCTTCTTTGGTTTGACGGAACGGCGATCGAGTCCGCAAATGGGATTGAACCTCAGCCAATCGTCGATGCGTCTGAGCTCGCCGATCCCAACGACCTAGCATTTCCACGGCGTGGGCAACCTGTTGTCTAAGATGGGTGTCATCCTCATGCGTGGCTGAATGACCGGGATGAACCGAAGCCGTATTTCGAAGCTCCACCTCCCTGCTTGTTTGCTCGGCTATCAGTTGCTCAATCCTGTTTTGCAGTCGTTGCCGTTCAGAGGCGTATTCGACTCGGCCAGAGGCCGACTTGGTCTTTCCGAATGCGGCGTTGTGAAGGGAAACGTTGTTAAAGAGCGTTGAACTTGAGTTGGCCTTGAGACCGTCCGTTCGGTGTTCGTTGAACTGAGAGTTGGCCTCATTGACGAGCGATTCTTGCTGGAGGGAATGAAGTCGCGAGATTTCAGCTTGAATGGAAGCGACTCTATCATTTCCTGCCGGCGAACACGGTTGACAGCTACGCGCAGCCTTGTCGGACGCATGTTGATTCTTTTCTTGTACCTGAGCGAGTTCAGCCGAGATTCGATCGCGTTCGATAGACCACCAAGCTCTATCGTGGTCAACGCTTTCCGAGTTGCGAAGCCGTTCCAGAAGTTCTTGCTCCTCCGCTTTGAGTCGTTGATACCCCTCGTCCGGCTCGCTTTTCGATGCGGAGTGAACGCCGAGTCGACTAGCAGCCCACCAAAGCTTCTCTGGCGAGACAGTTCCGAGCGGGCTACAGAAAACCATTCCAAGTATGTCGCCGCGGAGGTCGTCCCACTGACCATCGCGCTCTTCCCCCTCCCAAAAAATATTTCCTAACCCGAGAAACTGGTCTCGATCATCAGAATGGATGGGTCGCTCCGAAGGGTGCAAAGGAGAATGAACAAATCGGGAAGGCAGGAGTGGTGAGCCGCCGGAATAGGACATTAAGCGGACATGGCCAGATGCATCGACCCATTGCAATGAACCATCGATCGCTTCCGCTTCTCCGTCGTAGTTCAGCTCATTCGAACAATGGCCGCGAAAAAGCAGTCCTTTGATAAACCTGGTCATGACAGAACTACCCGACGGGGTAGTGGCATAGATAGCATTCAAACCGCAGCCGAGAGTGCCGACCTGCAAGTGCTCTGCGGAATTTTTCCGGTCAATGTCCATTCGAATGATGTGCATATTAGGGCTCCTCCCTCACCAAAAATCCATTTACAAGGCGACCTTTCCATTAGGAACGCCGTGGGTCAATGAGGAGCCTAGCACAACGGCGCAGTATAGGTAAAGGTCAGTTGATGTTGCTCGTCGCACCAACTAATATGGCGAATGTCAGCCTTAAAGAGAGCCCAGAAATCGTGAGAAAGTGCAATAGGAAATTTTGGTCATTGGAACGTCTCAGTCGCGTGATAAAGTCCAATCGCACTCGGGATGTGGCCGCTGATGGATTCATAGACGTACCTTGCCCGACCTGTGGACGAAAGTGTCGCGTAAAGTCCTTTGGACGCGAATCGCCCAATTGCGATTCAATACGACTATTTCGAGGTCAACTCGAAATTGGCCTGATTGACTGCCCCAGATTTGACTTCAAATTTCTGAGGGGCACGGCTAAATTTATCGGGGATTCGCGATTTTGGTGTGCTGCCGAAACCGCCTGCGTCTGAATCCTTAGGATCTTCGCTGAGCTTGTCCGCCAGTATTACGGTGTGGTTACCAACAACTGCACCTTCACTTTGAGAATCCGATAACCTCAAAGCAAATTTCCCACTGGAGTCAGTTAGCCCGAACGATCCGATTCCATTCGATTCCGCGCCTTGACTGATTGGCTGGAAAAGAACACGGATATCAGAGAGTGGCTTGCCATCGAGAGTGACCACCCCTTCAACCTTGGCAGTAGCAACTCCACTACCGCAGCCAGCAAATGGTATCGTAATAAGTATTGCAAACAGTATTCCATTCGAGCAACGTTGCATGAACTATGGCCTTTCAAGATCCTTGAACAAACAAATTTCACCAATTAGCAACAAAGAGATACCAGCTAATTGTGGCATCTCCATCGTCTCAATCAATAAATGATTTCCGGTTTATTGATCCGATGCGACTTCACCACCGGCTATAGTCGAAAGTGCTCGGTAAACGTTCATGTCCAGCGACGTCGAGATGGGATTTACGGAACCATCCGCTTTTACAAACTGAATGAGTCCGGTATGCATGGAAGCGAATGCTCTTTTGCAAGGATTCGAGTCTCCTTGAGAGGCACATTTGACGTAGTCCGGGATCAGCGTCCGAGATTCGGGTGTCGCGCAGGACAATGCAAACGAAGTATACGAGAAGGCCCAAAAAGTCGTTCTCCTCGGCTCCGTTTTCGTAGTGTACTCTCCGACCATCAGCGTGTTACTAGTGCCATCGGTAATTGTGCTAAAGGTTTCAGCATTGTATTGATTCGACTGACCATTCACTCTTCCTGTCCAGTGAAATATTCCCTTCAGACTCGGCAATGCTCGTGCGTTGAGTATATCAGACGAGTCCCATTGCCGTCGGTAGATGTACTCTCCTGCTAAGCCCCAACCCACACCGCCCATTCCTCGATATGAACTTGTCATTGATGTCGAATTGTTGTGAGGCCCCGAGGCCGGTATCAGCAACTGGCCAGCTGTCGGATCCGAGGGACAATTGTAACTTGGCATCCTCTGCTGTCGCAGGAATGAGTTGGTGGCATGCTCCATTGGCAGGTTTGGATCATAGCGAGCGTTCAGATTCGCTTGCTCGAGGTACGGGAGTAGCGCAACCGACCAAACAGTATGGCTCGGTACGCTGCAACAGTCGCCATCGGTAATGTTGCCTGGTGGAAAGCGTTTAAAAGTGTCGGCGTAATTGTGTGCAGCCAACCCTATCTGTTTGAGATTGTTTCCGCACTGCATTCGCCGTGCGGCTTCACGTGCGGCCTGCACCGCAGGCAACAAGAGCCCGACCAATATTCCAATGATTGCAATAACAACCAATAGTTCGACTAGCGTAAATCCTCGTTTTGCGGGGCTGTAACGCATGGCAAATCTCCTTTAAAGCTAACCTAGGCATAAAGAAACAACCTAGACCGTAACTCAGCGGCGCGCGCGCGTCAATGTAGTAAGGAAAAAGTATTTTGGTTATTGTTTGATAAGCTAGGCAATATTGGAGTATTAGGTACCCAATTCACTAGCCGGGGAGACAAATCGCATGGACGCGAAAGAAATTCAGATGAAAAAAAACTGGAATTGAATTTGTACGAAGCTGCAACGCTCTCTTCAGCCATACAACCTGCACAACAGCTTGGGTGGGTTCAACCGCCGGATGGCATCATGCAATCGGCTTGTTAGAACCACATTACTAAAGGAATCCCGTTCAGCCGCAGGTTCACCCGGCGCAAGTTGCGGTCCATGCCGAAAAGCATAGCCCAGCTCGCCGAACCAAGTCAGCATGGCATCTTCGACGACGGATTCGTTGGGCGGCATTCGGTTATGCGATTAAAGAAGTAACGTATTATGAAGCCAACGTTTGGAGAAACGCATCAGGTTGTGACCACTGCGCAACAACCGACAAATCCTGGAGTAAGTTGAAGTCTTCCGTGCTCCACACATCCATCGTGTCGTCAAACAACGATATAAACTGCAGACTCTCGGGGCCAACGCGAAGATTATTTAAATCGTACCATGATGTTACTGCATGCTCGACGACGCTTCGAGCTGCGGCTCGGCTCCCAGTGCTCAAAACGTACACCAATGAACTTCTGTTTGGCATTCGGATGTGAAAATCAGGACGCCACGTTTTCCCAGATCTTCCGATTAGTGGTTGGCTTCGCTGGAATGGGAAATCCCTTTCTCCGAGAAACAATTCGACTTCGTCTGTAACGCTCTCGACTGATCGAGTGCGCATAGTGAACCAAATGTCTGCGACTCGTAAGGCGCCTTGGGCAACCCTCATAGCGATTGACGCAAGATTGTCGTCTGATTTCACGCGAGCAAGTAACATGCCTTTATAAAACTCCAAACCATGATTGAGGCACACATCTTCGATTAGCTTTGTTTGCTTTGGAGTTCGACGCGGAGCAATGCTTTGTGAACGCAGCCATCTTAGCGTTTCTCCTAAGTCGGTAATGGTCATCGCTCCGTTTAGATTTTGAACGAAGAGGTCAATAACATCTCCATCTGGATATAGAAAAGGCGTGCGTATGCGAGTGAAGCCGTTGACGTCAACGCATGAAAATAACGCGCCCAGAGTTTTCGATAGCGTTTCGCGGAGTGCGTGGCTCATAGGATTTCCATTTGGGCATGTGGAGGACTGTGCATTGTGCCATTGTGTTGAATTCTTGCTTCAATACAAAATTGTTTCCAAACCGCTACGGGATCAGTTACGAGGGCTGTAATGTCGTCAGACAAATACGCTTCTTTGTCACGAACGGTTTCGTTCCATCGATGCTTGTGTTTCTCCCCCACGTTCGTGCTATTAGGGTTGTGGTGATCCTTTCGAAATCGGATTGGTTCATTGCTTCAACACTCTTGTCGTTCGATCACTTGTATCGTTCCGGGAAGTTTTCTAAGTCATGTCAAGGTCTTCCCGATCCTAATGATAGCATCTTGACGATCTTTCGTCCGGTTCCGAACTTGAGCGAGCATTCTAAAAAATCGATGATTTATTGTATTACGGGCACGCTTAACTCCCCCGCTCAGCAGTTTTGGTAGCAGCGTGTCACGCAGGGTGGCGATAGTGCGGGATTGGCTTTGAATCATGAGTAATCCGCCTGTCCCAAATAATCACCCGCAATTGCAGACTCGATCTGAGCTGAAAGATCACTCAAAAATCCGTTTTTCAGGTCGTCGGCTAGTCCCCGAAGTGTATTGACTCCCCAAGCAAGTTGATTTGCCGCATTTAATCCTTGGAAGGTAACAATTGCGTTTCGGTGGATGCTGTTCAATGGATGATCATGAACTTGGTCGAAACGACGTAGTCGCTGGAATCCGACGTGATGGAAACGTTCTTCGCGATGTCGCCAAGTGTGAGTTGAAGATCCGCGAATCCATCAAACGTGCCAAAGACCTATCGAACGCTGCCTACCATCTTCGGAGGTCAAAATTAGCCGGCTTGATTAAGGAGATCGGCCACCACGGCGGCTGGGTTGTTGCCCAGCGGGTGTGGACAATTGTTCCTACCGGATCCCAATGAAAAAGACTTGTGGGAAAATTGGCCCAGATGTTAGGTCGATACTACAAAACTACAGGGATAATCGCGTATTAAAAAAGAGGTTGGTTGCGAAAGGCACCGCACGCATGTTGTACTGGCGAGTTGTTGAACTGTCGGTATCAAATTTACTCCGGCAAAATCAAATCCGATGGCGGCTGGCCTGCGGTCGGGCGCGTAAACATTTCACCGTACTTAGAAAATCCGTCAACGAAGCCTCCGTGGCTCAAAAAAAACTCGCCGTTCTCCACCCCGATGTACCTATCAAATCGATCCGTTTTTCCAGTTGGGTCATGGCTGAATTTTGCTGTCATTAACTCTATCCATTTGTTATCCGAGGTACGTATCCACTGATTGCCGTACCGTGCCTTGCGAAGCATGTGTCCATTGTTGCCGCCAAAGTTTTCGCTAAAGCTATGCACGCCACGCATCCAGCCCCCTTCTTTTGGTGCCTTCCACGACGAAATCAACATCCACTTCTGCTGCCCTCCTTGAAACCAATAACCGGAAAAAATCGTCGCCTTGTCGATTGGTTTTGCAGTAACAATAAACCGCTGCTTCTCACCCGTTTTCCACATCGTCTTGAGATGGCTGTGCCCTCCTGTTCCTTCGTTACCAAAGTCGCCTGTGAAAACCCCTTCGCCTTTCCCCATCAGTTTCACTCGGTTTTCATCGCCCACTTTTTTTCTGTCCTCTGCTTCATTTCCACTATCCCAAACGCTGAAGATGATTCTACGCTCGGTCGGACTGTTGACTTGCATTCCGAAATAACCTCGATGCCATCCGCAGGCCATGTAAAATGTTGCCGTTGGATCTTCAATGGCAGTAACTTCACAATAAAACGCCTCTACATCCGCTCCGCCGTCAGGAATAGGGTACATCAAGTGAACGGAGGCTGCGTTGCGTCGTTCCTTGAGGTTGAAATGAGCTTTCTCCAACGCAGCCCCATCCAACAGCAGAGCCTTGATTTCTGCGATCGGTGCCTTGGCCTCATTCATCGATTCCAGTTGCAATCTTTGGTGACCGGGTGTCGCGATCATGAATACTCCAAAGTCGGCAGTCACAGGCTTGTCGGCCCCTTGGCCTGTTACTGTCGTTTCCCTTGCTTCGTTTCTCACTCCGCCTACTGTGAACTTGAATCGCGACTGAACCCCTTCCGCCAAGACCATTTCGGCTTTTACTTTTAGCTCGCCGGTCGTTTCAAATTTACCGTACCAATTGATCGACTGAGATGGATCGTTCCAACGCGTAACGCCCTTCTGTTCTGAAAAACGAGCGCTCTCCGGATTCGGGAGCATATAAGCCGTAAAAGCAGGAATTCGCAACTCGTCTGCGATGCATTGGTTTGCTGCCGAACAATCGATTACCAATGAAAGAAGGGCATATAGGAAATTTTTGGAGAATCGCATTGGGTAGTCTTTCATGTGAAACTCAACTTATTCCATGAGCTGCCTTATAGAGATTCCAAGTAAGGTGAATTTGCCCCTGATGATGTGCTTCGTGCCAGGCTAAAAGTATGGCGGATTCAGCCGTGGTCCTTTGAACGGAGTTTGGGAAATCGGTTATTTTCGCGAGGTCCGCAGAATTCAGAAACGCCTTGAACGCCTCAAAATTCAGATCGAGTTTTTCGCGAATCGTTGAGATCGCGGGTACATTTGCATCGGAGGGAGTCGATCCACCGGCGAAGGATTCGCACAGGGACGGGTCCTTTGGCTCGCCACCTAGGATTCGCACGTTGACGTATTTGTCGTGCGTTGCGGCGCAGTGCATCGCCTGCCAAGCGATATGAGCTCGTCCGACACCTGGCCGCCAGCCGAGGACTTGTTGCACATCTTGCCCGGACTTCACAATGCCGTCTAGCGAGCCGACTAGGCGATCACGAGTAAAATCAAGAAGGGATAAAATCGTTTTGAGATCAGACATGGTAACTCTTGGTCATGCGGACTGGGGGGCACATTAGGCAATGAAAAAACGTGCCGGTCAACGCACTAATATGCCTCGCAATTCATTCTTGATCAAGGGGTCAATTCGGCTTCACACTGCGGATACTGACCCTCTACTATGACATTTAAACTCCGAGTCGGATCGGCGTTGGAAATTCCAGTACAAACTTCGTACCGCGTCCAACTTCGCTTTGAACGGCGATGCGGCCACCGTGGGCTTCTATAATTTTGCGAGCGGTCGGTAGCCCAAGCCCTGAGCCGCCATGCTTGGTGGAATAGAACGGTTCGAACATTCGCATGGCAGTTATTTCGTCCATACCACAACCTGTATCGATCATATCCATTGCTATGCCCCCGGGTACGGTATACGTTCGGACCAACAACTCACCACCGTCTGGCATGGCCTCAAGTGCATTCTTGACAAGGTTGAGCAGAGCGGCTTGTAGTGAGTCGCTATGCAATTTGATGTTGGGAAGGTTCGGATCGAGGTATTTTTGAAGCCGAATAAGAGAGCGATCCGCTTGCGCTTGGTACAGCAGCAATACCGATTCAATCTGATCGTTTAGCGAACCGGGCGTCATCTCCAAATCGCGCATTCGTGCGAATCGTAAGAAGTCTCGAAGAAGGTTATCCAATCGATTGCATTGCTGCCGAATCATGTCGACTTTAGCGATGGCACGTCGCTGTCCAGGCCACTGGCTTTCCTCAAGCTCTTCGCAGAGCAAGTCCGCGTTCATATGGATCACAGACAGTGGATTTTTGATTTCATGGGCCAACGAGCCAGCGAGCTCGGCCAGCTCGTTGTATTGTCGACGCAGTTCGTCAATCGTCGCTTCTGCATCATTGGTTCGAAACTCGCCCATGGTGCCATGTAGGTCTGGTGGAAGTTTTCAGCCGGGGAGGGCGTAGTGGTTTTCGGAGGGCCGAATTATACATGCGATCGTCAAATGCAAAACACCTTGTTTTTCGACACTTCTCGGTGAACACCATCGAAAGTAGATTATTTGAGCCTCGTTTTCAAATCGGAGCTTGGGAACGAGTGGAAACTAGCGGCGTTCACCTAGAAGTGTCACTTTTTTTGGCTTTAACGAACATACGGATTGATCGCAAATTACAATTCGAACTATCCTCTGGAATTTAGTGCTCGATTATTGCGTGAAGAATCTCACAAAATGACAAACTCAATTTATCGGAACTTGGCTTTTACGCTAGGTATCTTGGTTTTCTCAAGCTTTTCTTTTGGTCAGCAGGCTGCGGGGACCAAACCCGAAGTTGGAATTCAGGATCATAAAAGCGATGTCATTGCAATCCAGAATGCAACCGTTGTCCCCGAACCAGGCAAGATTCTTGAAAGGGCGACGATCGTCGTTCGAGATGGAAAAGTGGTTGAGATCGGTATCGATGTTTTGCCCCCTCCCGAGGCCCAAATTATCGATATGGTGGGCAAGACAATTTACGCAGGCTTTATCGACGCGGGAATCGAACTCGATGCTCCACCGTCGGATGCGACCAAGGGGACGCCTCATTGGAATTCCGAGATCACTCCCGATCGTTCCATGGCGGATGTGATTACTGCTAACGAAGCCACTATGGGCAAGCTGCGGAAAGCGGGCATCACAGCTGCATTGATCGCTCCTCGAGATGGCATTATTAAAGGAACGAGCGCAGTTCTTCTTACCAATAATCAGTCTGCCATCGACTCGCTATTAAAAAGCGATGTCGCCATGCACGTCCTACTGTCTGTCACTCGAAGAGGAAGAAATTCCTATCCCAACAGCCCGATGGGCGCCACCGCACTTGCCCGGCAAACATTTCTGGATGCACAGTGGCACACGCAAGCTTGGCAAACCTATCATTCGCAAATTGGCATAGAAAAACCAGAGACCAATTCGGCACTCGAAGCTTTGAGCCAACATATGTCAGCGGGCAAACTCGTCATGTTCGATGCCGGGAACGAACAGTTTGCATTGCGAGCCGACTCCTTTGGTAGAGAGTTCGGTCTCAATGTCATTCTTAAGGGCTCAGGCCAGGAATACCAATTGCTAGATAAGATTTCCAAACTCAATCGCACAATAGTCGTACCCGTTAACTTCCCAAAACCACCCAACGTTGCGACTGCGGACGCGGCGCTCGACACCGAGTTAGAGGAATTGACTCACTGGGAACTGGCACCTGAGAATCCAGGGCGGCTTGTCAAGGCAGGTGTGAAGATTGTTCTGACTTCGAGCGGGCTGAGCGACCCGAGCGAACTGCTACCGCAAATCCGCAAAGCGATCGCTAGAGGACTCGACAAGACTGCGGCCATACAGGCGATTACCACGTTGCCAGCGATACTGCTCGGTATCGATCACGAATGCGGCTCGATCAAGCCAGGTGCATGGGCGAACTTGGTCGTAACCAATGGCGAACTCTGGGACGAGAAAACGAAGATTGAGGAGGTATGGGTTCGAGGCGAACGCCCACTCGCGGCATTCAAAGTCGAAACCAGCATTGATGACAGGTGGCAGGTTACCCTAAGTTCCGGCGCGACGACCTTGGACAGTCGGCCTACGAAACTTTTCTTAAATCTTGCCGATTCGACTAAAAAGATTTCGGGCAGTTTTTCATTGCCAGACGTGAGAGCGAAAGAAGAGAAAGCCGAAAAGCCAATCGATAAGTCCGAACCAGTTGCAGAAACCAAGAAAAGCGCCGACAAGAAAAAGGACGAGCAAAAAGGGATCGCAAAACTTAAGAACCCACGCTGGGAAGATCGAACATTGACCGCAACCTTTCCTGCGAGCTCACTGATCGAAGGGCAATCTGGTGTCGGATTCCTAACTCTCGCGCTACTGCCGCAATCGGTCGCTGGATCAAATGAAATGTTGGTCGGAACCATTCAGTGGCAGGACGGTCAGCAGCAGCTTGTCTCCGCCGTTCGCAATCCGGTTGAAAGAGACGAAAATCCAGCTGATAAAAAAGAGGAGCCTAAGGACGCTTTGGATGAAAAGGAAGTAGCCAAGGTCAAAGAAAAAAGAGACGAAAAGAAATCGTCCAAACCGATTTATTCGACGGTACAGTATCCGCCCGGAGTACAAGGTCGAAACGGCTTACCGGAACAGTCTAACTGCGTCGTGTTCCAAAACACGACCCTGTGGACTAGTGGCCCGGACGGAATTCTTAAAGACGCCGACTTGATCGTTCAACGAGGATTGATCTATAAGATAGGAAAAGATCTTGCCGTGCCTGAAGGCGCAACGGTGTTCGATGCTTCGAATTGGCAACTGAGTCCCGGCCTCATCGACTGCCATTCGCATATGGCGACCGACGGTGGAATAAACGAATCATCGCAAGCTGTCACGGCTGAAGTGCGTATCGGGGACTTCATCGATGCGGGAGACATTACAATCTATCGCCAATTGGCTGGCGGACTCACTTCGGCCAACGTGCTGCATGGTTCCGCCAATCCAATCGGAGGCCAAAACCAGGTGATTAAACTGCGTTGGGGCGGGACTTACGACGATTTGAAGTTTGTTGACGCGCCAGCTGGAATTAAATTCGCCCTCGGTGAAAACGTAAAGCAGAGCAATATGGAAGGGCCTAGAACTCGGTATCCTCAAAGCCGAATGGGAGTGGAGCAATTGTTTCGCGATCGATTCAATTCGGCCAGAGAATACGATGCACTTTGGAAGCGATGGAACAAAGAACGAACCGGATTGCCTCCACGACGCGACCTCGAACTCGATGCGATCGCGGAAATAATTCGCGGTGAGCGTTGGATCCATTGCCATAGCTACCGACAAGATGAAATTCTAGGTCTGCTGCAGGTTCTCGATGAATACAAAATCAAGATCGGATCGCTGCAGCACATCCTCGAAGGATACAAAGTCGCTGATGCCATCGCCAAGCACGGCGGGACCGCTTCGACGTTTTCCGATTGGTGGGCGTTCAAGCTCGAGGTCTACGACGCAATTCCTTACAACGGTGCGTTGTTGCACAGCCAGGGAGTAAACGTCTCCTTCAATTCGGATGATGCAGAGTTAGGCCGACACATGAACCACGAAGCGGCGAAAGCGATCAAGTACGGGGGAGTTGAACCGGCGGAAGCACTGAAATTCGTCACCCTCAACCCAGCCAAACAATTGCGAATCGACGCTCAAGTCGGGTCACTCGAAGTCGGGAAGCATGCAGATATCGCAATATGGAATGGCTCGCCTCTCTCAACGCTAGCCCGCTGCGAGCAAACTTGGATCGATGGCCGAAAGTATTTTGACCGTCAGTTGGATGCAGAAACGCGAAAACGAGACTTTGCGCTCCATCAGTCGCTGGTTCAAAAAATCCTGGACAGCGGCGAATCTCCAGGCGAAAAAAGTTCGCTCGCAAACGACCCATCTCGCTTGTGGCCTCACCACGACGAATTCTGCCATCATGGTCATCATGACGACGAAACAGACCTGTCGGAACACGACTAAGATTGTGGCCGATCAATCTGCGATCGTAGCCTCAATATTGAACAACCCAACAACCCAAAATCAACGACCGAAGCAAGGTTATCCACAATAGATCATCAGGCACCAACACATATGAAAGCGATCAACGCACTATCAACATGGTTTCTGCTAGCCACTGGCCTAATAGCCTCGGACCAGATTCCTGGTGGCCCCCAAAAGCGTCCCATCATTCTTCGCAACGCTACGGTTCACACGATTTCAGGAGAGACCATCCAAAATGGTTGTGTCCTTTTTAATGATGGAAAAATCACTGAGATCGGTGTTAGCCTATCCTTTCCAGCTGACGCAGAAGCCATCGATGCCAAAGGCCAACATGTCTACCCAGGTTTGATGGAATCGTATTCCAGTATCGGACTCATCGAAATCGATTCGATCCGCGCCTCAATCGACACCACCGAGATTGGCAGCCTCAATCCAAATGTCCGTGCGGCTGTAGCCTTTAATCCAGACAGCGAAGCCATCCCGGTCGCTCGTGCCAACGGGGTACTCACGGCCGTCACAGCCCCCAGTGGCGGACTTATTTCGGGACGAGCTGCCGTGATGGCTCTCGACGGGTGGACTTGGGAGGGAATGACACTTTTGCCAGATGCCGCTATGGTTGCCAATTGGCCTCGTTTTGCAGTCGCAGCGCGTAGGCGGCGCGGTGAGGCCGAATCCGCTCCCGCAATCGACAACGATCGACTAGGTCCTTTGCATGATTTGATACGAGAGGTAAAAGCCTATTCGTTAGCCAGAACAAAAGCACCCAAAAACCAACAAGTTGATCTTCGACTCGATTCCATGGTTCCCGTTGTAGAAGGCAAAATGCCTATACTCGTCCAAGCGAACACGACGAAGCAGATCCAGACTGCGATCGCTTTTTCTAAGCAATACAGCCTAAAATTGATCTTGATGGGCGGTGCGGATGCAATGCAGTGTGCCAACTTGATCAAAGAGGCCAAGGTGCCGGTCGTCGTTTCTGGTGTGTATCGACTTCCAAGCCGACATGATGCTGCCTACGATGCAGCGTACACGTTACCGGCTCAACTCCAAGAAGCTGGGATTTCGTTTTCGATTGCGAGCGACGGCAAATTTGGAGCATCGAGCCTGCGTAATTTACCCTACCACGCTGCAACCGCTGCCGCCTTCGGTCTGACTGAGGACCAAGCGGTACGATCTATCACTTTGTCACCCGCTGAGATCTTTGGCGTATCCGATCGTATTGGATCGTTGTCCGTTGGCAAAGATGCAACTTTGATACTTACGGACGGCAATATTTTAGAAACCCCTACGCAAGTTTTGAAAGCTTACATTAAGGGCCGCCAAGTCGACTTGTCGAGCAAGCATACGCAGTTGAATGAAAAGTATAAAGCGAAGTACAAGCAGTAATCCAACAGTTGGTCAAGCATATATCCGTATGCTTCAACGTTCTATTTGTTGCGATGGAGCATTCGCCAGCTGGCAGCCATCTTTCTGTCAATAATTTTCCTGTCGAGGGCAATGCGCACGACTGTAGCCTCGATCTCAATGCTAGCAAACGGGAGACTTCGGTGTTGTCGCATATCGGATTATTATGCTAATGTAGATCTCAGAGATGCTCTTGCGAGTTCCAATACGAACAGCGTTGGACATTGATGATTCGAAACTCAATCAGCCAGGGACGGCGATGAACATGCGATTACCAGCCCGTCGAAACGGTGCTAGCGCGACCGCAAAGCGAAAGCGACTTTCACGCGGCGCAGAAATACTTCAACAAGCGGCTCAATCCATTCATTCCCTTGCAGAATCTCTCGACGAAGATTTTCTGGTAGCCGTGGATAAGCTTTTGGTGATGCGAGGAAGTCTTATTGTTTGTGGGATTGGCAAAGCGGGGCTTATCGGCAAGAAATTGGCGGCCACGTTCGCTTCGACCGGAACGCGTGCGCATTTTCTCCATCCGTCAGAAGCGGTCCACGGTGACCTAGGCCGACTTGGCCCGACGGATGTCGTTTTGATGCTCTCCAACAGCGGAGCGACCGAAGAAATTGTTCGAATTCTGCCCTTCATTGTTCGTCGAGCGGCTGGTCTCATCGCGATTACGAGCGGGGCGAATAGTCCACTGTCTCGAGCCGCCGATATCGCGTTGATACTCCCCCCGTGCCGTGAGGCATGCCAGCACAACCTAGCCCCCAGCACGAGTACCACAACCATGTTGGCGCTCGGCGATGCGTTGGCACTGGTCGTAAGCGAAGCGAGAAATTTTCGCGCCCAGGACTTTGCGGAGTTGCATCCGGGCGGATCACTTGGCCGAAAATTGGCGATCGTGGACGACGTGATGCGGCCCGTCCTCGAATGTCGGCTGGCCTCAACTCGAACCACCATTCGAAAGATGTTGGTCGAGGTATCTCGCCCAGGTCGCCGTACCGGAGCGGTAATGCTTGTCAACGCAGAGGGAAAACTAGGAGGGATCTTCACGGATAGCGATTTGGCGCGTTTGCTAGAACAGCGCCGAGACGGCGATTTAGACAAAGTGATTGCAGATTTGATGTCGCTATCTTTTTGTGCCATCCAATCCGGAGCGAAATTTACCGATGCCGTCGACATCATGGTACAGCACAAGATCAGCGAATTGCCTGTGGTTGATACCGAGGACAAACCGTTAGGGATGATCGACATCACGGACGTACTCGGACTCGAGCATGCAGCGGCGAATGATTTGCAAAGGCATCCAACCGAGGCAACTTCGGAAATAATCGACGAAGATAGAGCAGAAAACGATTGGCAGCGTGGACCAACGACCCTGCGATTGTTTGGTCCTGAAGCTTAATTTGGAGCAACTTACATGGCGCCTCGCGATACTGAAATTGCAAAAACAATCAAACTGATTCTGTCCGACGTAGACGGTGTTTTGACCGATGGTTTAATCACTATCGATAATGCGGGAGTCGAAAGTAAATCGTTTCATGTCCGTGACGGACATGCAATCAAGATCTGGCGAAAGGCCGGTTTTCAATTTGGATTGTTGACCGCTCGCAATTCGCAAATCGTTAAACTTCGCGCCGCCGAATTGGGTATCACCTTGGTGAGGCAAGGGTTTGCTGAGAAACTGCATGCGGCTAGGGAAATGATCCAGCAAGCAGGCTTTGTGATGAATGAAGTCTGCTATATAGGAGACGATTTACCCGACCTCTCGGTGATGTACGAGGTCGGGCTCAGCGCGACGGTATCCGACGGAGCAGCGGAAGTCAAACAGGCAGCTCGTTGGACGATGAACGCTTCGGGTGGGAAAGGTGCAGTTCGAGAGTTGATCGAACGGCTATTGAAAGCTAAAGGTCGCTGGGAGGATTTCGTTCCTAATCGACTCACATGATCTTTTTACGCGATTACCTTCGAAACCTGATTCCTCTCTGTGTGACGTTTGCCGCGTACCACGCAATTGCCGTTCCCCTGTTGGAACCTAAGTCAGTGAAGCAAGATCGCCCATGGGTCGCGCCAGCCATTCCTCTTCGCAACGATTGGTGGGAAGAATTTTTCGTTGAGGGGGATTGGCAACTTGACAAGAAAAACCCACCGCGTGTCGTCAAGACAGAAACGGCGATTTTGCTCTTTCAAACTCGCGACCAAATCTCGGATACGCAATGGCTCGTCAAGCCGATTACGATCTTGCTCCCACAACGCCAGACAGGACCGTCAAAAAGAGCGGTGCTCATCAATAACAATGACGGTGCAAAAATCGAATTCAAGTCAGCTGTCGATTGGACTCGTGAATTGCCCCCTATCGTAGGCGGCCAGCTACTTGGTGAAATTACAATCTATTCCCCCCCCGATGATTCTACGAAGAACAATGGAATGCTTATCAATGCGAGGGATGTACGTATCAACAATCGCGTCATTTGGACGAATCAACAGATAAAGATCCAAATGGGAAACTCCGTTGTCGACGGGAGAGATCTTGTGATTCATCTGGACAAGGATCTACTGACTGCAGAAGAGCCAGGTGCCAGCAACCATTCTCCTTTCAATGGTCTCGATAGACTGGAGCTGACCTACGTTGACCGTGTCCATATTGGACTTAATCCTGGCGGTTTGTGGCCACGCAAGGATATTCCAGACATTGCAAATCGAACCGCGCATGCCACTCTAAAATGCGGAGGTTCGTTTGTGTTCAGTTTCCAAGAGTCGGAAGCGACTTTGAAAAAGGGAGTGCATATGGAGCATATCGTCCAAGGGCTACCAATAGATACTTTTGACTGCGATGAAATGCAATTGCAGGTGGGTTGGCAAGGAAAGCCAACGGTCGCATCGGCAACGCCCGATGGATCTTCCGGTTCGAATTGGAAAATAGACCGTTTGGAAGCGTTTGGGGCTTTAGGCAAAGACAATAGGGATCATTCTGGATGGCTAAAACTCAATGCGCCAGGTATGCAGGTAGAAGCTCATGGGCAACATTTAGTCATGGACTTGATCAACGGTATTATCACACTTAGCAATCGAAGGTCCCTTACTGTCCCTAGAGAAATGACGCCCGTATATCTAAAACGAGAATCGGTTCATATCAGGTCGCCGGAAGTACAGTATCAGACTGCTGAAGCAATCGCAAACTCAACAGATAGTAGAGGTAAGTCCTTCGGGACACTTAACAAAAATCGCATCGGCGCTCTCCAAGCTTCGGGGCCGGGTAGCGCGCAAATGGATAATAATGGAGAACCATGGAAACTTTCGTGGGGCGAACGACTACTTGTTCGCCCCGACTCCGAGGATGTCGCCAAAGACCTTGTCGACATCAAGGGTAGTGCTAACGTTAGCAGCCCAACTCATGGACGATTCATCGCCGAACACCTGTATCTATGGTTGACGCCAATGACCCCCGAACTCGCCAGAGAGCTCGCACCGCAATATCCGGATGGAAAAGTGCCGCAGGTGTTGCCGGATCGAATGATGGCCGATGGAAAGGTAGATGTCGATTCGCCACAGTTGCGAGCGACCGTAGAAAAAATGCAGGTATGGTTCGGTTACCAATGGCCCGTTGCTACAACGAATCCCCTGCCTCGACAACCAAAAACAGTTGCAGCGTCTCAGGCAAACTCTAGGGTTACCCTTCCTGAAGAAATTACACTGCAATCGGGCCAAGCCTCCTTTGCAAACGACAAGCCAAGCCCACAAGACCTCCTTCTCCTGCCATCGACTGGCACGCCGGCAGCTCTATTGAAACAACCAAATTCGCCAAATAATCGAAATGGTAATAGTGGGATGTTAACAGCGAACCTAACCTCACCGCTCAGGGTCACTGCGAGAACCATGCGAGCCAAGGTGCTGAGGAGCGGCAATCAGACACGAGTTGAGGATCTAGTGCTCGATGGGAATTTTGCTCTTACAAAGGACCAAGTTTCCGACGAATCTCCCTGGCCGTTCACTGCGACAGGTGAGCGACTTCGGTTGAGTCAAGGACAAAATGACACTAGCGATATTACAATCTCTGGTCAGCCCGCCAAGGTTGCAGTGGGCAGCGGGTGGGTACAAGCACCCGAACTAAACCTTAAACAAAACGAGAATCAATTTTGGATCGACCACCCAGGCGAGTTGTTGATTCCAGCGGAATCACTGCAAAAAAAACCCGCGAGCGCCGACAACAACGCGAGCGGGAGTAGCATTCGTTGGCATGAACCACCTCGGTTACAATGGGGAGAACGCATGACATTTGATGGCCGCACAGCACGATTTGGCGGCGGCGTAACTCTTAACTGCCGAATGGAGACCGATCCTCAAACACTGTGGCATATTGAGACGCGTTCCAATCGGATGGCAGTCGAAATGGATCAGCCTGTTTCATTGCGAAGCAGTCCAAATCCCAATCAGCCACGCCAATCACAGATTTCAATGATTCGCTTGGAGGACAACGTCGACCTTCGAGCCGTTCAAACCGACCTGAAAATGAGACGGCGATCGATTGAGCAAATGAAAGTACCGCAACTCGATATTATGCTACCAACTCAAACGTGGCTCGGTCATGGCCCCGGAGAGATTTGGAGTCGACGACTTGGGAATGACAATCCGATCAACGGTGCTTTCCAAAACTCCCCACACCCCAGTTCATCCACTGCAGACCGATTCACTGAGAACGCATTCCAATGCATCCATTTAAGCTTCTTAGGAAGAATGGAAGGGAATATGACACAGCGACGGGCAACGTTTTACGACCGAATCGAAGCGTTGATTGGACCGATTGCTTCTTGGGACGATGCTCTCAACGTTCTTGCTGTGGATCGACTCGGACGCAATCAAAGCCTGCTGTATTCGGACCAACTCAATATCTTTGACGCATCCGGATTGAGTTGGAATCAATCACCCAATGGCAATCGCGGAGCAGCCAACAACGCAGCCTGGGAACTCGAAGCACTCAGCCGAGTCCAAATGCAATCGAACACCGAATCTGGCGAACTATCTATCCAATCGGAACGCTTATCCTACGCGGCCATCAGCGATACCATTAAGGTTGACGGATCTCCACGACAGCCCGCACATTTGAGCAAAGTGCAAGGCAATTCCCCACAATTAGACCTCTATGTTAAATCCGTTGCCCTTCGACTAAAAACGGGGGAGATCGATATGGAGATAAGCAAATTCGAAGGGTCGCTGCCACCCAACATGCAACCTGCAAACGCTCCAAATGGCCCACCTCCAACTCAACCTGCAGGACAAACGCCCGGCAAGATTCTCCCATCGCCACGGGGCAATGTATTCAAGCCATTCTAGTGCAGCATGTTGCTGCGATCAGCAACGCCGACGATAGGGGTAGGAAAGCCGCATTGGTTTGCGGCTCCCCTCCCTCCGAACCGTACGGGCGGTTTTCCCGCATACGGCTCTCCAGTTAGTAGGTTCCAATGGATTGTGCGAAACGGTGCTGGGCTTCACTCAGGCTGTATAGCCCCAGTTCCGTAAAATAAGAATTTGGCCAACGTTTGGTTCTGCATAATCGCTTCGGATTCTTTCGATTCCGCTTCAGGAGCATGCGGCGAAGACGCCGCCGGACCATCGCATCGAAATCCTCAAAGATATTCCAGAAACAGTGACGAAAGTAATTAAACCATCCTCGAAGCGTACTGTTAATCCTCGATACGATACAAGCCATGGAATCTCCCGATTTGCGAGGCGTTAGCTCGCGGATTCGGGCGACGATTTTCTCATGACTCTTCGCTCGGGGAAATCGAAATCGCCCTCGAAAGGAATAGCCAAGAAATCCAAAACTCTTCTCACGAGAATCTACTATGTGCGTCTTGTCTGGATGCAAGCTCAGTCCGGCTGACTCAACCCAAGTTCGGATTTCCGCCAGGGCGGCCTCGGCCTCTTCGTGTGTGCGACACAACATGACAAAGTCATCCGCATAACGCACCATTTGAAAGCCTTTGGCTGACATGAGGTGATCCATTGGGTTGAGGTAAATACTGGACAACAAAGGAGATAGAACCGCCCCTTGGGGCACTCCTGTCCCCGTCGTCCACGTCGACAGCTCAAACGTGATTTCTTGGTCAAGGTACTTCTTAACCAAAGCCAACACCGCACTATCCGAAACTTTCTGCTTCACTAATCGCTTTGTAATTTCCGCGTTGGGTCATAGTTGCATCTAACTTCCTTTCCGCCCTTGGCTCCACCAAGTTATGTTGTCTTGGCTTCATAGCTACTGTGGCGTTTCTGACTACTGTTTATGGATTAGCCTGCCATTGCTTGGTAACGTACCAAACGGCAGTTTCCTGGCCATTAACAGTTCTCCCTTCTTATCTCGCCTGAATTTTTAACCATTCCGCCTCCAACCAGCGCATTTCCATTTCGCAACGACGGCATCTGCGCGTTACTGCACCCTACGTTGCTCGACCGGGTCTATCCCTCAGGCCGATCGATACAAAGGATCAAGGGATGGCCGTCGCTCGGTCAAAGGTTCGACGCTTGTCAGCTATCTCCCCGACAGGATTGGCCGAATCGAGTTCGCTTTCGCTACGGACTGGTTATTCTCATCAGTTTGCTCTCCACCCTTCCTCACGGAAACGCAGTTACCTCTTTTGGATTCAGAGCGGTACCGTTACCCTGGGAGGGACTTGCACCCTTCTGTTCAAACGCCTTCAAAGGCGCACTGGCATAGGCTTCCAGCCACTTTTATTCCGCACGATGTTTAGATATGTCTCTTAGCATTGAATCTAGTTTTCCGGATCTGTGTTCGCTGACGCGGAATTTTTCACTTTTGAGACAAAGCTCTTTAGGCCTTTCTCCTGGACGGGTACTGGAACTGGACTGCTTACCGGGCTCGGTGCTAGCGATGCCTTGGGATGCGGAGTAGCAATCTTGGCGGTTGGGAGCGGTTGCGTGGCGGGAGTTGGCCACCTGTTCGCGACCAACCGTGTCGCTGCAGAGGGTGCGACAGTTCTCTCAAATTTGCCACCTGACGGCAGAGACGAAACAACCGATTCATTGGATTGCAAAAAATCGCTCGCTGTCGAAAATGTAGATTTCCTGCGTTGCTGGACTACTTCGCGAAGCGGCTCAAAGATGGCATTGTTTGGAGCTGATGTCTGAGACATTGACTCGGGGCGAGCCAAGGTTTGAGCGATAGAAATCGGAGTAGGTGTACCAGTACTATCTTTCTTTATTTCAGGAGTGGATGGAAGACTCGAAACCACAGTTTGTGTGCGTCGTTCGCTATTGCTCCGATCCTTTTTCTTCTTTTTTCCAACTTTTTTTGGTTCTGAATCGCGACGATTCGCAGAGGCGGTAACATCCAAATTTTCGCTCGAAGATGTGTTTCTAGCCTTATTCGCCGCCGATTTTGTATGGACCAAGTTTTTCGACGAGGATCTTTTTTCCGGCGGGATCATTTGTCGACGCAGGTACCATACGATACCTGCCCCAACGACCGAAATCGGGAGCAGCCACCAAAAACCATAGCCAACTGAATTGGCACTTGGCTGACTGTTCGAGAGAGGGTTGGAATTCAGTCCGGTTTGGGCAATAATCATTTGGTAAAATTCAAAATATTTTTCGGGTTGACTCGGACGCATATTGTGACTCGCCATCTGCCAATCGGTCAAGCAGAATTGCCCGCATTCGATCAATAAGGATTTTCGGCATTTAGCCTTCACTTTCATTTTACTGATCAACGAGATTTTCGCAGCCTCTTAGGCTAAAATAATTTTTGGTTGCTCTGCGCATTCCTCCAAAATCCCACCAGCAGCAAACATGCTACCGAATGCAACCTCGCGTCATCAGAGATTATTTTCCTTCCATTCGATCTACACGTATCTTGAATAAATGCTTTTGTTCGTTCATGGTATTATTGATTGCAAATGAGTCGTTGTTTGCTCAAGACCCATTCACATCGAAAATCCAACCGTTCCTGAAAACCTATTGCATTGATTGCCATGGCGGTGCAGAACCGGAAGGAAAATTGGATCTCGGCTCGCTCCAATCTCGGCAATCCATCTCCGATCGGTTCAACGTATGGAAAGAAATCGAACGCCGTGTCGCAAGCGGCAACATGCCCCCCAAAGAGGCTGCTGCGTTTCCTTCCGAGAATGACAGGAAGAACGTTGCGGAACTCATTCAAAAAACGCGTCGCGAGGAGACAATTCGATTTGCGGGTGATCCGGGTGTTGTTTCCGTTCGAAGGCTGAGCAACGCAGAATACAACAACACACTGCGCGACCTGACCGGAACTGACATTCGGCCCGCTCGTGAGTTCCCCGTCGATCCTGCCAATACAGCGGGCTTCGATAACTCCGGCGAATCACTGACTATGTCTCCGGCTCTGCTAAACAAATACTTGGCCGCAGCTCGTGAAGTGTCAAACCACTTGGTCCTGACCCCTACCGGTATTGCCTTCGCACCACACCCTGCCGTGACCGATACCGATCGCGACAAATATTGCGTCCAACGCATTGTTGACTTCTACAACAAACAACCGATTGATATTGCCGATTATCTATATGCCGCATGGAAGGCTCGTACCGCCAACAACGCCAGTCGAAATGCCTCTCTAGCTAGGCTTGCAAAGGAGCACCAACTCAGTCCGCGATACTTGAGTACGATTGTAAACCTACTCAACGCGGGCATCGAACCATCGCAACTCGGGCCACTCGCAGCAGTTCGCAAGCGTTGGCTTGCGCTGCCGACACAGAATGAAAAGGCTGTCCGACAGGAATGCGAATCGTTGAAGGATTTCATACTCGAAGTTCGAAGCCAGCTTGAGCCGTCCTTCAACATGCGTCTCAAAGGAATTCACGACGGTGCTCAAGCGTTCGTGCTCTGGAAGAATCGTCAGTCTGCATCACATCGGCAATCTTTTCTCCCAGAGACTCTCAAGTTGATTGTCTTTGAGAAACTGCCGTCGGAAATCGCCCAAGTCTTAACGACTCCCGTCGATACCGATTTGCAAACTATCTTTCACCGTGACTTGGAACTTTTTTGCAAGAGTTTTCCGGATACATTTTTCGTCTCGGAACGCGGTCGAGATTATTTAGGTGTTGCCAAGGAGAAGCAAGAAAAAGGACGACTTCTGAGCGCAGGATTTCATAGCATGATGGGGTACTTTCGGGACGATCAACCCTTGTGCGAACTGGTGCTGGACGACAACGATCTCGAAGAACTGGACCAACTGTGGCAAGAACTGGACTTCGTCACATCCTCTCCAATGAGGCAATACCAAGGCTTCCTTTGGTTCGAACGAACGGATCACAAATTCCTACGCGATGAAGAATTTGATTTTGCAAGACCTGAAAACAAAGATGCATTGTCGGCGGAATTGGTACACCAACTTTCGGAGATGTACCTTGCAAAAGCAAAAGGAATGGATGCCTCAATTGAGCAGCTCCAAGCGATCGAAGATTTCTTTACGAATATCGATAATCAAATCCGTTGGGTCGAACAGTCGCGACTCAGCTCCGAAAAAACCCACCTCGATGCTCTGGAACAATTCGCCGAACGTGCTTTTCGCGGTTCGCTCACAACGAGTCAGCGAAATGACATGCGGCAATATTACACCTCGTTAAGGCAAAACGACAGTCTGTCGCATGACGAGGCTATTCAAGATCTATTGGTATCTGTCCTGATGTCGCCCGAGTTCTGCTACCGAGTTGACTTGGGTTTGCAATCAGCTGCCCAGCGGCCACTCAGTGAACTCGAACTCGCTAATCGTCTTAGTTATTTCCTGTGGTCGAGCATGCCCGACGAACGGTTACTCGAACGCTCTCGCGCGGGCCGTTTGACGAATCCAGAGGATTTGATCATCGAGGTGGATCGTATGCTCCGCGACGATCGTGTGCGCGGGTTGGCTATCGAGTTTGGTTCGCAATGGCTCGATTTTCGAAGATTCCAGGAACACAACAGCGTCGACCGTATTCGGTTCCCTCAGTTCACCGATTCGTTGCGGGAAGCCATGTACCACGAGCCAATTCGCTTTCTCGTAGACTTGATCCAGCAGAATCGCTCGGTACTCAGTTGCATCGATGGCAAGCATACTTTCGTCAATACGGAGCTCGCAAACCACTATGGTTTCGCGAGAGACGAAAATGAAGCGAAGTCGGATTGGTGGCGGATTTCCGACTTGGCCAATTCGCAGCGAGGTGGCTTGTTACCGATGGCTGTGTTTATGACACAGAATGCTCCCGGTTTGCGAACGAGTCCGGTTAAGCGTGGCTATTGGGTAGTGCGTCGCCTGTTGGGCGAGGAGATACCGCCGCCGCCACCGAACGTTCCTGAATTACCCGTCGATGAGTTGCAATTGGGTGAATTGAGTTTGCGACAGACATTGGAAAAACATCGACAGCTCGAAAGCTGTGCTGTTTGTCATGATCGGTTTGATTCGATCGGTCTCGTTTTCGAAGGCTATGGTCCTGTGGGTGAACATCGAACTCGGGATCTCGGCGAAAAGCAGATCGACGACTCAGCGGTTTTCCCTAATGGACAATCTGGAAGCGGTGTCGATGCCCTTCGCGATTACATAATAAAGAATCGCCAATCCGATTTCATTGATAACCTTTGCCGGAAACTATTGGCTTTTGCTCTTGGCCGCAGCCTACGACTGGCCGATGATCTACTGATTGAGAAGATGCAAATCGACTTGGTTTCGGAGGATTATCGGTTTGGCACATTGATCAAGACGATAGTTTCCAGCCCCCAATTTTTGCAAAAACGCGGAACCGACGACAAGGGAATAAACAATGTCCAGTAGCAATCGAGTATCAAGGCGAATTCTGTTGCAAGGAGCCGGCGTATCGATGACTTTGCCTTGGTTGCAGTCGCTGCGAGTTTGGGGTGAAGATTCCATCGCAAGTTCCGATGCACCAGTGTTCCCAAAACGGTTCGGTGTGCTCTTTATGGCCTGTGGCGTCAATCCAGATCATTGGTGGGCGAAAGCAAGCGGTCAAACGCCAAACGAGCCAGGGCCGAACGAACATGCAATGGAGCTAGGCAAATCGCTCGCCCCGCTCGAGCCAATCAAGGGAAAGCTGAATGTCATCAATGGCTTGTTCAATAAGAACGCAACCGGAGTAGGTATTCACCCTGGACAGACAGGAAATATTCTTTCTGGTGCTTCCTTGAAAAAAGGAGCTGAGCTAAGCGGTGGTACGAGTGTTGATCAGTTGCTTGCGAACCGGATTGGTAGCGACACGATTCAATCGAGCTTGGTGCTCGGTTGCGAGCAGCCGGTTACAGGTTACCACGAGACTAATTTTTCGATGGCATACAGCTCTCACATTTCCTGGCAAAACGCGACGTCGCCCGTTCCGATGGAAGTTTACCCGGCATTGGCGTTTGACAGCCTATTTGAAAACCGTGGCGCACGTCGTAACCAGAGCGTTCTGGATCGCGTTGGCGAACATGCAACTGATTTACGTCGACAAGCCAGTTTGGATGACCGTCGAAAATTGGATGAGTTTCTATCCAGTGTGCGGGAGGTCGAACACGGGATCGAACAACAACGCAAAGCACAGGAAAAAGCAAAGGCTCGCTTGGATGGCAATCCTCAAACACTCGCGAGCATGCCGCGCCCTGACAATGGACTGCCAGAAGACATTCGCGATCATATGCGACTGATGTGCGATATTGTGGCATTGGCGTTTCAAACCGACAAGACGCGGATCGCGACCTTGTTGTTGTGTCGCGATATTTCTGGCCTTTTTTATCCGTTTTTGGATGCGAGGAACGCGCACCATTCGGCATCGCATAACGACCGCTCGGATGAATTCGAACGTATCTCGACTTACTACTGCAGCCAGTTCGCTTATCTGGCTAGCAAGCTTGACGCGATGCAAGAAGGAGACGGCACGGTACTCGATCACTCCTGCATCCTGTTCATCAACAACATGTGGTCGGGAAGCTCTCACAATTCTCAAAAGGTGCCATTGCTAACGGCTGGCGGATTGAATGGTGAGCTTAAGACGGGTCGCGTTTTGGATTACGAACATCGGCCGGACGGCGAGCGCAAGCTTTGTAGCATGTACCTGTCGCTCATGCATCGCATGGGGGTCGCGGCGGATAAGTTCGGTGACGCGGACTCGCCCCTATTGGATTTGTAGCGCAAAAATCCCCCTCGAGTTCATCTCGCATGGCTTTCGCTCTAGAGAACTTCCGCATCACGATGACGCTCGACTAGTGGCTAAAGTCAGCCGCATTGGGCGCAAGCCTGGGGTGTTAAAAAACTGGTAGTGTATCGTGCCTAGGAAGTGACGCTTTTGTTCCGTTCGATTGGAAGTAGTAGGGCAACTCGGGGAGTTAGATCATAAACCGCTCCGCAATTTGGATTGCGATTGCATAGAGTCGTAGTTTGGAACAAAAACGGCGCAATCCAAAATTGCTGCAACCCCGAAATTTTAACAGCCCAGGCTAGCCCCATCACCTAATTTCACCGGAAATTCTACTTGCTACTTCGCAAAAAATGACTGAGGCCTTTGAGATCGTCGGTGTTGATCAAATCGACGCCGGCATCTTTCAACACGGCCCAAACGTTTGCGTTGTCGGGTGTCCCCCAAAATCGAATACGTCTCTTCTTGCTGTGAGCCCGCTCGATGATCGCTGTCAACTTGTCACGCTCGCTGGCAGGGATCTCGCCAACTCCCCGCCAACGAAAATGCAAAGTCCAATTATCACTGATCAACGGTAGTAGATGGTCCGGTGACTCGCTGTCCAAGTCGGACAATCGCCCGTCGATACCAACGTACCGAAGGGAATCGGCGGAGATCAAATCGGTCGCTCGGTTGCCGCTGACAATTGCTGTCACTGCGCCAGAGTGTTCGGTGAGAGCGTCTACACAAGAGATTATGTCTCGGTACTCTGACAAAAGCGTATGAAGAGCGCGATAAGTGGATTTGCCCTCCGATTTGATGTCGATCAACAAGGTAAACGTGCCACCGTCGGTATGTACCTTGCCAGAGTGTTTTCGGATTCGCGTTCTCAAAGGGTCTAAATAGAGCGATCGAAGTGTTCGATCTGGTGACAGCTCTCCCCGAGTATGCCCTACAAGTAGTTTGCCATCCACTAAATAGATATCCGCTTCGACGCTACAAAAGCCGCAATCGAGTGCATCGAGTAGTGGATGTTCATGGAGGTAGTCGTTGTGCGCATGTGCCTGGCGACAGGGTGTAGCGTCTTGGGCACACAGGCTTCCACCAAATAAAACAGCTAAGGCAACAAAGTAGGGAAGGATGAGGTTCGGATCTTTTGAATAAATCATAGCAAAGGCCTTAAGTTTAAGAAATCGAGGGGTGTGTTCGTTTCTGGCTTGTTTCCAAGCCCGTTTCTATGCTAGTAAAAAAGGCTTCCAAGCTGATTTTGAAAATTCGATTTGCCTAACAGGATGGAAGAGGCGTTATGAATCGCGGTTCTTTAACGAACGGATCTCCACGCTCTCGCGAAAAACCCCAGGATGCGAATCAGCGAGAACCGAAGCGTTTTTATCTGGACTCGCTGCGGGGCATCGCCGCAACCATCGTCGTCGCCACTCACTTCTTGCAAGCATTCTATCCGTATGCCGTTTTTGGCGGTAGCTATCGCCAGCAAGCATCTTTAGAATCCGTATTCCACAGACCTCCTTTTTCCTTGGCCATTGCGGGCAACTTTGCCGTATGTTTGTTCTTCGTACTCAGCGGATTTGTTTTAACGACTGGGCACATGCAATTCCAGTCGGGGTCACGAAGTCGTTTGATCAAAGCCATGATCAAGCGTCCCATTCGACTGGGAGGAATGGTCGCTTTCAGTGTTCTGCTAAGCTATGCATTGCTAGTGTGCGGTTGCTATTTTAATGAGCGGGTTTCATGGCTGACAGGCTCACAGCCGTGGTTCAGCAGTTTTTGGACAAATTCGATTTCGATGAAAGCGTTTGCATGCGATTTGATTTTCGGACTGTTTTCGACCAGCGAGGTTTACAACCCGCCGATGTGGACTATCTACAAGGAACTCAAAGGCTCGTACATCGTCTTTCTGTATCTTGTCTTTCGAGTCCATTTAAAGGCGTCTCAACGCGCAATTGTATTGGTTGTCCTTTTCCTGCTCCTGTACAAGAGCCTTTACGTCGGTTTTGTGATAGGACTTGTATTTGCCGAATTGGACCGGCTTCCGTTCATGAACAAAATGAGGGCGTCGCGTGTTGTTGCCCCGCTGACGTTGTGCCTCGGTTTGCTTTTGGGAATGCAACCTTACTATATCGAGTCAGTAGAATCGTCTTTGACAGGGCTATTGGCTACTGCGAGTAGGTTTGGCACTGGCAGCTATTCCATGTTTGGTGCGATTCTGGTTTTCGCCAGCGTGTTGTCATCGGTTTCGATTCAGCGAGCGCTAGACCATCGCGTGCTCCGATATCTGGGTTCCGTCTCGTACGCAATGTATGCTTTGCACTTCTTATTGCTCGGTTCGTTAGCGAGCTGGCTCTACTTAAATCTGTGCGGGAGTCTCGGGCATTTCTTTGCAACTGTTGTTGCGGTGTCGGTTACGATGCCTGTTCTGGCCATTCTTTCCCATATTGTTACCAAAGCAGTCGATCGACCGAGCAACGAATTGAGCAACTGGTTAGCGAACCGTTTGGCTCACTCCGGAAATTGGATCCACATCACGTCGACATTCTCAATAGCGAGACTGCGAGGGAGGGTTTATCGAGTTGGTCGGCGATGGAGCTGATGCGTTCAAGGTCGGTGGTGTCGGCGAGCCAGTCTTGGGAGCAGGATTGCCCGGCGCACCCGGTGCCCCTGCGATGCTTGTTCCCGTTGTCGATAGAACATTTTGTGTTAGTCGAACATTGAGGGCTCCGATTCGCTGGTAAAGATCAGGTTGTAATGAATTGATCGCAATGCTTTGCTGGTAGTTTTGGACCGCTTGCATCAACTCACCAGAATTTTCTCGCAACCGTCCTCGTTCGGCCCAAGCTCTCGCGTTGTTTGGATCCATTGCCAAGGCTTCGTCGAGATATTGCTCGGCGATCTTGGTTTGGTTGAACTCTTGATGGAGCTTGGCCAACTCTACGCGTGCGTCCGAGACGTTGGGACTGGTCTGAGCCCATCTTTTGAGTAAAGTAAACCCTTTGTCCGATCGACCTGTTTCGACCAGGAGAACTGCCAAAGCTCGATGGCATTCCACGTGATCTGGCGATAGCTCTAAAGCTTGATTGTAAATCGATTCGGCGTTATCAAGCATTTTTTGATCTTTAGCGCTGGTCCCCAAACGATGGTACGTTGAGGCGAGATTGTAGTATGTATCTGGATTGGTCGGATCGGACTGCTTGGCTTGTTCGAAGGTTTGAAGAGCTTCGGCGTAACGCCCCTGCTGGTAAAGAGCGACCCCGGTCCCGTTTTGGGCCATTTGCGTACAACCGCTCGATCCATACCAAAACAGGGTGACAAGAAGCGTCCAAGTCGCAAAAAAGGATCGGTTTTGGGTAAATGGTTTCATGCGTATTGCTCTCTTTCTGACTCCACGATTGCCCCTCCAATAGATGTCATGGAAATCCAATACCAGGAATCGTCTACCTAATACAAGAGGAAATAGGCCCCAGAGTTGCCAAAATGCCATTTTGGAAAAGCGGTTTCACTTTTAGAATCGCGACCCATGCAAATCAAACATAAGCAATCGATGCGGGCAGCCGACGGCTACCTGGGACACATCCAAGCCCTTGAGGCTAAGATTCTAGAACGAACCAGCCTAATGCGTCGCCTCGTTGGAGTTCGGCTGGCGCTCGCGTTGCCTGGCTTGGCACTCATTTTCTTTGGCCTAACGCTGAAAGAAGCGAGCGGTTGGAGCTGGAAAATTGGCACCTTACTTATCGTGGGCTTCCTTGCTGCTGCAACTTGGCACGAGACAAACCTTTGGCTCACTTCACAGCTCCGCCAGAGGTTATATGGCTATCGACGATTGCTAGCTCGCTGCAATCGGGATTGGGCTGAGCTGACTCCACTGCCGACGGAAGTGTGTTGCACGGAATATTATTCCGAGTTGAGCCGAGATCTGGATTTGTTCGGTGACCGAAGTCTTTATCGCTGGTGTTCGCTAGCTATGACCCAAACCGGTGCCAAGACTCTATGCGATTGGTTAACCAACTGGGTTCCTCGCGAATGCGTCGAAGAGCGTCAAGCAGCGGTTCAAGAGCTCGCAACCGATCGGGCTTGGCGCGAGTCTTTTTTTGAAACGACATGCGACTATCGAAACCAGCAATCCAGCCCGGAGGGGCTCGCCCAGTGGTGTCGAGATGAATTTCATTTTGCAAAATGCCGATGGGTCCAATGGCTGACATGGCTCAGCCCTACTGTGCTGCTCACCGGAATCGCATTGATCGTTGGATGCAAAATCCGAGA
>CAMDKL010000012.1 GCA_945900945.1 Pirellula staleyi DSM 6068
TGCCGGCACTTGCCGGCACTTGCCGGCAACCGGCCGGCAACCGGCCGGCAACCGGCCGGCAACTGGCTGTATGGATGGCGCCTGTGGCGCTGGCTCTGTGGCGCCGATGGCCCCTGTGGCGTTACCCCGGCAACACGGCCCAGGCAAACCATAACTGGTTGAGCGGCTGCTCGCGTGACCTCCCCGAAACAACGGATGAGCCTCAAAGATTTGAATGTCAGGGATAGTTTGCATCATTGCTGGTCTTGCTCAATTTGGTTTTGTTACCTAGGGCAAATCAAGATCGACCAGATAGTTCGATGGTATCATCTTCATCGCTTATGTCCGAATCGGTAGAACAAGGCTGGTGTGACCAATTGGTCTAAAAGCGTCGACGTCAGCATTCCACCGAAGACAACCAGGGCAAGCGGATAAAGTATTTCCTTTCCGGTCTGTCCGGCACCCAAAATCAATGGCAGCAATCCTATGAAGCTGGTCGTGGCGGTCATCATCACTGGGGCCAATCGTTCGAGGCTCCCTCTTATGATCATCGCTTCGCCGAATTCCTCGCCTTCGTGCTCCATCAAGTGGATATAATGCGAAATCATCATGATGCCGTTGCGGCTGACGATTCCGATCAGAGTGATAAAACCGATCCAATGGGCAACCGACAACGTTGTCGCACCGATCCAAACACTGGGCCATTGCCACCATGGCACGGCGGCCAAAGCTTGTGTCGACGGCTGATTGACGATCAAGAGCGTGAGAATAGAACCCATGGCGGCCAACGGAATATTGGCCAAAACCTGTAAGGCAGCTCGCCAGGATTCGAGGCATTTTACGAGCAACAGAAAAACACCGACCACCGATAAACTACCGAGAATGAACAATCGCAAATTTGCATCGCGCTGTGCTTCGAACTGCCCGCCATACTCGATGTGGTAATCGCCGGGCAGATTGCGAAGCCGCTCCTCGATGGGTTGCGTCAATTTGCGAATGTCCGTCACGACGCTTGTAAGGTCGCGGCCTTGGACATTGCAGAACGCGACTATGCGCCGCTGAACGTGCTCTCGATTGAGCGTATTGGGGCCGGTCGTATCAAGTACGTCGACCACTTCGGCCAGAGAAACGCGACGTCCCGAGGGAGTGTCGATAATCGTTTGGGCAATCACATCGGGATCGCTACGGGACGCTTCGTCATACCAGACAACCAATCCAAAGTAACGATCTTCATCCAGTACCTGCGATACGACTCGACCTTTGTAGGCGGTCTCCAACAAGTCAGCGACGTCTCCCGGAGCTAATCCATATCTAGCCGCATCTTCGCGCCGAACCTGCAATCGAATTTGCGTCACTTCGACTTGAGGTTCGAGTTGCAGGTCGACGACACCTGCAACCTGGCTCATGGCTGTGTAAATGTCTTGACTGGCATTGCGCAGTTCACGCAGATCGTTGCCAAAAACCTTGACTGCGATCTGAGCACGCACGCCGGACATGATGTGGTCCAAGCGATGTGAAATCGGTTGCCCTATGTTGGCTTTGATCCCCGGTATGAGTGTCACTTTATCTCGAATGTCCGCCATCACCGCTTCGTTTGGACGGCCAACCGTCTCGAAACCCCATAAGTGAGCAATCGGAATCAACCGAATCACTGAGGCTATGACCCCCGGCTTTGCACGCTGATGTTCTTGGATCCGCACGTCGATCTCCGAGGAGTTCACACCTTCGGCATGCTCATCCAACTCGGCCCGTCCGGTTCGTCTGGAGACAGCAATTACTTCAGCAATATCGAGAAGCATCAGTTCTGCTCGCTCAGCGAGCCTCTGGCTTTCGATCAGACTTGTACCCGGCTCCGTTTGAAAGCTGATCGTAAAGGTACCTTCATTAAATGGTGGGAGAAATTCCCCACCCATCCAATACAACGTGGTTAGCGACAGCGCGACGCATAGCATGGTTACTACAAGAACTGCGTTTGCATTTCGCAAAGTCATTTGCAACACTCGTCCGGCGACACTTTTTAAGATTCGAAGCAAAAAAGGATCCTCGCGTTCGTCGAGGAACTTTGCGCCTGGCAATAGGTAGTACGCAAGGACCGGTGTGATGGTCAGCGAGACGGCGAGCGAAGCCAATAGAGATACCATGTAGGACAAGCCCAGTGGTGCGAACATTCGCCCTTCCAGTCCGCTCATCGAAAACAAAGGCAACACCACCAACGCGACAATCAACGTTGCATATACAATCGAATTACGAACCTCACTCGATGCATCGTATATCACATCCAGTGCCTGCCGTTGCTGTTCGATGGGCAATTGTCGATTTTCCTTGAGCCGACGATAAATGTTTTCGATATCAACAATCGAATCATCGACCAAATCGCCGATGGCGACCGCGATTCCACCAAGCGTCATGGTATTGATAGAGATCCCAAACCAATGGAATATCATGAACGTCAGAAAGATCGACATTGGCATGGCCGTTAGCGAACTGATACTTGTGCGGAAGTTCCACATGAACAGGAATAGTACAACCACAACCCAGATCGCTCCATCGCGAACCGCCTCGACCACATTGTCGATCGCGGAACGAATGAAGTCGGCCTGCTTAAAAATTCTTCGTTCGATCAGAACATCCGGTGGTAAATCGGCTTGTAAGGCATCCAGGACAGTACCGATCTCACGATCCAATTGAAGCGTATCGGCACCAGGCTGCTTTTGGACCGCAAGAATAACCGCCGATCCTCCCTTTATACCATCATCTGTTTTGACGCGGACACTGCCATCGCCACGTTTAACTGGACCGCCAAAACGGACTTCAGCGACTTCTTTAATGAGTACAGCCCGCTTGCCTCTCCATAGGACCGGCGTATTTTCGATATCTTCTAAAGACAGACTCTGACCGCTAATTCGAATTAACGATTCGCGAGGCGGGCGAACCATGATGCCACCACCAGCGAGGACGTTGGCTTTTTGTGCGGCATCGGTCAATTGCTGTAGCGTGATGTTTTGCGCCGCCAGCCTCGCCGGTGAAGTGATGATTTGGTACTGCTTCAATGTTCCGCCCATGACGGTGACTTGCGAAACGCCTTCAACAGCTAACAAACGATTCCGAACAGTGAACTCACCAAGGGTTCTTAATTGCATCCGCTGCGTCTCCGCCACGTTTTCATTCTCGGGAACTGCGCTCGATCGCAAGCCGAGCAACATGATTTCGCCCATGATCGACGAGATTGGAGCCATGACTGGATTGACACCCGCTGGCAGTCTCGCATTCAGCATTTGCATTTTTTCCGTCACGATCTGCCGGTCGCGATAGTTATCCGTCCCCCATTCGAATTCAACCCATACAATGGATAGCCCGATCCCCGACGCAGAGCGTACGCGCTGAACGCCTGTCGCACCATTCAGTTGATATTCGATTGGGCGAGTTACTAACACCTCGACTTCCTCGGGTGCCAATCCCGGCGCTTCGGTCATGATCGTGACCGTCGGTCGATTCAAGTCGGGAAAGACGTCGACTGGCATTTGGCTAAGATTGTAGCCACCGTAGAGAAGTATCAACAACGCAACGATCAGCACGAGGCCTCGGTTGTGGAGTGAGAATCGGATAACGGCGTTGAGCATATTGGTTAAATCAAGTTTTCGAATGCCACAGGCTCAAGATCACTTCAGCGCTGCGTAGCCAGATTGAAGTGCCGCTGCGCCACTCACTGCAATCGACTCTCCGAATGACAATCCGTTGACGATTCCGATCTGCAAATCGTTCGAACGTCCCGTGACAACAAATCGACGTTCAAATGTTTTATCGGCCCCCTCAACAAACACATACGAATGCAACCCTTCGTGAACAATTGCTTTCAGTGGGACTGACAGCGAGTTTCCAGCTTTGCCGGTTTCAATGTGGATTCGTGCAAGCATGTTGTGTTGCAATGGGAACGACGGTTTTCCCTGAAGTTCAATCCACACGGAAAGGGTTTGGTCACCCACGGATATGGATTGACCGCTGCGTGTGATGGTCCCGACTACGACTTCGTCAGGAGAAGCTACAAATCGCATTCGCACCTGTTGTCCTATTCGAATACGCGGAAAGTCCCGCTGCGAGATGAAACCTTGAACCCAAGCGTGGCTGACGTCATGGATTTCGAAAAGTGGTTCATCCGGCCGCACGACATGCCCTAGAAACTTATCGAAGCCTACAATGACTCCGTCCATTGGAGCGAGCACCGGCAAGGTAATCATCAGTCGTTTGCTGCTCAATAACCCTGCGATTTGCTCATCGGTGATGCCCGCCGTCTTCAATTGTTGGATGACAACATCGCGGCGGCTGACAAATTGATTGAGCTGACTTTCGTACTCCCAAAGTTGTCGCGGAGCAACTGCCTCGTTTGCTGAACGTAGGTTTTTCACCATCGTTTGTTTCATGTTGAAGTTCAAACTACTTTGTAGCAACTCGAGCTGCAAATTCTGAAACGCTTGACTTGTGACCTCGGCAAGTACTTGGCCACGGCGCACTCTTTGGCCACGATCGACCAATATCTCATAGATTGTTCCACCGAGTTGCGCTGATGCAATACTACGATTGGTAGCGGGAACATCGACCACTCCATCAATCGTAATCGTTTCATTGATCGAATCTGTGGAAACTGGTGCCGTCCTCAAACCAATGTCGCGAGCCGACTCGGGACTCACTTTGAGAACTCCCTTTGCAAAGAAGCTACCCAATTCATGGCTCCCTCGCGTGACAACGCGATCGCCGGGATAGAGGCTGCCACCTGCAACTTCGATGAAATCTCCTGATCGTTTTCCAAGCACAAGGGTCTGCTTCTTGTAAGTCGAAGCGACTGCTGTTTGTTCTTGCTCGACAAGAACAAAGCGTTCCGCACCGTCTCGAATCACGGACGAAACGGGCACCACGAGGCGATCGCTGCCCTTCATGGAATCAACCTTTACCTGGCCCGTCATTCCTGGCAGCAAAATGGGCTGACTATTCAATTCATTCTTCATGGTCGCCCAGACCGTCCCTAAATGTGTGTCTGGATTCAAATAAGAATCCACCACATCTACTATGCCACGATAGGAAATGGATGAATCAGTGGTTATTTGAAATTCGATAGATTGTCCAACAAAAACAGTTGTGAGATCTTTCTCCAAAACTTGGATTTTCAGCCACACACTTCTTAGATCGATGATCTCGAACAGGTGCTCCTTTGGATCGACAACCTTGCCAAGCGATAAATCGGCGTGAGTTACAACACCATCGATGGGTGATCGAAGCTGGAGGAGTTGTCGATGATTCTGCTGAGGCAACTGCAGGATGGTATCGAGCATCGTGACTGGAAGTTGTAATGATCGCCACTTGACTGAGGCCAACTCGACGGATGTCTTATCTTGGTCCTGCTTTAGCTTCGCTTCGATCAATCGAACTGCTGGGATAGAACCACTTCGGCTGGCTTGCCCAATGCTCTCTACCAATTTCGATGACAGTAGAAGATCTACTTGTGCGGCTCTCAACTCTAGAATAAGCTGTTCCAGCTCTGGACTTTCCATCTCGGCTAGCACTTGACCCTCACTCACGGTCTCTCCTGGGCTCACTTTCAAGTCAACGATTCGACCTGTCAAGGGTGATGCTATAACGGCATGTCGGTCCCAGGGCATTACAATGGAACCGTAGGCATTCAAAGTTTGGTGGAGCTCCTTCGCTTCAGCTTCGACGGTTTTTACGTCGAGCGTTTCGCGTGCAGCCTTAGTTAGGATCATACTCCCGGTTTCGACGTTTACTTCCATGCCTCGCGTTGGCAAAGGACGGTGGCCTTCGTGCGCATGGACGTGCGAAACGATCAGCAACGAAGTAACGAGAGCGATGAATCGTGATGGCATGGCTGCGATCATTAAAGTTGGGCTAACTCAAGGCTCCACTCCGTTCTCACCGCGAAGTTTAGCGACCGTTTTCAAGGTCGCATCTGTATCCCGAAACGCCTTCATTTTACAGCCCTTGCAGCACAAGAACACCGGCTCGCCATGGATATCGACTTTCAATGGGGTTCCCATGGATCCAAGCAAGCTTTCGGTCATGACGGCGCAGTACTTCTGCGAGTCGACCAAAGATCGGTCTTCCTTGTTCAAGCCTGCGAGCGTTTCTGCAATTTTCGGATCGAGCTTGTTGTTTGGAGAGGTAGTGTTCGGCGAAGTCGGTTCCGTCTTTTCACCTCCACTGGTTTGCTTTGCTCCGAGCACATAGTCTCCCGGTGCCTTCAGGCTATCAGGCTCTTCTTTTGCCATGCGAACAAATTCGTCGACGCAAGGTGGGCAACAGAAAAGGTACTTCTTGCCATCGATTTGCCATTCGACTTTTGGATTTGACTTGGTAAACGTAACTGGACAGATAAAGTCACCGGGCATCGGGGCCATATCATGTTTGGTCATTAGCCCGCGAAATTTAGCACCAGCCGGCAGCTTTCCATTCGCATCGATATCGGCTTGCATGTATTTGCCACCAGGCGTGAAATAGAGTTTTTGTTCCTCGGCACCACTCACTGCCGCAGGCATCCCGATATCGTGTTGCTGAACAGCGGTGGTAAATCCGACGCGAAATCGTTCCGCACCGATTCGCAAATTCGGAATGGTGACGTCGATCGCTTTGCCCATTGCTGTCTCTGGCAACTGCCCAACGAATTGCGATGTCTTGCCACCAGCATCTCCATCTTGTGGGACTGCTTTCATTTCGATTGGCGTAGCGTCAGTCTCGCCTGCCGCCTTGATGTAAGCCTTCACTGCCTGAACATCAACCTCTTGGATGCGAGTCTCGTCCGCACCTAGCATGAGCAATCGAAACTGGCCATCTTTTTCAATGACCGCTTCAGCATGATAACTATCGGAACCGATTGGAATCACAATCCCACCATGAGCTCCCGCAATATGCGGATGCTCGACTTCCGCAGGTGTATTTCGAACCGTTTTTGAAGTCTTTGAATTGCCATCGACTATGGGATTTGCAGGTAGCTTCGCAGTAGTAGGGGATTGGTTGCAGCCCACTAGAACTAGGCCGGTTACCGCGAATACGGACAAGGTTACGGCAAAAAGACTCTGATTTCTCGACATGTTGGATTCCAGGAACGAGCGTAAAAAAGGTCCATGAACGGGGATAAGCTGCCTAAAACTAGCATTTTAGACGCGACTAAGGAACATCAACGTAGGATTGGATGCTGTTCTAACAAGAATCCTTCAACTAATTGTGCGATTCCTGCTTCGCCCGAAGGCCCATCTTTGGTCTCGTATTGATTTTCATTGGCCACATTGCGCTTCTCGAAATGGGAAAATCTCATCTAAATGGAAAGTTTCGTGAAGGCAGCCGACGGCTAGGGCATCCAAAAGCTTAGCGGTAGACCAAATAACGCGCAGTCCGAAGGACACCGATGGCAAATCGGAAGGCGAATTGACGAGTAAGCCGGTGCCCTCTGCTTGTATTAAAACAACTTCAGCGTTGCAACCCATTGACTGACTTCATCAACGTCGGTCGCTCCGACCATCGTGAACTGCCGATCGTTTTGACGCCAACTCACCGCCAACTGGCCCGCTGACTCAATTATTCGGCATTGGTTTCCAGAACATTGCGTTTCGATCGAGGGCAATTCCCCAAACCAAACCGGTTGCTCATCCTTATGCTCAAACACGATCAATGACGTCCCATTCGGGCGTTGACAAACCGATGCCGTACATTTGCAGCATGGCATATTAAGTATATGAGTGGAAACTCGCTGAAACCCATCGGGTACACTGCTGAACAGCGCCGGGCGGTAGCCGATGTATTTCGTGGCCGATTCGGTATCAAGCTGCTTTCCTTCGTACTTTTCAACGAGACTGGAAATCGCTTTCTGCGGTTCCGATTGCGCGAACTCGATCACGTTTCGAAAATCGACAGCTGACGAACCATGTTCGTGAATCGCATGCTCATGCGGTGTGTCCGTTCCATTTGTGGGATACCATACTACACTCGCCAGGACGAATCCTACCGATGCAGACAATGCAAGTGCAGGAACGATCCACTTCATTGACCGCCGCTCACTCAATCTCAGTTTGGAGGAGATAGCCGCTTCGATACGACCCCAAGTTACTTCCGTATCGACGGGGGCCTCGACTTCTCGCATCCACACGCCGATTCGACGAAAGGATTCAAGATTTTTTTTGCATGAATCACACGATTCGATATGCAGTGATAGCCGCTCATTCAACGCGGAGTCTATTTCGCCATCCATGAACCGGGAAAGTTTATCAGTAATATCTTTGCAGTTCATGGCAATCAAAACTCCCATCCCAATTGAAAAAGCGCGGACCTCAGTTCAGACCTAGCTTTGTTCAGTCTGGAACCAACCGTTCCTTCTGGTACACCGAGCACATCGGCAATTTTTTGATAGCCGAAGCCCTCGACCTCTTTCATGTGCAATAGTGCACGTTGATCGCCCGACAAATGGTTCAGCGCAATCGCGAGTGCTTCTGCATCCTCACGCGAGGAATTTTCATCCGTAAGCATGGTCTGCGAGGCTCCTTCACCCGCATATTGGCGTATCCGTTCTTGCTCGCGAGTTGACTTGCGAAGGTGCTGCAGGGATTGATTGACGGCCATACGGTGAACCCAGGTCTCAAAGCAAGACTCAAATCGAAACTGGCTGATTTTGGAAAACAATGCCACGAAAAAATCTTGAACCACATCATCGACGTGGTCCTGCCCTACGATCCGTCGCACAATGCGAACTATTTGGGCGGAGATGCGTTGGTATACCTTCTTCTGTGATTCCTGGTCACCGAGAGCAGCTCCGCGAATCCATTCTTCCAACTCGGCATTGAACTGATTATCGGACTGCTCGTTACTCGTCAAATGGTACTTTTTGGATGTCATTATGGGACCGGAACTTCACGCAACAACTGCAATCAAATGGACTATTTTCGCCTCGTAAAAAAGCATATTTCCTCTTCGAATTGGTGTGCTTGAATTGAGGATTCGTATGTTTGGATGCATGGATCAACCGAAACCTTCATGATAACTAGCATTTTCAGGTCGCTCAATTGGAGCTTCGGCCTGGACCTTTTCGAACAGCGAATTGCGACAAATGAACCGCAAAAGTTTCGACCCTTACGATCGAATTGGACTAGCCCGACCGATAACTCCTGCCTAGAATCTTGTTCGGTGGCAGCGATTTGGGCTGATTTTTGGGACAGACGGGATTCGACTTCCTGAATTCCCTGGGATTTTGAACTGTTTTCGAGTTCCTCTTCGCTCCTTTTGATTTTGGTCCACATTTTGGCGTTTTACACAAGCGAACGCTTCTAAAAAAACATCATGAAAAACGATATCCATCCCAATTACAGTGAAACCAAAGTAACCTGCGGTTGCGGAAATACCTTTCAGACTCGCAGCATTCGCAAAGAGCTCCGGGTCGACATTTGCAATGTTTGCCATCCGTTTTACACCGGCAAACTGAAGTTCGTCGACACGGCCGGACGCATTGAAAAGTTTCAGACGAAATTCGCTGCGGGTACTTACGCGAGTCTGGGTACCAAGAAGCCAGCCGCCAAAAAGAAGTAGCTGCTCGAGCCAATTGGCGATGCTCTTGTATTAAGCTTCGCTGTCATGAAGTGGCTCTGGCAATCAGAATTCAAAGACCGTCGCAGATTGCCAACTGAGGCCTGCGACGGTTTTGTTTTTTACCAAGCCAAGACTACGAATGAAAATACGCGAACAACTCGAGCAAACCTTAACTCGATTTAACGAACTCGAAGCAATGATGTCCGACCAGGCAATCTTGTCTGGCGATTCGTCTAAAATGGCCAGTATTATGCGAGAACATGGTGGGCTACTCAAAGTTGCAACCATGTTTCGCAACTACGAGCGCATGGCCGCAGAACTAAAGGAGCTGGCTCCGATGCTTGCATCGGCAGATCCGGACGAAAACGCCATGGCTCTCGAGGAGTCCACTCGATTGAAGGAGGAGCGCCAAGAGATATGGAACGGATTGCTCGACATGAGCATCGGCGGTGAGGATGCCGCTCGTACCCGATGTGTGCTTGAAATCCGAGCTGGAACCGGCGGCGAGGAAGCGGCCTTGTTCGCCCGCGATTTGTACTCCATGTACAAACACCATGCCGACGCCAAGGGTTGGAAAGTCGAAATCATGGACTCCAGCACCACAGAACGAGGCGGCTTCAAAGAAATCATCCTCGGCTTCGAGGGGGAAGGGGTCTTTCGTGAATTGCAGTTCGAAAGCGGTGGCCACCGAGTTCAACGCGTCCCCGAAACCGAAGCACAAGGACGCATCCATACTTCTGCTGCTACGGTTGCAGTCATGGCTGAACCCGAGGACATCGAAATCGATCTAAAAAAGGAAGACTACCGCGTCGATAAATTTTGCGCGTCTGGACCTGGAGGTCAGCACGTTAATAAAACCGAATCCGCAATCCGACTAACTCATTACGAAACCGGGGTGGTCGTCCAATGCCAGGACGAAAAAAGCCAGCTTAAGAATCTGGCAAGAGCCCTACGCGTTCTCAAAACACGCCTCTACGAAGCCAAACGTGAAGCAGAGTTGAAACAGCGATCCAACGAACGCATGTCCCTCATCGGGTCCGGGGACCGCAGCGAGCGCATTCGGACCTACAATTTCCCGCAGAACCGACTCACAGACCATCGTATCAACTTGACTTTGTACAAACTCGATCAAATCGTAGCAGGTGACTTGCAACCCGTTTCCGACGCACTGATCGAATACGAACGTTCGACCCTGAGAGACGACACCGACGCATAATGTTTAACCCGCGCAGCGGCTTGTGCAACAATGTTTAACCCGCGCAGTGGCTGGCGCAACTAGGCACCGTAAAAAAGCATTCACCCAAAGGACGACCCAATGACCGCCACGAGCACGACGCAATCGGATCCGTGGACGATTTTGCGTCTGCTCCAATGGACAACCGAGCATCTGAAAAAGACTGGTTCGCCGTCGCCTCGCCTCGATGCAGAAGTCCTCTTGGCCCATGCTCGCGGCTGCGAACGCATTGACCTTTACACTGCCTTTGCAGAAGAGCCCGACGAAACGGTGAAAGCCAAGTTTCGTGAAGTCGTAAAACGTCGGGCCCAAGGTGAACCGGTCGCTTATTTGGTCGGCAAGAAAGAGTTTTACTCTCTTCCATTCCAAGTCTCGAAAGACTGCCTTATCCCTCGCGGCGAAACCGAACATATCGTTGTCGAATGCCTGGATCGTGCCAAACCTATTCTAGCAGCGGAACCGACTAAGAATTTCAATATCGTCGACGTTTGCACAGGTAGCGGTTGCATTGCGATCAGTGTCGCCAAACACCTGAGCCAATGTACGATCACCGCAATCGAACTTAGTCCGGCTGCCGCTGCAATCGCGAAAGCAAACGTGGAACTACACAAAATGACCGATCGAGTCTCAATCATTGAGTCCGACTTACTAGCCTCCATCCGCGACAACAGTGTCGATTTTGTATTGAGTAATCCGCCCTACGTGTCCGAAGCCGAGTATGCGACTCTTGATAAAACAGTTCGTGAACATGAGCCACGCATGGCCCTTGTCGGAGGCACCTCGGGCACTGAAATCATCGAACGGTTGGCTTCCCAAGCAGCCGACAAGCTCCTTGAGAACGGCTGGTTTATCTGCGAACTGTCACCCATGATCGCGGACCAAGTCGAAAGCCATATGGCCAGCACCCAAAACTGGACGAACATTACCCTTATTAAGGATCTTGCCCGTCTTAAGCGACTCGTCGTCGCCCAACGACTTCCCAAGTAGCGTTTGCATTGATGTTTAGCCGACCTTGATGTTTAGCCGACCTTGATGTTTAGCCGACCTTGATGTTTAACCGACCTTGATGTTTAACCGACCTTGATGTTTAACCGGCGCAGCCGCGGGAACCCAATTCCACAATCGCCAACTCGGCCCCTCCGCTTCGCGGGTTAAACGAATCGCAGTCACATCACCGTAAAATCATCCACCGTTCCTTCATAACCACCTAAACCTCCTAGAAACATACTCATAATGCAAATGGAAAAACTCGTGTCGCTCTGCAAGCGACGTGGATTCATGTTTCAATCCAGTGAGATATACGGCGGTCTCAACGGTTTTTGGGACTACGGACCGCTCGGAGTTGAACTCAAACGTAACATCAAAGACGCATGGTGGCGCGACATGTGCCAAGGACACAATGAACTTGTCCAACCCGAAGGTGCTCCAAGCACCTACGAGATGGTCGGCCTCGACTGCTCCATTATTATGCACCCGCAAGTTTGGAAATGTTCCGGCCACTACGATCTGTTCCATGACTTCATGGTCGACTGCCGTGCAACCAAAAAACGCTATCGATTCGACCAAGTTCGAGGTAAGTGGGTAGCCCGAGGTGAACAAAAAATCTTCGTAACCATGTTCGCGGACGCAGAACTGGAACAAGAAGAGGTAACCCGCCGAGCGCTCAAATTCTTTAACCTTCGCAACAAGGACGTGGGCCAACTCACATTTGGCGATTCGTTCCTGACGCTGGACAAACTCGACCCAAGCCAGCGACCAAGTGTCTTAGGTCCCGACACCACCGAGTTGGGAACCCTGACCGATCCCCGCGAATTCAACCTTATGTTCAAGACCTACGTCGGAGCACTGAGCGGTGAAGAGGGGGCCGCCTTCCTGAGGCCTGAGACCGCCCAAGGTATCTTCGTCAATTTCAAAAACGTCGTCGACAGCACACGTATTCGCATTCCGTTTGGGGTGGCTCAAGTGGGAAAGAGTTTCCGAAACGAGATCACTCCACGCAACTTCACCTTCCGTTCTCGCGAATTCGAACAGATGGAGATCGAGTTCTTCTGCAATCCAAGCGAATCACCGAAGTGGTATCAGTATTGGCGTAATCGACGAATGCAATGGTACCTATCGCTCGGCTTGGCGGGTGACCGATTGAGATTGCGAGAGCATCACCAAGATGAACTGAGCCACTATTCCTGCGGAACGGCCGACATTGAATATGCGTTTCCCTTTTTGCCTGAAGGCGAATTTGGCGAACTCGAGGGAATCGCTCACCGAGGCGATTTCGATTTAAGATCGCACTCCGAAGGCAAGCTAGATCCCAAGAAACGTCCACTTGAGCTTGAACTCAACGACCAAGGTCAACCACGACATCGAGGCAGTGGCAAGGACCTTTCGTACCGCGATGACTTAACCAACCAACGCTTTATCCCGCATGTGATTGAACCCTCGGCCGGTGCCGATCGAGCGACACTCGCATTCCTTTGTCAAGCGTATCATGAAGATGAAGCACCTGATGAAGACGGCAAACTGCAATCCCGCTCGGTAATGCGTTTGCACCCACGCCTGGCACCGGTGAAGGCTGCCGTATTGCCGTTGGTTAAGAAGGACGGCATGCCTGAAGTTGCCAAGGAAATCTACACGGCTCTCAAGCAAAAGTTCAACGTCTTTTACGACGAGAAGGCTGCCGTCGGACGTCGTTATCGTCGACAAGATGAGATCGGCACACCTTACTGTATCACCGTCGATACACAAACGCTTCAGGACCGTACCGTCACCATCCGCGACCGAGATACGCTAGAACAATGGCGCATTAAAATCGACGACTGCGTTAGCGAAATCACCGCAAGGGTTACCTAGTGTAGCACGGCACTCCGTGCTGTGATTTTTTGTTTTTGATTAACTTGAACTGAAGGCGCTAGCCGCGATGGAATACCGTTGCGTTCCCTAATGCGGCTAGCCCGCAGCTCAGAAAACATTACTCATTACACCTTACCACACATGGATTACCAACAAGGAGAATTGTTTTCACATAACCAAGCTCCTTGGGAGATCGATGCGGCAGCGGAGACTCCTTGCGCATCGGTCGCATTTCCCGAAGCGCCCTTCGGACCGTACGACTATCGGATCCCGGACGAACTGGGCGGGTTGATCCGACCGGCCATGCGAGTCGTTGTGCCACTCGGCAAAGGAAATCGGGAGATAGTCGGATACACGATAGCTGTTCACATCAGCCAGCATCCGCGGGAGCTCATCAAGCCGATCCTGCGAGCCATCGATCCGGAGCCCCTTTGCAACGCCAATCTGTTGCAACTGATTCAATGGATGAGTCGCTATTACCTCGTCCCGCTCGGCCAAGTTTTCGAAGCGGTCATTCCGGCAGGCGTACGAGCCGGAGCAGGAACTCGCAATCAAACGCTCCTCAAGCCATCGCTCAAAGCCAGCGATGACAAGCAATTAAACTCGTTATCGGTAAAACAGCGTCAGACGCTGCAACAATTGATCTTAGCCGACGAGCCACTATCACAAGAACAACTGCGCCATCTAGCTCAATGCTCCGATGGTGTTATTAAGAAACTATGCGAACTCGAATTCGTTGAATCGTACACGGAACGCGTGATGACGTTCGGTAAAGACGTCGCGGCCGAAGTCTACGAACGAGTCATGCCACCGGCACTATCGTCCGATCAACGAGTCGCATTGCAAACCATTTATGCTGCAATCGACTCGGGCGAACATGAAACGATCCTATTGCATGGTGTCACCGGTAGTGGCAAGACCGAAGTTTACATGCAATCGATCGAACAAGTGATTTCCTACGGACGACAAGCCATTGTTCTTGTTCCTGAAATTAGCTTAACTCCACAAACTCGTTCGCGATTCCAAAACCGGTTTGCCAGCGTTGCCGTCTTGCACTCGAAAATGAGTGGACCGGAGCGTCACTACCAATGGAAACGGATTGCCGAGGGTGGCGCTCAAGTTGTCATCGGCCCTCGTAGCGCGATCTTTGCACCAGTCCCTTATCTCGGCTTGATTATCCTCGATGAGGAGCACGAAAATTCGTTCAAGCAGGAAACCATCCCTCGCTATCATGCTCGCGACGTCGCCATCCATCGTGCGTCATTGGATCGCATCCCGCTCGTTCTGGGCTCTGCAACTCCGTCGTTGGAGACATTCCATCGAGCCACCATCGGCCAATACAAGAAAGTTACCTTACCTCGACGTATTTTAAATCGCCCTCTCCCCGAAGTAACCACGATTGACTTGCGATCCAATCGCATCAACGTCGATCGAGGCAGCCTTTCCCAACCGCTCGTTCAAGCTATCGAGAAAACTCTAGCTGAGAATGGACAGACGATTCTGCTACTGAATCGCCGCGGCTTTGCGACTTCGATTCAATGCCCAGCTTGTGGTCACGTCGTCACGTGTCCTGATTGTGATTTGGCACTCACTCATCACCGCGAAGGGAGTAAAGCGTTATGCCATTTCTGCGATTACACCATCGCGGTCCCGCAAGTTTGCCAAAAGTGCGGCTTCGAAGCGATTCGTTTCGCAGGACTCGGGACTCAGAAGTTAGAGATGGAGGTTCAGCAACGGTTTCCGGATGCCGTGATTGCTCGCATGGATTCCGACACGATGAAGAAGCCGGGCAGCCACGAGCGAGTTCAAGCCGAGTTTCGGTCGGGTCGCATTCAGATTTTGATGGGAACGCAGATGATTGCCAAGGGGCTGGACTTTCCAAATGTGCTTTTGGTGGGTGTGATCAACGCCGATACGGCCCTTCATTTTCCGGACTTCCGCGCATCCGAAAAGACGTTCCAGTTGGTCACGCAAGTCGCAGGCCGCACGGGTCGAGGGGAACGCGGTGGCGAAGTGCTCGTGCAGACCTATTCGCCGGACCACCCGGCCATCATTGCGGCGTGCAAACATGATTACAAAAGTTTTTCGGAACAAGAGCTAGTGCAGCGGGAGCAGTTCGGCTACCCACCGTATGCATCGTTGGCTCGGATCATTATGCGAGGGCCAATCCAACGAGATGCGGAAGAGTTTGCGGATGGGATCGTAAAGAAGATTCAGCTTGAGATAGCCCGAACATCGGCACCGGTACGGGTGTTAGGTCCCGCACCACCGCCGATCGCGAAACTCAGGGGCCACTACCGTTTCCACGCAATGCTCATCTCCAAGGAACCTGGCGCTTTAAACACAATCCTAGCCCGAGTGCAATCGAGCACGAAAGCCACTGGTGATAACCTCTACCTCATCGATATCGACCCAATCGACATGCTCTAACTCCTAAAGCAAGCGTCAGGCTTGTCGGCTAGACGCAAGCCTCGCAGCGTGCTCATGCTCCCAGACGAGCTTGCCTCGTCTGGACCAAAGGTTCTCTGGGTAAGGACCTGTCTGCCCGCCGCTGCGCGGCTTAAACAAGTCGCGCCGGTCGCTACAAAATCAGTTTGGCGATCTGCTCTCGCTGCCACGTGGCATTGCCGAAGAGAAACTCGCAAACCTTGATGCGTTTCAGGAAGAGATGCAAGTCGTGCTCCCACGTAAAGCCGATGCCGCCGTGGACTTGCACGCCACGGTGCGCAACCTCGCGACCGGCGTCGGAGCAATAAGCCTTTGCGATCGCAACTGCCTTGTTGCCGTCGGGTGCGTTCACCGTGAGAGCCCATGCGGCATAATAGGTTGCCGCGCGTGCGCTCTCGGTCATTAGCAGCATATCCGCACACTGATGCTGCACGGCTTGATACGAACCAATCGTTCGATCAAACTGCTTGCGAGTTTTGGCGTAGTCGAGAGTTGCCTCACGAATCCATTGCATCGCGCCAAGCATCTCAGCACAGGTGGCAAGTGTCGCCACTCGAGTAGCGTATTCGAGAGCCTCGCGTGCTTGGTCGCCCACGGCGACAATGTCTTTTTGCGATAGTGAAACGGCGTCGAATGAGACGTCGAACAGCTTATGCGTCGCATCCAGACTTCGTGTCTCGGTACAGTGGACACCAGAGGATGTCGTCGATACCAATACGACGGCAAGCTCCAAGCCTTGCCGCACCACGCACAATAGGATGTCCACCTCAGCCGCGTCGAGCACGAGTGTTTTGCGTCCAGTCAGCTGCCAGCCTGCTGGCGTTGGCTTCAATTGTGTCTGAACATGTTCGATGTCCCAATCGCTATTTTGGTCCATTAAAGCAACCGTCGCTTTGAGCGAGCCTGCAGTAATCGATTGCAGAGTCGATGCGTGTTCGGAGTTGGCGGCCTGGTCCAAGAGTGTGGCGGCCCAGGTCGTCGCTAAAAACGGACATGGCAAACACGCGCGGCCCATCTCTTCGGCCACCACCGCAAGTTCGACAAGGCCGAGTCCCAATCCACCGCAGCTTTCGTCGAGATTCAGGCCGACCCAACCTTGATCGGTAATAATTTGCCAAAGTGACTCATCATGGATGGCGTCGCTGGCCATCCTTTCGCGGACGCGTTCTAGTGGATAATTTTGCGTTAGGGTCGCTCGAGCCGTTTCACGCAAAAGCTTTTGTGGTTTGGAGAGATCGAATTCCATTGGATGTTTTTCTTTCTAAGCTCAATAGCTGCGTGGAAGGCCGAGTACGCGTTGTGCAATAATGTTTCGTTGAATTTCGCTAGTGCCCGCCTCGATAGTGTTTCCACGCGAACGCAGATAGTTGAACGCCCAACGCCCCTCATCGAAGTCCCAGGACTGTCCGATTAGGCCGAGTACTTCTAAGGCAATTTGTGCGTTCCGCTGATTCATTTCACTCCAATAGAGCTTGAGGATCGAGCCCTCCGGCCCAGGCGCATGTGTGTTGTTCATTCCAGATAATGTCCTCAAGGAATTCAAGCGAAAGACTTCGAGATCCAGATGGGCTTGCGCGAGCTTCTGTCGAACAAGTGGATCTTTGGTAACGGGTTGTCCATTGCGCTCGATCGTTGCCGCCAGCACGATCAACGCGTCACAGTCTCGCTTGAACATCAAATACAACGCCGTTCCCAAATTGGCGCGCTCGTTTCCAAGAGCAGTAAGTGCCACACCCCAGCCTTCGTTGACTTGGCCAAGAACATTCGATGCGGGGACACGAACGTCCGTAAAAAACATTTCATTGAATTCCGCGTCTCCCGTCATCATCTTCAATGGTCGAACGGCAACGCCTGGACTTGTCATATCGACCAACAAACAGGTTAGGCCTTTATGCTTAGGCGCCGTGGGATCTGTGCGGACGACCAGCAAACACCAATTGGCGACATGGCCAAAGCTGGTCCAAATCTTTTGGCCATTGACGACATAATGATCGCCGTCAAGAACAGCCTTCGTATTCAAAGCAGCCAAGTCGCTTCCGGCATTCGGCTCCGAAAAACCTTGACACCATATATGTTCGCCCATCAACAACGGCTTCAAAAACTTCTGTTTCTGCGCTTCTTTCCCAACCGCGATGATCGTTGGACCGACTAAGCCTTCGCCAATGACCCCTAGCTGTTGCGGTGCTCCTGCTAACGCAAGCTCTTCTTGAAAAATCGATTGCTGGATAATGGTAACACCCCGTCCCCCGTGTTCCTTGGGCCAAGATATTCCTGCCCAGCCGCCGTCGAACAACGTTCGTTGCCACGATCGCAAGTACTCAAGATGGGCCCGTTTAGAGTCATCATCTTTTAAAGAAACCGTCCACTGTGCTGGGACATTGGCTCGAAGCCAACCACGTACCGTGTCGCGAAATGAGAGTTCTTCCGCAGTTAATGTCAGATCCATACATGCCTTCCTTTAAAATGTTGTTGATTGATCACGCACCGAATCCCATAGCAACTCGGCAACATCCAATACTTTGGTCGGACGAGTCGACGGGTCGGAAGACCGGACGGCATTCACACCATCCTCGAGCATCGTCATGCAAAATGGGCAGCCAACGGCGACCACGTCGGCACCGGTTTCCAAAACCTGCCGAGCACGTTCTTGATTGACTCGCTGGTTGGCTGGCTCGTCGACAAAACTCATTCCGCCACCGCCGCCGCAACAAAAACTCTTCTCACGACTCTTTTCCATTTCGACGCTCGCTGGACGAACCGATATTTGTACTAACTGCCGGGGTGCATCGAAGATATTATTCTGTCGGCCCAGATAACATGGATCGTGAAACGTCACCTTTGCTTCCGATTGAGCCTTGGGCGACAGTTTGCCTTCGCTAACCAAACGCTCGAGAAATTGACTATGGTGCAAAACCTCAAAATTCCCACCCAACTCGGGGTACTCATTGCGAAGGGTATTGAAGCAATGGGGACAAGCCGTAACCACTGTTTTGACTTGATATCGCTGCAGTGTCGCGATATTTTCGCCAGCTAGCTTTTGAAACAAAAATTCGTTTCCCATTCTTCGGGCTGGGTCACCGGTGCAGCGCTCTTCGCGACCGAGAACCGCGTAATTGACTCCCGCTTTATCGAGCAGTTGGGCCATGGCCCGGGTAACTCGTTGATTGCGTTCGACTAGCGCACCGCCACAGCCGACCCACAACAAAACGTCGCACTCCTGAATATCGGCTCGCTGAGGAACTTCGAGGCCTTTCATCCAATCCAGTCGCGAGAATTGCGTTCCCGCGTACGGATGCCCTCGAGCTTCCAGCGATCCGATGGCTTTTTCCATCGTGTCAGGCAAGACCGCCTCCTCCATCGCCAAGTGCCGTCGCATATCTACAATCTTTGGCATCTGAGCGATCGAGACCGGACAGGATTCGACGCAGGCTCCGCAGGTCGTGCAGGCCCACAACGCTTCGGGCGAAAGGGCGGGCGTCGCATCAATAATCGGTTTCGAAAAATCGTCTTGAGTACGCGATAGATGTCGAAGATCCAAAATCAAATCGCGAGGCGAAAGCAGCTTACCGACTGCATTCGCCGGGCAAACGGCCGTACAGCGTCCACACTCAGTGCAAGCGTCCAGATCTAGCAGATCCTTCCAGGTGAAGCTCGATAATGCATTTACGCCGAGGCTCTCGTTCTTATCGAAATCGATCGCATGTAACGAGCCTCCTATCGGTGACAGCGGTGCTGTATAAAGATTGAGAACTGCGGTCAGAGGATGCAAGAGTTTGGTATAAGGTGCCCATGCCAAAAAGCCGAAAACCAAACCCATGTGAAACCACCAAGTTACTGCATGCGTCCACTGCATTGCAGGTATCGACATCCAGGATAGCGACGCCATGGCAATCACATATCCAAACGGCGACCACATTCCCCAAGGATCATTGGTCGCAGCAATCCGCCAACCCTCCAGCAAAAAACCACTGAAGAGAATCGTCAGCAGCAGAATCAAGATCATTGACGCTTCCCAGCTATGTACCAATGGCATCGACGGGCTCGTCCAGCGGCGTACGGCGGCGAGAGATAACCCAAGAATCGTCAGAGCGCCAAAAATATCGACCGTCAGCGACTGAAACCACAGATAGAACTGGCCCTGCATGATCGGTAGACCAAAGTCGTGATGAACAAGGACTACTGTCGTTGCAACAGTCAGGTTGACCATGCCCCAGAAAATCAAAGCATGAAAGAAGCCCGCAAAACGTTTTTGCCATGTCGCTTGTTGAACGACTGCGTGCCGAAATAGGAATTGAATTCGTACCCAAGGTTGATCGAAACGCTGCTCGGGACGACCTCGTCTCCACGTGCGAAAACGCCGATAGATTCCGTAGCCAGCCACGAGCATCGTTGGAATCAACAACACGTACATGACCCAAACCTGAGACACATTCCAAAAGACTTCTCGAGTTGCGTGTTCGCCGTTCATGCAAGCAACTCGATGAGCTTCTCTCTCAATGGACCGACCACCTGACGATAGTCTTCGACGAGCCCGAATTGACAGTGTTGAAAGATCGGGGCATCCGGATCAAGGTTGATTGCAGCGATCGTTTTGGCATCAGCAATCCCCATGATGTGTTGACTAGCTCCGGAAATCGCGATCGCTAGATAAAGTTGTGGCGAAACTTTCTTACCGGTTTGCCCGACTTGCCATTCCGCAGGTACCCAACCGGCATCGCATGCGGCGCGGGAAGCCGCCATTTGCCCACCCATGATTTCTGCCAATGCTCTCAACTGTGTAAAAGGCTCAGAACCACCCAATCCACGACCGCCCGAGACGATAACGCGAGCATCTTCCAGTCTCGCCGTCCCTTGCATTTCAGTTTGGCGATCGACTAACTTAATCTTCGTGTTCGGTTCTAGAGTGAGAGTCAAGCGGGTGAGATCGGTGGTCAGGGCCTGCTGCTGAGCGGGCTCTTGAGCGCGCGCGCGAACCCAAAGGATTGCTGGCGCACGACTCAGTTTGATTGTAGCTTGGGCTTTGCCTCCGTAAACCGAACGTGTTACCAAGACCGTCTCGTTCCGTCCCGACAGCTTCAATGCATCCCCGGCAGCCGATCCGCCCAAACGATGTGCCAACCTCGGAACCAGCTCCTGACAATAGGTATCATTACCCAACAGGACCGCTTTTGGATTCAATTGCTTACACACTTCGGTCAGGGCCGTGAGTGTGGTTTCGCTGTGATAGCTGTCCAGCAGTGGATGATCTGCGACGGCAATACTATCAGAGAACTTCGTGGCTTCGGCGATCAGGGCATCCGAAGCAGGACCAACAATCAACCCAACATGCTTGTATGCAAGATCACGCGATAGTCGCTGGCCTGCGCCGAGGACTCCCAGGGCGGCCCGATCGATTCCGGTCCAGCCGAAAATACAACTCACTACAACGGATGTCAAACTTGACCCCTTATAAAATGTTGGTAATAACCGAAAAGCGATTACTTTGTTCTCAACTTGAGCCGCAGGCGCTAGCCACATTTGTAAATCGTGACGCTTTTCTAAGCGGCTAGCGCCCGCGGCTCAGTATTTTATGGTGTTATGCCGATTGAACTACAGTTGCGATTCTTTTGGCAAGTAAACTAATCCGATCGTCGAGCGTTTCACCCGTGACCCATTCGCAATGCGTTTGTTTGATGGGAATCGCTAATTCAACGACTTCGGTGCATGCCAAGTCCTCAGAAATCGATTGGGCATCCACGCCAAGTTCGGCCAAACTCCAAGTGGTGAGCGGTTGACGGAAAGCCTGCATCACATCGCGGGTCTTGGCAATTCGCGGAACGTTGTGTTCGTTGTTTGTCACGGTGATTACCAATGGAGTGGAAGCCTCAAGGGCCTCCCAGCCTTGATCGGTCTGCCGGCGAATGCGAACTAATGCGGTGTTAACGGTATCAGCCTTTAGTTCGTCTGCTAGGCTGACGCAGGGCCGGCCAAGCTCTTCCGCTAAGAGGGCACCCGTTTGCCCATCTCCCCAGTCCCCGGATTCTCTTCCTGTTAATACGAGATCGAAGTCACCCAGTTTTCGAATGGCTGCCGCCAATACTCGGGCGATGCACCATGGATTAGGTCGCTGCGAAAGGTCACTGCGAATGAGGACCGCACTATCGACTCGAAGCGCAAGTGCTTTCCTTAAGATCTCTTCGGCGGATGGAACTCCAAAGGTTATCACCGTGATCTTGCCGCCATGCTTCTCGCGAAACTGCAAGGCCGTCTCCAACGCATTGGCACAAAAGATATTCATGACAAGCCCGGCGGTGTTGCGATCAGCGTCTCGTCCGGCCGCATCGATTCGAAAATCTCGTGACGGCAACTCGGGGTCAAGAATCTGCTTCAAGCAGACAAGTATGTTCATCAAATGCGTTAACCCCTTCGCTGGAGAAATCAAAAGTTCTCCAGGATACAGCTTGGTTATTTGCTAAAACGTCTGGTCGGCACTCAGCATTCCACCACGCTTCCATATCAATGTAGCTGGCTGGCAAGTGTCCGTCAACAAGCCGTAGTGGGACGATATTATTACTTACTGTTCAATCGCTAACTTGCGAGCCATGCTTCGAAGCAGATTACCAAACGACTTTTTTCGCATCGAAAACAGGGCCATCGATGCAGGTTCGCTGGTAATCCCACTCGCCATCAAGTTGCTTAATTTTTGCGACACAGGTAAAACAAATTCCGATACCACAGGCCATGGGGGTTTCTAAGGATAGCTCGCACTGCACTCCGTATTCCAATGCGATCCGGCTAACTGCTTCCATCATCGACTCTGGCCCGCAACATGCGATCCGACAATTGACACTTGATTCATCCAACATGGAACACAAAAGGTCTGTTACGCGTCCATGATGTCCAAACGATCCGTCATCTGTAGCGATCCGAACCTGCGAGCATGTCTTTTCGAAATCGGCGAGGCCAGCCAGATATTCTTTCGTTCTTGCACCGTAGCAAAGGGTCACACGTTTTGCGTAACCGTTTGGTTGCGTTGGAGTGCCGTATTGTGATTTACCAAGCGCTGCGGATGCCAGCGTTAACATGGGTGTCTGTCCGACGCCGCCCGCGACCAAGATGAGATGGTCGGTCGGCAGAATCGAAAAACCGTTTCCGAGCGGACCCCAGAATTCGACCTGATCCCCTACCACACATTGCGACAATGCCTGAGTGAATTTCCCTTTGACTGTGTAGACGACACTGACCCCTTCCGGCTGTTCGTCCCTGTCCAAATTTCGGTCGTACATGGCCAATGCTCGCCCGATCAAAGGATCCGTCCGGCCAGCGATACGAACCATAAAGAATTGACCCGGCACGGTATGACGAGCCAACTCAGGTGCCTCGACCGTCAGCTGCCAAGTGTCCTTTGCAATACATCGGTGAATTGCAATTCGAGTCGATACGAAATCAAACTTGGCCGAGCACACTTCGGTATTTGAAAGTGCGGTGCTCATGGCTACTTGAGTTCAGCCTGTGACTTTGCTCCGCGAAGCACGACTAAACCAACTCCAAGAGCGATCACAATAATTTGGCTCAGGGCAAAGAATGCGAGATAGTTGAAAGTGGTCGCATTGAAACCGTAACTATGCAGTCCAACACCAAGCAAATTGGTTCCGAACATCGACCAAGCGGTGATGATATTGCCAAACACCGCGAGTATTCCAAAACCCAGCGCTGCAATTATTTTGTCCCATCGAGCATGCAGCAAGAGCGCATTCCAAAGGACGATCATCATTGCACCGTTTTCTTTGGGATCCCATCCCCAGAATCGACCCCAACTATCGTCACCCCAAAGGCCGCCCAATACCGTCCCAACAAAGCTAAAGAACAACCCGAAGCAAACCACTCCGTAGCAGATGCGATACAAGGTTGGAATTGCGTCCGCCGCCGATTGCCCCAATCCTTGATTTTCCGCAGACTTAGGTCCAACTTTGAGTAGATGCGAGGAAGTGGATGTTTTGGGTGTCGGTGACATCCTCGCGATGAGTGTTGCTATGACAATTCCTATCCCGAGAAAACCAGCGACGAACGTCGCGCTATAGCCGAGAGACACACTCACAACATGTGTTGCCAGCCAAAACTGAGTGTCGAGCACGGCCTCAAGTACTGGCATGGAGTCACCCATAGCCAGGGCGTTTGCGACCAGAAGCGTCAAGAATCCGGTTACCGACGCGACCAAAACCGAAATGGAAACAGGGAATAACAACTCGGTGATCGTGCAGAAAAGAACCATGGCCCAACCGATAAAGACAGCAGCCGAGTAGAGCGTTGCAACGGGTGGACGTTCGGATATATAGACTCGGCAAACGATTGCCGCCGTGTGAACCAAAAGTGTAATGACACATAACCAAAACGCGGTGCGTCTCAACGTATTTCTAGCAAATGCAAAACTCAGAAATGCCAGAACTCCACACACGACATATAGCCATGTCGCGATCATGATCGGTGCAAAGTGCTCATACCAGGCTTCAAACGGGACTTTGCCGACCCGGATCGTAGAACCAAATTCCTCGTTTACGCTAGTCTTGAAACCGGCTACTTGTTTATTGATCTCAGTCGGATTCTTTCTTTCTGTGGAGAAGCTCTCGATGATCGCCAAGAAGCTTAAGACGGATTCTTTTTTCGGTTCAACACCGGTAGCTTTGGACTTAACCGTCTCAAAAAGAGCTGGTCCAAAGGCATCCCATTTCGCCGGCGGTGCTTTTTCGCCTGGTTTGACGGCCACGTTGGCAACTGGCGGGATAATCGCAATCGGACTTCTCTCTCGAATACGATCCACCTCTGTCTGAAGGCTACGGATGGCCGCAATCATTTGATTAGGATCCGAGTTGACTCGCGGTGTAAGCGGCGTATATGCATCGAACAAATTATCAAGCGTAGATAACTTCTCGATCGTTTCGGCCAGCTTCGATTGTTCGAAACTCCAGTCCTCCCGCTTGGTCTTAAAAAGACTTTCAACTTGCCCACGAATTTTTACTAGCCCCTCACGAATCTGGTTATAGGAATAGCGATTGGATTTGTGACGATTGAGCCCCAAAGCGGTCGTTGTCTCAGCAGCGTCGATTCGAATAAGTGGGCTATCCAGGACCCAGCCTTCTCGAGCAAAGACACCCATGATCCACTTGCTTGCTTCAACTGGTTTGCCCGTCTTGTGAATCGGTTCGTACTCGTGACCGTCATTGCTCAATGCATAGCGTTTGTTGGAAAGTATCTCGAGAACCTCACCCGCTGCGGATGCGAGCGGCTTGACTCTGCCACCAAACTGAACAGGTATTTCTCCAATGGCGTACCAGTTGATTTCGTCGCGATCGATCTTGGGCGTAGCTGCACTCTTTGCAATCCAAACGACAACAATGCCGCAAATGATCGCAGGGACCACGATCCCAAAGATCGGATACTTAACGAGCGTGGATACAGGCATTTCTCCACTAGAAAACTTTAATCGATCGTACCGCGAAGCGAAACGACCAAATGTTCCACCGAAGTGAACGAGCATTCCTAACCCTGATAGAACACACGCTACATACGGGATCAACCAACCTGCGTTGGTTACCACCTGAAGCGTGGTTTGCTCCACACCATACGGGTTCTGGCTCCCATTCATATAACCTGATTGGTAGAAGGTTTCGCCTCGAAAACGCATGGGGTTGTTCATCCAGATCCGGCCTTGTTGCAGCGTATCTCCCTGAGTATCCGTGATCTTGACGAACGACGAATAGTCCTTGGGCTTGGATGTCCCCGTGTACTGCTCAAGTACAACGTCATCCAATACAACCGAATAGGGTTTATAGTTTCGGCGGAAACGAAGTCCGAAGTCCCAAGTCTTGCCAGCCACTTCGGCTTGCTCGTATTCTGACTTGTACATGATCGCGTCATCGTTGAGGAGTTGGCTCACTGCATAGGAGCCAATCGGTTTTTCATCCTCTTTGTTGCGGAGTGTGATATAAGCGGTAGCAAAGTTTTGTTCGCTTTTAGCTCCACCTGCCTTCGGGACGTCTAGAAATCTATATTCGCGAATGCCAACCCCCGTTAATTGAAAATCGTCCTCCGATGGCTGGGCTGGACGCTTGCGTTCTTCGCGCGTGGAGTTGGTCATCCATCGGTCGACACGGACTTCAAAAGGAAGTTCTGGCGACGAAAGGAATTTGCCATTTGCTGCCGATTTTTCCAACATAGGGTGGTCAAAAGCAATCACATGGTTTTTATCGTCAGCGCTTTTATCTACAAACGCCAATTCGACCGTATCCATCTCATAAGCAACTTGTGTCCGTTGCCCTTCGAAAATAGCGATCCGTTCTTCACGCTGAGCGTCACCGAAAATGAATTGGCCGAGCATCAGCAGGCCCACCCCTAAGTGGATCAACACGTTTCCGCCTCGATTGCCGAACAACAGCAACAAGCCGACCAACAGTACTACACTAACGACTAAGCTTTTAGTCAGTTGCCAAACGATCCGAAGACCAGGGTCAGGAATTCGATACGCATCGTTCGTCGAAATCAGGAAGTAACTGACGCCGAGAAGAATTGCAGTCACGGTCCAGATGGTCCATCGAATGACGCGAGTCTTTGGGTTCCAGCCAACGCACCAAACCAAGGCGCCTGCCGCAAGGCCCCAAACGCTCGCCTTCACTCCAGTCCATAGCCAATCGTAACTAAAGGGCGGTTCACCTTGCAATCCGTCTCCTAAATGTGCACTCAAAACGATTAAACCAACCAAAGCAAAGCCAATGATCGTAAAGAACAATCCCGCAACGAATCGCCCTCCTTTTGCGTTCATCGCAAAGCGAGTCATTTTGGCGGCGATCAGATTAATGAGCAGAATCAACCCAATAGATGCCCCACCCGGAATGGCAAAAGCATAAGGGACAATGTCCTTGTGAGGCCAAATGGTCTGGGGTACAAAGACATCGAAAGGGACTTTTGCGACCCAACTGTTAAAATACTGTTTCTTGACGTCGACGATTGTTTCTGTGTCTTGAGCAAGCGTACCGACGAAGAGGATCATGGTTCCCAATGCAAACATGGTTACCGTGATCTTGAGCGAGCCTATCGCGCGCATCACGAGCCATGCCACTCTCGCTATGTCCAGCGGAGCGACCGTCGTTGCTACTCTACCACTACTAAAAGTTCCAGTTGCCACGCGGAATTACTCCCAACGCAATGAGTTAACAAAGCTTAAAAAGGTTGACTTCACTTCTTTCATCATCCGCAATTCACAGTTGAGTTTCACGAACATGCACATTCCATCGTTACCCATAGGAATAGCCACGACCAAGAGAGCCCGGGCATCGGGTTGATCGGACGCACGAATCGAATAGAGCCTAGCAGCTATTTTGCCAGCTTGAATTGTTTCCGCTTCCGCTACAGTCTTCCTTGCCAAAGACTCCAAAGTCGTTGGGGCGCTATTTGGCACGACTTGTCCGATCCACATTGCGGCATTTTGAACCGGTGAATCTTTTGCAGTGCTGACTGTTACCTCCCCCTCTTTGGCATCCTTCGTTACTTTGAAAGTCGCTTCACGGTAGGCACGGGCGGCTTGCAGCTGCCAACCGTCGGGTTTGTCGTAAACCAATGTGAGTGGCGGTCTTGATGGAGGTTGGTCCAATTGAGTTGAGGGCGGAACAGTGGGAACAATGGGATTTTGGATAGTCTTAGAGGATGTTTTTGCCCCGCCACCGTTGGCGTCAAAAAGGTAAGCCGGCAATGCCGCTCCATCGCGTGGAATGGTCGGCAATTCTTTTTGAAGATCGGGAACGCCGATTGGCGACAGTTCCAATTGCCCTCGCCATCGATTGATTTGGCTTAGCAGGTATTCGTCCCACATTGCTTGTTCGGTGGGCATGTTGTACTGAGAGATAGTAAACCTAATGGGTCCGCCCACAGCCTCGAAGTTTATTTCAGCAATCATTTCCGATAAACCAATCCCGGCGTTAGCATTGTCGAGCAATTTCAAAGACCAGCCTGGTGGTAGTTCCAATTTTGGTGACCCCGATTCGGGATCGATGGCAAACTGTTCTACAATCGAACGGAAGGATGACTCCGCCGAAGTAACCCGGGCGATGTTGTCGGTAGCTTTGACGAAATAGACATTACCACCATCTGGGATGACTGCTCCTAGAATTCGACGATTTTCTAAGGGGATGCGGCTGGCTCCCATCATGGGTGGCGAAGAACGCCGAGGCTGTGGCTCTCGCCCTTTTACAAATTCGCTTTCAATTTTGGGCGCGTCGTAGGAACGTTCTTTTAGTTCGCTCCAGCAGCCCGAAAGCGTAACGAATGCGACATAGCAAGAAATATTTAAAAATCGAAGAAATTGGGACGCGGGCAGCAAAATCGGCGTGAGCTCACAGAATTCGTGGAATGCAAACACAGGTGGGGAAAGCGTTTACGGATTATTCAGCGAGTAGCATGGTGGGTGGGATGAATTCTATGATTGAGCGAATCGTCCCAGCGTTGGTGCTCACACCCACCAGTATAAGGTTGGAAGCCGCCAGAGTCACTGGAATCCTTGAAAAAACAACTAAAAAACGTGGATTCGCAACTTTCAAAGATGCTTGAAACACACCCTGTGAACAAGCGCACAATCGAGATCCTCCAATCCGTCAAAGGGATTGGGCCAGTCACGATTTCAACGCTCGTCGCCGAGCTCCCAGAACTAGGAGAAATGAACCGAGGCGAGGTTGCGAAGCTGGTTGGTGTTAGCCCAATGGCACTCTCTTTAAACAATTCTCGCTATCCTCGGGCTTGGTATTAGGCGAATTCGCCAGCGAATTTAGGCCCGGTGCTAGCGCCCGCCGGTTCACGAAATCGCAAAGTGAGGGCCATTTGGCTAGCGTCGTCGGCTCAAGTCGTAAAAGCTTTTCCTTGCGACATTCGTCGTGTACCCATGAGTCCAGCATTGTGCTCGCGGGCTTGATCGCATTTTGAAAATCCCCTATTTACCCAACTATGGGAAACGATCTGGGTAATTCAAAATCTGAATTTGTAGGGCCGGCGTTCAGCAAATGGCGATTGGTTCTTTGTTTTTTGACCTTTTGGATCGGGTTAGAGGGTGGGTTGAACGCGCAGATCAATCTGATTCCTCCGACGCAACCTCATGCACCCCAATATCCTTCTTTTCCGAACAATCTATCGCCTCAGCCACCGATTTCTGGCTTTCCCGCAAGCAATCCGCCTGGCAAGCAGCCATTTGTTGAGAGCCCACAATTCCGTTCGGCTAGTCAACCTACCTACCGAACGCAGCCACCATCAACGCCACAGAATCCTTCGGTTGTTCCAAATACTGCGGTAGCGATTGGATCCAATCCAGGGCTGCCGGCTACGGCTCAAACATCAACGCCGGTCAGCGATGCAGTTTCCATCACTCCCGAATCGATCAGCACGTTTTTGCAGCAGTTGCAAGTTGCAACCGATCTGGAACCAACACTCAAGCAAACGCTGATCACGACCTACGAAGCGATCTATGCGGAATTGAAGAGCCGAGCAGAAAGCGAAAAAATCCTCAAGGAGTTTATCGTTGCGTACGAAGCCGCATCCGCAGCGACGGCCGAGGCAAAGAAGCGGCAAGAAAACCCGCGACCTCGAATCGTTTTCTCCGAAGGGACTCTTGAATCCACATTGCTAATTGAAACTTTGCAAACCTATCAACTGGAAGTCCAAGCGCTGGCTCAAGCTGCAACGGACGGTCGCGTCCGTGTCGAAGCAGCGATCGTCTCAAGGGAAGCTAAACGCAAAGAGCTCCCGGGTTTACTTGACCAAGACAAGACTTCGATCACGAAGCTGAACGAGGAATTGGCTTTGCCTGCCATAGACGGAATTGATCCAAAAGTTCGCGAGGCCAATACGCTACTGTTACGAGCCAAGCTACTGGCCCGCACGGAACGAATTCGCCGTCTGGAACAAGAGCAACGCACCTATGACGCTGAACAAGAACTACTGCCAGTGAAGAAATTGGTCTTGCTGGCCGAAGAAAAATTCCAGCAAGCAAAACTAAAGGAAGTGAACGACCAACTGAGCAAACGTCGCGAAATCTTGATCGCAAAACAAAAGAGCGCTGCAGAAGGCTTGGTGGTACAGGCTACGCCTGAACTCAAGAAAATGGCGGAGCAATTGGTTAAGCGTTCTGACGAATGGCTTCAGTTAGTCAAGCAGAATTCATCTCTTGGAGTGGATGTGGATTCCGCCAGTAGTGAGTTGAAACTCTGGACGGATCGTTACAAGATCATGTCCGACCGTATCTCGCCCAAGAGCAGTAAGCACGTCTCCAATTTCAACAGATGGGTAGGGCTGATGCTTCGCAAGCAGCGAAATGAGTTGCCTGATATTGGCCAACTCGGTCTTAGGCAGCGTGACTACCAAACGCGTATCCTTGCCACTGAAACGCTCATTTTAGAGCTTGACGATTGGAAGGCATCTTCCGCATCGTCCTTGGACACCGCACAGCTCTCACCGCTGACAAACAACGCGATAGATCAATTTGCAAACGCTCCGTACCATGATCAACAGCGCATTCTTCAAGCATTGGAACACAAACTGGTTGATGAGTTTCGGCGGGATGCAGACAAATACTTTGATAGTCTTTTCAACCTAGCGGAGACGAATCAAAAAACAATTGACCAAGTTCGGCTCTACCGTTCGTTTATTGATGAACATGTGCTTTGGATTCGCTCCAGCGAGCCGATCAACAAGTCTGATTTTCGGCAACTCTGGCCATCCTTTAGATGGCTTTTTGATTTGCAGAATTGGCGAGTTATTCCCATCCTGTTGTGGAATGATTTTTTATCGCATCCATGGGGGTACATGCTCGGAGCGTCGTGCTACATACTATTGCTGATCAATCTGAAACGTTTCAAGAAACACATCCAATCCCAGGGTGCAACTGCGATTAAATCCAACTGCACTTCTTTTCTACCTACGGCCAAAGTAGTTGTAGATTGTGCGTTACTCAGTTCTCCACTTGCGTTGATTCATCTGATTTTCGGATGGAGATTGTTGAGCACTTCGGAGGGTAACGCATTCGTCAATGCAATCGCTATGGGCCTGCTGGTGAGCGCTAGGTACTTTTTCCCATTGGAGATGATACGGCAAATCAGTCGCACAGGCGGCCTAGCAGAGAGTCATTTCCAATGGCCTAGTCGTTCAACTCAATTGCTTCGTAAGAACCTGCGGTGGTTTATCGATTTGGCCATCCCAGCGGTAACGGTCGTTGGGATCGTGGTGCAATTCGGCGAATCACGATGGGAAAACTCGCTTGGACGATTGACCTATTGCATACTGATGTTCCTTTGTTTCGTCTATCTGTTGGTTTTACTCCATCCAGGCAGAGGAGTGTTCAGCGATTTTTTGAGTCGTAATGCAGGCGGCTGGATCGACAGGCTCAAATACATTTGGTATTCCGGCATCGCAATCGGACCGTTGGCTTTGATGACGATGAGCCTAATGGGGTATCATTATACCGCCATTCGTTTAACGATGCTTTTGCATACTACTTTTATTACCTTAGTGGGCTTATTGCTGCTATCTAGTTTGATACGTCGATGGCTCCTGCTGAGACGGCGTGAAATTGTCGTTTCACAAGCTAGGCAAAGGCTAGAAGAAGCAAGAAGGCGCGACCCAACTTCTGCATCAGCAAATAGCTTGAACGCAATTGCAAGTGCCACCGACTCAAGGTCTGACCTCGCTCAAATCAACGCTCAAACCATTCGATTGGTGAGAAGTACTCTAGTCTTTGCAGCCATCGGAGCAGTGGCTTTTATTTGGTCGGGAGTTTTGCCTGCGGTAGGTGTATTGGAATCGATCGAACTCTGGAAAGTCGAGGGTGCAACATCCGACACGACCACTCCAATCACTCTAGCGCACCTATTTGTCGCTGTCCCGATCGCCATAATGACGGCGGTAGCCGCGAGGAACTTGCCTGGACTACTTGAAATAGCATTGCTGCAGCACTTGCCAATTGAGAACGCTGTTCGATATGCCATCGCATCGTTATCGCGATATACATTGTTAATTTTTGGCATTGCGATGACCTTCAACGCCATCGGCGTTCGCTGGGCGAGCATTCAATGGCTTGTCGCAGCGTTGGGTGTTGGATTGGGGTTTGGCCTACAGGAGATCTTTGGCAATTTTGTTTCAGGTTTGATCTTGCTATTCGAGCAACCCATCCGTGTAGGAGATGTAATCACCCTGGGCGACATGACCGGCAGCGTGTCGCGGATTAGGATGCGAGCGACTACCGTTACGACTTTTGATTCACAGGAGTTGATCATTCCAAACAAGGACTTGATCACAGGTCGGTTGTTGAACTGGACGCTCTCGGATTCGACCAACAGGATAATTATTCAGGTAGGCGTTTCCTACGATTCGGATCCCGAGCTCGCCTGCTCGCTCCTGCGAGAGGTCTGTTCAAATCACCCGAATGTGCTGAGCGAACCAGCCCCGACAGCTTATTTCGAACAGTTTGGTGACAGCACATTAGACCTCAAAGCGAGATTGCATTTAGCAAATCTGGACCAACGACTCCCTACCCGGCATGACTTGCATACCCAAATCCTAAAGCGTTTTGCTGCAGCGGGAATCGAGATATCGTTCCCGCAAAGAGACCTTCATTTGCGATCGATTCCGAAAGACTTGGTTTCGATATTGAACGGCCAAAAAGACGACGAAGTCGCTTCGAAGCCGGAAACGGCAATTGCAGCTTCGCAAAACACGACCGAGCCTCCCGTTTCGGTTTCACCCGCGATACGGTCGCAGGCTGGTGGGAAATACCAAGGCGAGTAGTTGTCTTGGGAAGCATGGGAAAGAAATCTAGGTCGTTCATGAGCATGGGAGAAAACCCCATACCCCAGCAAATAGCGACTCGAAGGCCTATTAGCTTCGCCGGTCGAAGCGTCGGTCGCTCATGATGAATCCGATCGCGACGCCACTGACAAGGCCACCCAAGTGGGCGAGGTTCGCCATCGGGAAGTCTTGCATACTGCCACTGAATCCAAACACCAAGATCAACGCGGTCATAATGTAAACTTGACCTGGTAGCTGAAATCCAAGGTCCGGTCTGAGCGTGGTTTTCATTCCCAGGTAACCAAGCAATCCAAACACAACTCCCGAGATCCCGACAAAGTTAGGTGAACCAAACCATTTGATCGGCATCAGACCTTGGGGCAGATGGGATCCAATCGCGATTATCAAAATAATCACGGCAAATCGACCGATCCCTTCAAGCCGTTCAGTGAATCGTCCAAGCGAAGCCAGGGACAGCATGTTGAAGAGCAAGTGAATCGGATGCCCGTGCAAAAATGCGGGAGTGAGGATGCGCCAGAGTTCACCTTGTTTAAGGGACGCCGCCGCATCGCCGGTCAAATTGTATAACTTCATGTCGACAAACATGAGCTGCTTCATTACGAAGTTGCCCAGCATGTTCTCCCGTCCTGGATCAGAAAAATTTGAGACCAGGCCGAGGAAGACACACAAAATAATCAACGTTAGAGTCAGCGGTGGTAAAGATCCGCCGAATAAGTTGGGGCTCACCCGCGATGGTGGGAACTGAATATTCTTCTGGCGTTCAGAGGATTTCTGTTTTTTCTCTTTGATGATCACTTTGGCATGATCGACCGCTTGTCGGTACTTTGCATCCTCTGGATAGGCTGAAAATTGTTGGAACTCCTTTTTCGCGATTTCAAGTCGGTCTTCATCCCTAACCCAAATATCCCATCCGTTCTGGTCTGTGGTTGGTTCAACGTGCGTTGGAATGTCCAGCGTCAGCAAATAAGCAACCAAAGATTCGGCCTTGGATTTTCCGGTGATCGTGGTCAGATGTCTCATACGGTTAGTCAATTGGCCTAAGTTGATGGATCGGAACGTAGTATTTCAAGTAGCATTTCCCATTGCTGTATCGAACACCGCGAAGGTCTTCAACCAGGATGGTAGCTCGTCGAGTGATGCGATTCACAACGCCTCGGAGCATTGTGCCCTCGAACGGAAAAGCGACTTGAGCGCCAGCCCGAATATTAAACTCTTTGGCTGCTCGCTCTTGTTGTGTGATCAGCTCGTGTCGATGCTCGGTATGCCCAAACAGTTTGCGAGCGATCGATTGAAATCGGCCTGCCGAGCAATCGCTTTGGATCCAAGCGAGCATTTCACATAAATGGATCATTTCGTGTTCGACAATTCTTTGCATAGCCGTCAACCGATCACGGCAATCATGCCCACAAACCCGTATCGAGTCGCCTGGTTTTCGGAACGATTGAAATAACAGCGACGTGGACAAGGCGATCTCGAAATGCGTGCTGCTGGGCTTTTTAGTAGTCCCACGGAAAATGGTTCGAGTGGTTTTGCCGCCGGCGCGTGTCATCCGTGAGCTTAATCGAAACGACAACCCATAGGAGCGAGCCAAAGGCAGGCACAGGCCGCTTAAAAACTGTTGGTCGTAGGCCTCGGCCATGCGCTCGAGATCTTGCTTGGCAACCCTTTGAAAATTGGGCCGCTCCATCGCTTTGGACGATTCCAAAACCCGCTTCCCGATATTCTGCTGCCAGGAATCTCGATGGGTCCATTCCGTGTGTGGTCTGTAAAGGAGTTCTGCTAAGTTCCTCTGGTACTCTAGCCGACTGGGTACTGCCGCTACCGGAACCGTGGATTGTAGCGCAGGCGGAGATGCCAAGTCAGACACTCGTTTTTGATTTGCTTTTGGACTACCCCGTGAATGGGTCATTTTTACCTCCGTTCTGAAATACGACGAAAATCCTGATTTTCGCTGTGCCGATGGGACAATATAGCATGGAAAGCCAAATTATCGCACCTGCAACAATCGGCCAGACATCGATATACTGTAACGTTCATCATTTCAAGTGCTTTTGTGCCGTCCACCAAGTTATTTGTATCCCATGCGTTTGTTCTTCGCTTTTCGTGTGTTTTTCATCGTCCTGTTCCGTCGCGATTCCGCTTTGCGAATACGCGATCTATTGAACGGTAATTCAACCGTCCTCGTTCCCACGGAGACGCCCAGGCTATCTACACCGGCTGAATCGAAACCGATTACAGCCAAACTACCTGCACCACTGCGTAAAGAGTCGGTTCGCCGTAGCGAGGCCCTAACACTGCTGAGCGCATTGCAGCGAGAATCGCGTTTATTAGACCTAGTGAGTGAATCGCTGGATCCATTCAGTGATGCCCAAATCGGAGCTGCGGCCCGCGATGTGCTTCGTGACACCCGAAAGTCACTCGACCGAATATTTGGACTCCAACACTTGATCCATTCGCCAGAAGGTGATGTAATCGAGATTCCTAGCGATGCGTCAACTGCCCGTTGGCGTATTGTAGGCAAGGAATCGGGCGATCGAGGCACTCTCAGCCATCCAGGTTGGCAAGCCACGAAACTAGACATGCCGCAATGGTCGGGTAACGCGGACGACTCGATGGTGATCGCCGCCGCTGAAGTGGAAACCTAGTCGTAGTGGGACACTCCCAAAAATAGAAATGTTTGACCCGAATCCATTGCCGGTATCACCAAACAGCGAACAACTCTTCGTTCGCTCTCAGGGGCGCATTCACTTCGGCTTGCTTGAAATATCCGAGCGTCAGCCGAACTGCTATGGTGGCATCGGACTAATGATCGAACATTCCTTCGCAAAAATCCAAGCAACCCTCGGTCGGTCCTCCTTCGGTCAATGCGGTATTCATGCTACCGATCACTGGCGGCCTCGCATCGAAGCAGTCGCCAACCAATGGTCGAAAGCTAACTCGCATCTTCCCGTTCAGTCTATTATCGTGACCGAGTCACCACTTCCACATCAAGGACTTGGGTCAGGTACTCAAATGGCGTGCACGGTTGCCGCTTTGCTAACTGCCGCCGATCGTTTTCACTTGACCGACGTCCCCATTTCTGATGTACCAATGTCTAAGTTATTCACTTCCGACGATCCAATATTTTCAGGAACTTGCCAACCCAATTCTCTGGAGGTACTTGCGAGTCTCAGTCAACGAGGCAAACGCTCCAACATTGGCTTATGTGGTTTTATGGAAGGAGGCTTTATCTTCGATCATGGGAAATCGATTCCCAATGGCGGTAGTGCACCCTCCGGAACGAGGACGGAGCGAGTTACTTTTCCGGAATGGCCCGTTTTGATTATTCAGGATATCAAGTCGCTGGGTGATTCAGGAACAGACGAAGCGGCAATGTTCGAACGCTGTTCACGCTGCCCCAATCCAAACCGAGTTGCAATGCTCCAATTGGTTCAACAGGAAATGCTACCCGCGATTGCAGCGAGAGATTGGAAGCAATTTGACATTGAATTAGGACAATACGGCAGATGGGCTGGTCAGGTTTTTCAGTCAGTGCAAGGTGGTATCTACCGTACTCCACAAATCGCAGCGACCATTGATATTGCGAAGCAGCTTGGGATAGCAGGTGCGACTCAAAGCAGTTGGGGGCCAACGGTATGTGCGATCGCCCAAGACGACGCGCATGCGAGTTGGTGCCGAGATCGCATCCAACGCTTGTTGCCTGATGCCATTGTTGTATCGACGAAAGCAGCAAATGTTTCGGCCCAAGTTCGATGGACATGAGTTACGTTGGTAGGCTAGCACCCTCTCCTACCGGAGCTCAACACGTTGGCAACGCCAGAACGTTCTTAGTCGCTTGGCTCGCATGCAGGCAGGTTGGAGGCGAACTACTGTTGCGAATCGAAGACCTAGACACTCCGCGGACCAAGCCGGGGGCAACGGCACAAGCTATCGAAGACTTGCGATGGCTCGGGCTCGATTGGGATGCCGTTGGACCCGAGATGACCTTTACTATTCAATCGAATCGCGAGGAACGGTATGCTGGGGTGCTTAGACAACTCAAGGAGAGGGAGTTCGTGTATCCATGCACTTGCACACGCGCTGAAATAGAGGAGGCCGCCAGCGCTCCGCATGAGTCGATTCTAGACGGTGCGATTTATCCTGGTACATGCTCAAATAGAAATGCGATCGACTCCGAAGAGCTTGACCATAATGGAATTAAATACGCTTGGCGCTTCCGAATGCCGAGCGGTATCCGATCATGGACGGACAGTCTATTTGGCGAACAGGCTCTGAACGCCAAAGATCAGCTTGGCGACTTTGTAGTTGGTCGCAGTTACGGCGTGACAGCTTACCAACTCGCTGTGGTTGTTGACGATCATGACTTCGGGATCAATCACGTTGTTCGCGGGAACGACTTGATGTTCAGTACCTATCGGCAAATCGCCCTTTACGAAGCTCTTGGATGGGAGGTTCCAGGTTGGTTGCATTTACCATTGGTGGTGGGTCCAGATGGCCGACGGCTTGCAAAAAGACATGGTGACACCCGTTTAAGTCGTTACCGCGAGCAGGGTATACAGCCAGAGCAAATAGTTGGCTATCTGGCCGAGACGCTCGGCTTGCGAGATCACGCTGAATCGGTAACGCCGATGGCCCTGCTCTGTGAGCTTGGACAGGACCAAGACTGGATTGAGCGGATGCCGCGTGAGAATGTGATCAAGCTATCAAAAAAAATGGGTAATGTGAGGTTCTGGCACTAGCGCCAATGAATAATCGGGACTGGCCTCGGACTGCGTTTATAGCCGGCAAAATCAAGCCCGGGGCTAGCGTTCGCCGCTTCACGAAGCCAGAAATGCGAGTTCCATTTGGCTGACGCAGTCGACTCAGCACGGAAGAACTTCTTTCGCGGATGTTGGCGCGCAGCGTGGAAATTGGTTATGCTAGAAAAGCGGTTGACCTTCAGTGTTTCGAATGATGAGCGATCACCCACCGGGAGGAGTCAGGATGAGCGAAAGCTCTGCGTTAGATTGCAGTGTGTTGGTACTGAATCGTTTTTACATGGCAGTGCGAGTCGTTGACGTTCGCCGGGCGATGACGTTGCTTTACCGCGGCTGCGCGGAAGTCATTGTGATCGAAGAGGAACAGTACTCCAATTACGATTTCGAGAATTGGTGCGAGTTGTCTGATTTGCATGCTCTGGAAAAGCAGCTAGGAGAGGACTTCATTCGCACGCCAACGAGGGAGCTGCAAGTTCCACGCATCGTTCGCTTGGTTCTCTATGACCGGGTCCCAAAGTCCACCGTTCGATTTAATCGCAAGACGCTTTTTGCCAGAGACGGGTATCGGTGTCAGTATTGTTCGCAGACCCGTCCGATGAGTCAGTTGAGTCTAGATCACGTTGTACCTCGATCGCAGGGAGGGAGAACGACTTGGGAAAACGTCGTCTGCTCATGCACATCGTGCAATAGCAAGAAAGGTGGTCGCACGCCGCTCCAAGCTTCAATGAAGTTGCTAACCACACCGATTCGACCGCATACCAATCCGGGTATCTCGATAACGCTCAACGATCCGCGCTATGTATCTTGGAAGACATTTCTACCCAGTGCGGCCAGCAACTAGGTAGAATTGCGTTCTTCAGTTTCCATTCAAATGGTTTGCAGGATGCTTGTTTTCAACCGCTGATAGCTATGAAGTCGAAATACTGCCGACAAGCAAAATCATGGATATCGTAGTTCCGCATGCCAAGCCAACACCAAACCGGGGTTAGTGAATCACTCTACCCTCCCCTTACTTCGCTCGACACCATATGGCTCAACTATTCCGTTTGGCAGTGTTAGCCGGATTGATGCTGGATTCAACGGTCCTTGCTCAGTCATCACCAAAGTCGAGTCCTTTGCGGCGAACGGCTTGGACGACTTCTCGTATGGCAGGAACTCCGGTCCCGCCGGCCCCGTATCGAATTCGCCCCGCCTTTCCTGAAGTGCGATTCGATCATCCGACTAGCCTCCAAGAAATCCCAGGCCAAGATCGACTTCTCGTAACGGAAATGAGTGGCAAGATTTTTAGCCTTTCCAAGTCAGTGGCTACCGCCAAACCCGAATTGATTATCGATTTAGAGAAACACACCGGTTCGCAAGTCTCAGTAATTGGTGGGCCTGTCTATCGAGGCAATAAGCTAACCGAACTGCAGGGAGCATTCGTCTATGGCGACTATATAATAGGTACGATCTGGGCTCTCTGGCCAGATGCGACAACGAGCGAGCCAACAAAAACATTTAAACACGCGACGCTTGTCGACACCGATCTTCAAATCGTTTCCTTTTCCGAAGGCTCAGCGGGCGAATTGTATGTGTTGGATTACGACTTTACTGGCCAGATTTACGAACTGCTGCCATCTGGGCTGAAAGACAACTCCGCAAAGTTTCCGAGAAAATTGAGCGAAACTGGTTTATTCAAATCGCTCGATGACCTCGAACCGTCTCCCGGCGTTGTTCCCTACAGCGTTACCGTCAGCCGATAGATGGACGGTGCCGATGCAAGTCGATGGATCGCGATTCCAGGTCTAGGATCAGTTGATTTATCCGTTCAAGATCAGGGCCGAGCGTTTCCTGACGGGACAGTTCTGGTCAAACATTTGAGTCTGCCGATTCAGGATAAACAACCTATTCGCTTGGAAACACAACTGCTCCATCTTCACAGATACTCAGTTTAAAAGGGGATATTGCACGCGGAAAGTTGATCTATATCGTTGGGACCGACCTTGGCCGAGATCAACAAGAAATATCCGGAATCGTCTGAGATGCTGCTGCACGTACTGGAGCCGTCTCGCAAGATCGAGGACCGTTTCGCGACAATAACGATACTCACCTCGAACGGACAGACCGTTTCAGGATTGCTTGTCGCTGAGGATGAAAAATCAGTAAGCGTTAAGAACAATGAATTCAAGGTAGTACGAATTCTGCGGGGCGAAATCGAGGATTCAAAGAAAAGCCTGAAATCCTTGATGCCCGATGGAATCCTAAGTGACCTAACCGCCCAGGAAGCAGCCGACTTAGTAGCTTATATCCGTGGATTGTAAAAGCGTAATTGGGGCAAGCCACGGGCGAGCGGACACTTCTAGCGTAAAAGTTCCTCCAGCGATGTATCCTCATCGGTAGCGTCGTGATAATCTTCGGCGAAAGGCAACCCGGCGACTCGCAGCGTCACTATGGCGGTGTTAGCCGGACCGTTAATGCTGCGAATTGTATGTTACAACGCGTTGAATTCCTGTCCAAGTATTGCGAATTCCGACGTGCGCACGTACCGCAGTACTACGCCCACCAACTCGTCAAATGCTTGTACCTCCAACTCTAACCGATTCAATCGTTCCTCCAGTTGCTGATCGTTTTTCGCATCGAGAACCTGGTCGATCGCATGGTGAAGGCGGCTAAGCGGGGTGTGCAGTTCGTGCGACACGGCTTGAAGCAGCATGCGTTGTGTCATGTGCATTGATTCTACCTGCTCCGCCATTTTGTTGACGGCTCTTGCCAGTGTCACAGCAGATTTCGCCTGACGCACGTCCACGCGAGCACTAAACTCACCGCCAGCGATCACTGTTGCGGTGCGTTCCACAATGAGCAAATGCTTGGCGACCGGTCGCAGCACGAGGGCAATCGACCCGGCCGCTAGTAACAGAACACCACCTAAGCCTGAAATAATATCGAGTTGCCCTGGCCCTTCCAACAACGGAATTCCACCAAACAGCAATGCTCGGTATGCTGTCCCCGTATTCATTGAACCTAGCCTCGATTAGGCTTGATGATGCCCGCATCCCCCGTGCTGGTTGGAAATCAAAATACCGCAAATCCGAACAAGTCGTTGGAGCTCGCGAGTTAATCAAGAATTTTTCGCCAGACAGCCTATCCTGCTGTTGATCGGATGGAACATTTTGCCAAGGCGATAGCGTCTCGAAGAGTCTAAGCAGTGGAGTAGTCCGTCTCTTCGTACCCGTGGCAACTGATACAAACGGTTACAATTTTCTTACAGAAATCCAACTGAAACGAGCCCGGCTTTTTGTAGGATTAGTTTTGCCGGAACACGCTCAGATCGCCTTCGGTTTGTTCGAGCATTCTTTCACTTCGGTTTCTTTGGAGCCCCGACTAGCGCTTGGTCGTCGGTGAGTACTAACGCACCCTCGAAATGAATGCAGATACGGCCTCCTGCAGTGATGTCTGCCCGCAGAAGGCCGCTTGGACCGATGGTCGATCCGGACATGGACATACCCGTTCTTTATCTTCTAAACATCTTTACGGTGATTTTTCCATGCAACAGCTACCTGCCCACCCCCATTGTCGGAGTTCAAGATTCATCCTGTTGGTGCCTGTGTTGTCAGCAACATTTCTCTTTGGTGGATGTTGATTTGTATGTTTACTCAGGAATGTGTTTTACTGCTTTGCTTAACAAAAAACTGAGCAGGTCGTCGAGGTCCGATGGTTTCAAAGCCTCACCAAAGTTGGAGGGCATCGCCGAGCCATTTAGAAGATGCCGCTGGTCGATTTCAGACATCGGAATCTGCTGTAGTTTTTCGTTCGGATCGACGAGTAACAACACCTGGCCTTCTTGACCGGTCACTAGGCCTGTGAAAACTTGACCGTCTACCGTTAGCACAATCGTGGCTCGGAAATTTTTGTCGACGGTCCGGTTCGGATCGAGGATGTCTTCCGACGAACACCGTGCTGCAATTTTAGCCATCTACGCCGAAGCTCGTGCAGTTTACCAAACGCTGCTCGATTGGAAATCAATATAGCGCGCCGTTTCGTCAAACCTGCTACGATAACAGAAACAGATACCTTTCAATTTGCAGGTGAATAACGTGGATACGGATAAGGATACGATGGGTCGAGTCTTAACCACAGCCATGATTGAGAACCTGGAAGACATTTGGGCCGCCAAGCGAGGTCTTGTCGGTGCTGACCAAATTCGGCGGATCGAAGTGCAAGACGCATTGGTCGATTCAGGTGCAACGCTGCTGTCTATTCCGAGCCGACTCATTCAGAAGCTTGGCTTAGAACGAGTCACGACCAAGAAAGTGTCGAGTAGCATCGGGCCTGGTGAGGCAAACATCTACTCGGCTGTTCGCCTGACAATCCAAGGCCGGTCATGCACGATGGATGTTATGGAAGTGCCGGATGGCGTCCCTATCTTGATCGGCCAACTGCCTCTGGAGCATCTTGATTTTGTGGTCGATATGCGAAGCCATTCGCTTATCGGAAATCCAGCTCATGGAGGGGAACATGTCTATGAACTGATGTAGGTAAGAAATTCCTGCAGTCCTGGCAACTCAACAAAATAAAAACACAATTCATGTATCAACCTATGTTAGTCAGCAATCGTTCGACACAGCGCTCAGCGAACATGGCGTCGTTGATCTCGCAGTCCAGCTCTTCGCAGACGATATCTTTTCTCAAGTTTCTTTTAATCGCCGTAAACAGCGATTCATCGGCCTGCGGGTCGTGAAACGGCTGTCCTATTGCGGAGACGATGCTGATAGCACGCTTAGGAATCAACACAGTGATTGGCCCCACGGATAAGTTTACTTTTGATGCCAGGATTTCGCCGAGGCGGTTGCATTCCTCCGGCGTGGTGCGCATCAACGTGATCTGTGGATTATGTTGGTAGAAACGGCGTCCCGAAAACTTATGCGGGACCGAGTTTCTCTCGCCGAAGTTCACCATATCTAAACATCCTGGCGCAACGACCGCCGGAATCCCTCTTCGGGCTGCAGCTTCCAATCGATGTGGCCCCGCCCCCAAAATACCGCCCACCAACTCATCGGCCCATTCGGTGGTCGTCACGTCCAACACCCCACTTACCAAGCCGGCATCAATCAACGATTCCATCGTTCTCCCACCGACACCGGTCGCGTGAAAGACAAGCACCTCGTAGCCCGCCTGCTCTAGCAGGTTCCTCGCCTGCTCCACGCATCCTGTTGTATTGCCGAACATGGACGCCACAATGAGTGGCTGACTATGGCTTTCTTCCTTGAGGTCGATGTTCGCCACGGCCATGCCGCAGACTGCGGCGGCGGCACGTGCAAAAACACCTCGCGAAACCCGATTGAGGCCGGCTACATCCACGATGCTTGGGAACATAACGATGTCTGCGATATCGACGTATCGCGATACATCTCCACCTGCGACCGTGGATACCATCACCTTTGGAAACCCCATTGGCAAAGCACGCATGGCTGCGGTTCCGATTGCGGTTCCTCCCGATCCCCCTAACGAAATAATTCCGTGAATCCGGCCTTGATTCGCAAGCCTCGCAAGGAATTTCGGGGCTGCTTGCACCATGGCAGCAATAGCTTGACCGCGATCCGTGTTGGTGCCGCTTGGTTGCTCTGCTTGCATTGGCCCATCTTGAATAACTTCTGCCCGCGAACAATCCGGCACAATTGTGGGTGGGTCGTAGGAACCAACATCGATCAACAGCGGTTGATGTCCAGCTTGGCGAATGCAATCGGCCACAAACGCATGTTCTAGGCCCTTCGTATCCAGTGTCCCCAAGACCGCGATCGTTAGCATGGTAGTATCTAAAGGTTGAGGGCCGTGAATTTCTTCATCTCACTGGTGATCGCCAGTTCCGTGGGCAAGCGTTCCATCGAACTGGCACCATAGAACCCATCGATATCGTTGCAGTGTTTCAACATATAGGCTGCGTCCTCGGGCGTCGCGATCGGTCCTCCGTGGCATAGCACGAAAACATCAGGGCGAATTCCCTTGCAAATATCGATGATGGCCTGGACCTCATGGACGCATTGCTCCAGTGTCTTCGACGTCCGAGCACCAATCGAACCACTCGTGGTTAGACCCATGTGTGCAACGATGATGTCCGCTCCCGCTTTGGTCATGTGTTCAGCATCTGTTTCGTCAAACACATAGGGTGTTGTGAGCAACCCGAGTTCGTGAGCCGCAGCAACACACTCGATTTCCATCTGATAACTCATTCCCGTCTCCTCTAAATTCGCGCGAAAGACGCCGTCGATAAGTCCGACCGTAGGAAAGTTTTGGATTCCAGCAAATCCCATGTCCCTCAGTTCGCGAAGGAAGCGATCCCGCAAAAAAAACGGATCGGTCGCACAAACACCTGCTAAAACAGGCGTGTGTTTGACTGCTGTCAGAATCTCCTTACCCATATCCATGACGATTTCATTGGCATTGCCATACGGCATTAGTCCTGCCAAGGAGCCGCGACCTGCCATTCGAAATCGGCCCGAGTTATAAATCACGATGAGATCGACGCCACCAGCCTCTTCGCATTTTGCCGAAATTCCTGTCCCTGCACCCGCGCCCAGTATGGGACGTCCTTGACGGACTTTGCTCCGTAGACGATCCAGTATTCGGGTTCGACAAGTCTCGTTTCGTTCAGACTCGGGCATAGATCTTTGCGGTGGTTCGATGGATTTATTCTTCGTTGGATACCTCTCCAGGAGCACTAAGCTGTCAGAAATACTGTTGAGATATTTGACAGGGGATAGTGACGCCGCTAACGTAGGCTATGGATTAAATCCTGTCACCTGTTAGTTCAAATTATTGTTGTAATCTGTCTCGCGAGGGAGTGGACCAAAGATGCATAACGTTCAGGTATTTGGTTTTATCGCTGAGTACGGAGGCACAGGATCCAAATGATTTCTTCAGTTGGCTGGATGGTTGTGGCGATTTTGTTCGGTTCGGTTCCGGTAGATTTCGATACCGACATCGTTCCGATACTGACGAAATCGGGTTGCAATTCCGGTGCTTGCCATGGAGCCGCTGCGGGTCGTGGTGGATTTCATCTATCCTTGCTGGGCGGTGATCCAACCGCCGATCACGATTCTATTGTTAACGCCCTCGAAGGGCGACGCATCAATCTCACAAAGCCAGAGTTAAGCATTCTCCTGCAAAAGCCGACTGGTCAGCTGGACCATGGCGGCGATACCGTGTTGGATTCGGACGACGAAGGAGCCGCGAAGTTGATCGCTTGGATTTCTGCCGGTGCTCCAGTCGGCGGCAAACGGAAACTGACTGGCTTTCAAGTTTTGCCCAAAAGCAGGTTAGTTGAAGCGATTGGTGACACGGTGCCCGTAAAGGCGCTGGCGGAGTTCGACCACGGACCGCCCGAGGATGTTACCAGGTGGACGGTCTTTACGGTCGGCGATGCCTCGGCGATCGAGTTGGATCCCAATTCGCTCGTAGCGAAAGTCAATCGTCCGGGCCAACATGTTGTGGTCGCTCGCTTTCTTGATCGAGTGGTTCCGATTCAATTGTTGCTGCCATTAGGATCTCAGGTAGTGGACCTATCGCGTGAACCAAAAGGAAACTTTGTCGACGAGGAAATTCAAAAGACGCTTTCCGTCCTGAGGCTGCCGGCTTCGCAACCGGTAAACGACTTGGGATTCCTGCGTCGAGTGACTGTGGACTTGACCGGGCGATTGCCGACACGCAAGGAAGTAGAGGATTTTTTGGCGGACAATGATTCTGGCAAACGAGAAAGGTTAGTCGAGGCTTTACTGCACAGTGATGCCTATGTTGATATCTGGACGCATCGTTTGGCAAATCTCCTGAGAGTCCGTCCATTACCCAATGAGAGTGAGATTGCAGGCGTGTATCATGGCTGGCTAAGAGAACAAGTGCGAACAGGGGCGGGACTCGACGATGTGGCGCTTGCGCTGCTGACCGCAGAGGGTGATTCTCATGAGGTGGGGCCTGCCAATTTTGCGCGCACGACAGCGGACGCTCGAGGTCAAGCCGAGCTGGTCAGCCAAGTATTCATGGGCGTGCGTATGCAGTGTGCCAATTGCCACAACCACCCGCTGGATCGCTGGACTCAAGACGATTACCACGGTTTGGCAGCGATCTTCGCTCGCTTGGATCGCGGTAGAATTGTCAAGCTCGGTTCGCGAGGGGCAGTTACCAATCTGCGAACCGGAGAACCCGCGATTCCTCGAATACCTGGTACTGGGTATTTGGACGAGGATGTCGACGGCAGACGAGAAATGGCCCATTGGTTGATTGCTAAAGACAACCCGTACTTTGCCAAAGCGATGGTCAACCGGCTGTGGAAGGCCATGTTCGGACGCGGCTTGATTGAGCCCACGGACGATATGCGAGAAACGAATCTCGCAACCCATCCCGAATTGTTAAGTAGGTTGGCGGATGATTTCATAGCCAGCGGCTTCGAACTGCGGCATACATTGCGATTGCTCGCAACCAGCATTGCATATGGTCGCAGTGGAGTTACTTGCCATGAGAATGAAGCGGACGATCGTTTTTACTCTCATGCGTATCGTAGACCACTGGAGCCCGAGGTGCTGGCGGATGCTCTGGCGGATGTAACCGGCGTTTATGACCAGTACGGCGGATTGCCTCTCGGCACTCGCGCGATTAAGTTGGTTGATCCGCTCACCCCGTCGGTATCGTTGGACGTATTGGGACGTTGCACGCGGCAAGCATCCTGCGAAGCTGCTGAATCAAGCGTTGGATTGCCGACAAAACTTCATCAATTGAACGGTGCTTTGATTAACCGAAAGATCACTGACCCCAAAGGTCGCCTTCATGTGATGCTCGACAATGGGCAGAATTCAGAATCCATTTTGAGCGAGCTGTACCTCACCGCTTTGGGACGCAGACCGACTGACCTAGAGACACAGTTTTGGAAGCAGCAGATCGGCACATCGGAACAGTCGGAGATCGCCGCTTATTTTGAAGATATTTTATGGAGCTTGTTGAGTTGCAGCGAGTTCGCGATGAACCATTGATTTTCCTAAAAGTCGTTATTCCGTCGACGAAATCACGTTCGTGTGAGGAGCGAGAAACCGTAACCCTTAGATACACTCAGCAGGCGAATTACAATGACTGTTTATTATGATCACTTGCTTCGCAATTCGCTTCCGTCGCGACGCGACGTGATCCGAGCTGGTGGATTGACCGCGCTGGGATTGTCGATGTTTAGCGGCACGCCGCTGCGCGGGTTAAACGAGACGCCGCTGCGCGGGTTAAACGTGCAGCCGTTGCGAGCCGTTCAACCAGGCGTTGGGAAGGCCAAGTCGTGCATCTTGTTGTGGTTGAACGGTGGTCCCAGCCACCTTGAAACGTTCGACATGAAGCCCAACGCACCGAGCGAAGTCCGAGGGCCGTTCCAGCCGATCAAAACCAACGTGCCTGGAATCGAAATCTCCGAGTTGCTCACCAGCACCGCCAAGATAGCCGACAAGATCGCGATTATCCGGTCGGTAACATCGCCGTTGGGGGAACATGGACTGGCGAATCACTTCATGTTGACCGGTTACAAACCCTCTCCGGCGCTTGAGTATCCAAGCTACGGCGCGGTTTTGGCGCATGTGCGTGGCGGGGCTCACACGCTGCCTCCCAATGTATCCGTTCCGAACGACGCATATACGGCAGGTGCGGGGTATCTCGGTGCCGAGAGCAGCCCGTTTGCTGTAGGAGGCGATCCAGCCAAGCCGGATTTCCGAGTGCGAGATTTGGACTTCTACGCTGGAGTCACTGTGGGCCGCTTGGAGCGTCGCCGAGCCTACTTGAGTCAGCTGGAGCGGTTTCAGCAAGCGAGCGAGAGCCCGTTAAGCGAGCCCGATCCGGGATTCGAACAAGCGTACCGACTGGTCACTTCGCCGGACGCTAAGAAGGCTTTCGATCTATCTCAGGAATCGGACGCCACACGAGCGCGGTACGGCAGTCGCACCTTCGGGCAAAGTTGTTTGCTTGCCAAGCGATTGGTCGAGCAGGGAGTTCCGTTCGTCACAGTCAATTACACCGGCTGGGACACTCACGAAAACCTCGTTGTGCAGCTCAAGGAAGGCTACACAGGAGCAAAGGTCGGAGTCGGGCTTGTGCCCACATTTGATCAGGCTTTTGCGGCCTTGATCAACGACTTGAGCGCATCTGGCAAGTTGGATGAGACGTTGGTGATTGCGATGGGCGAGTTTGGACGAACTCCCAAGCTGAACATGCGCGGCGGTCGCGATCATTGGCCTCGGGTCTTCAGTGTGGTCATGGCGGGTGGCGGCGTACGCGGTGGACAAGTGATTGGTAGCAGTGACAGTATTGGTGAAAGCCCCAAAGATCGGCCCGTTACACCCTACGAGCTGGCTTATACGATTTACGAGTTGCTAGGGGTCGATCCCAACAGCGATTTGCACACTGCCGACGGTCGTCCAGTTCAAATCAACCAAGGTGGAAAAACAATTAGTGAGTTGATCGTATGAAGCGAAAGTTACTATCAGGCTGGAGACAGCCGGAACTACGCGGGGTTCTGGACGTCGCCTCATGGTTGATCCTATTCACTGGTGTTGTCGTGCAAACGGCGGCTCGAGGTGTCGAGTCGTTGCCGCCAATTACAGCGTTAGCTGTTGCTCCCAGTGGCATGGAGGTCGTTACAGGTTCGCAAGCCGGTCTGGAATTGAGGCGGATCCCCCACGTAGGTCCGGCTGTCCTCAGCCGGACAATTCCCCAGTTCGATTTGCTTCGCAGGCTACCGACCGAGTTAGAACACATCCATGACATAAAGTTCTCGCCGGACGGAAATCTGCTCTGTGTGGTGGGCGGCTCGCCTTCACAACATGGGGCAGTGGAGCTGTACCGTTGGCCGGATGCCATTTTGCATGCCCGCAGAGAATTGCACGAAGATCTCAACTATTCAGTAGCTTGGCAGGCTGATTCGAAGTCGTTTGCCGTCGCTAGCTCAGATACTCGCGTTAGCATTTGCGACATCAGCCAAGAGGCTCCGCTACGCATCATCGAAGGACACTCGCGAAGTGTTCTTGCCATAGCCTACTTGCCAGGCGAGTACGGATTGGTAACAGGCGGTGTCGACGAAAGCATACGACTTTGGGAGCCAGCAACAGGCAAGCTCTTGCGATCGCTTTCAAACCACACCAAATCGGTAACCGGTCTTGCCGTTCGCCCAGGCGATTGGCCAGGGCCGCCAACGCTTGCATCCATCGGCTTGGACCAAACTGTTCGATTGTGGCAACCAACGATTGGACGCCTCATGCGTTTCGCAAGATTATCCAGCCCACCACTGGATGTCGGTTGGTTGAACGATGGCGATTCGATTGTAGTTGTATGTAAGGACGGCAAGCTGCGAGTCATCGATCCCGATTCGATGGAAGTGCTTAAAGAAATTCCCGCGATCGACGGCATCGCCTATTGTTTGGCGGTTTTGCCCAACGGAAAGGTAGCGGTCGGCGGTCAGTCAGGGCAATTGATTTTGCTGCACCCCACTAAGCGGTAGGGGCGAATAGGTAGCGAATAGGGCTATCCATGTTGCTATTTTGGCGAATCACTGGATTGTGGTGCGACTTGGTAAAGCGGATCGGCAAGATCTTCAAACGTGTCGCAGGACGAAAATGAAATCTTATCTTTAGGAACTGGGGATGCTATAAAGGAACGCTCACCTGAAGGAGTCCGACAATGAACAAGATCATTCAAGCCGTCGTTCAGCATCTGTCGTCTACGGTCGATTGACTGCGGATCTACGTCGCAACGGGCGTCCGATGCAAACCATCGATATTAGGATGGCCGCGATCGCATTATCGATTGGCGATTGCACCGTCGTCACTACTGATTCAGATTTGTCAGCGATCCAAGGTTTATTGGTCGAAAACTGGGAAGTGGATGAACGTGCATGAACGAACACATGAAATCTCGTTGCGAACCGTGCCGCATTAGGCTCTTCAACTCTTCCAGCTTAGTTCGGCAACTCGTCCTTGCTTGCAAGACTTTATTTCCGATATTATTTTAACCATCACACGAATTCCGATGCAGAAAAAGATTATCATTCAAAGGACCATTTCGCAGTTTGTAGGACTTCAATCGCAGAGGGTGATTCGATGATTGTCAAAGCGTTCGCATCTGTCATATTTATGTTCTTGATGCTGGCCTGTTGTTTGTCGCTAGTCAGCGCTCAGGACAACAGACTTCCGCTGGTCAGCAATGTTGCTGCTCAGCCCGTCTCGGTCCATGCAAAACAGTTGATCGAGGCGCTCGACTTTACCGGCACGCCGTTGCAGTCGACGGAGCGAAAGGCATTGGAAGATTCGCTGAAGTTGGACGACGACGCAAAGCTGGTCGCCGGAGTTCAGGCTGTCTTGGACAAGCTCTGCCTGCTGTCCGTCAATATCAATCCGGAGTCTCGCGTCAAAGTAGCTCCTGGTCCGGCTAGACCTGACCTGGTCGAGCAAGGTTGGACGCAGTTCCTCGTAAAAGTTCACAATGAAGCAGGTGTGACAGCCGAGCTTAAGGTTTCGAGTCCGCAGGCCGGCAATGTTTATCAGACGAAGTATCCTGAGCCCGTAGATAAGATCAGCCAACGAGAGATTCGCGACCGTTGGTGCGATTTGAAAATGTTCAATGGACGGCCGCTTCGCGAAACACTTTCGGGCCTAGAACTGGAGTATCGGATAATTCAAGTCTATAGTCGTGACCTAGGCAAACGCGCCGCAATTGTTTCCTTTGACGTAGGTCAGGGAACGCAAGATGTTGGATTTCGATCGGAGGCCAGCATCAACTTTAATGCGGCCGCGGCAATCAAGGTGACGTTTGATATACGAGACGAAGAGGGCCAACCGGTGACAGCCGGATTGACCATCCGCGACAAGAAATTGAATGTTTACCCCTCGCAGTCCAAACGCTTGGCACCCGATTTCTTTTTCCACCCTCAGGTCTATCGTGAGAGTGGCGAGTCGATGCTGCTGCCGGCTGGTGAATACACTTTGGAATACTCGCGCGGTCCTGAGTACCTCATCGGGCACTCCACTTTTCAAGTCGGCGATGATCCCAGAACCGTCCGCGTCGTCTTAAACCGTTGGGTTGACCCTGCGAAGCGGCTATGGTGGTCTGGCGATCATCATATTCACGCGGCAGGATGTGCGCATTATACGAATCCGTCGGAAGGGGTCCATGCACCCGACATGCTTCGGCAGATTCTCGGCGAGGATCTGAAGGTCGGCTGCAATCTAACCTGGGGGCCTTGTTTCGATTACCAGAAAAAATTCTTTACGGGCAAGGACGATGTCGTTTCCACTTATCCCTATTTACTGCGCTACGACGTCGAGGTCTCGGGATTCGGCTCTCATCAATCGGGCCACCTGTGTCTGTTGCGATTAAAAGATCAGATGTATCCGGGTGGCGAGTCGAAGCAGCACTGGCCGACCTTGGGGCTCAATACGCTCAAGTGGGCCAAGAAACAAGGCGCAGTATGTGGACCGGCACACAGCGGCAACGGTCTAGATGTTCCTACCAAGGAACTTCCGAATTACATCATTCCGCCGTATAACGGCATTGGTGCCAACGAGTTCGTTGTGGACATCACTCACGAGGTCGAAGGGCCCGATGGCAAGCCGACTCCGGCAGTGGATTTCATCTCGACAGTCGACACGAACTACTACTCGGAATTGAACATGTGGTATCATTCGCTCAACGTTGGCTATCGGGTCCGTGCAAGTGGCGAGACCGATTTTCCCTGTATCACCGGCGAACGCGTCGGACTAGGGCGTTCTTATGTCAAACTCGACGGCAAGCTCGACTACGACCTTTGGTGCGAAGGCATCCGTCAGGGTCGCAACTACGTGTCCGAAGGCCGAAGTCATCTGATGGATTTCCAAGTCAACGATGTCGCGGTCGGAGAAAAAGGGAGCGAGCTTCGTCTTGCTGCATCTGGAACTGTATCGGCGAGCGCTAGAGTGGCAGCGTTCCTACCGGAAACCCCCAATACAACACCCGATCGTCGCGGGCTTGGTTCGTGGAATCTCGAACGTTCCCGTATTCCGAACACACGTAAAATAAAAGTCGAGCTGATTGTGAACGCCTACCCAGTGGCTTCGAAGGAGATCGCTGCGGACGGCACGCTCAACGACATCGTGTTCGACAACATCAAGATCGACCGCAGCAGCTGGATCGCACTTCGAATCGCTTTCTCGTCGCATACCAATCCAGTTTTTGTAATGGTAAAGGATCAACCGATCCGCGCAAGCCGGCGCAGTGCTCAGTGGTGCCTGGACGGCGTCGAACAATGCTGGAAATCGAAGGAACGAACTTACAAGGCGAACGAATTGGCGGATGCCCAATCCGCTTATGATCATGCTCGAAGTACCTTCCGTCGGTTGCTGAGTGAATCGGTAACGGACTAGTGAAGAAGCGTGGAATGAACGCGCCACAGACGATTTCGACTCCAAGAGTTGCTGAGCATCGCGAAAAGTTTCCTTCCGATTTTCAGTTAGAACAAGAACGAAGGCCAAGAGGAGTTCTGACTGCGGCCTCTTGGAACCGATGGAAGTCAATCGAAGAACTGGATCTCGACGAGGCGTCAACAGCAAGTGAACCGATGTCAGGCGAGGATGCATTGCCATCAGAAACCCTTTCCGTCCGGTCTAGAATTTCATCGTTTTAGTTTGTGGACGACCTCTCTTCAGTCTTGAATGATCAGCAACGAACGCGGAGTGATCGGTTACTTTGGTTACCCTAACATAAAGTTGAGTTGAATATGCCCTTATCAAAAGTCTGGTTTTCGGTCGCAGCGTTGACAATCGTGAGCACTTTGACCACCGTGAATACGTCAGCACTAGAAACGAAAGACATTACGGGCGGAATGCCATTTATGGAAACGCCTGGAGGTTCGATTGCAGTACGGACCATTTTGCTTCGGCCAAAGCAAGCCGTTGCGAGTACCCTCGAGCAAACTGTTTCCAACACAAGATAGAATTCATTCAGGAAACGCTGCGCCTATTATTTTGCGGCAGAATTTCGAAGCAAACCGGCGGCTTGAGGCGCTGCGTCAGTTTAGAAAGACGGATTACCTCAAAGTACCCCTCGAACAGCTAGACGTAGCCGAGGTAACGAATCTAACTCCAATTGGATTCGGCGACCTAAGACGAGCAGCGTTTCGTGAGCGAGCTGGGTGGGAATACCCGATTGGAGAGGGCACTCAAGGACTCGCCGTTGTCTTGCTTCCTGGTGTGGCAGAAATTCGCGGCAACTATATCAGGGCGATTGCGGTACGCGCTCGAGTCGATGTACTCCGAGGAAGTCTGAATGATGCGATGGACAAGATCTGTATCGGACTTGGGATTTCGAAACACGTTGGGGAAACCCCCTTCGTTGTTTGCAAGCTCAATCAAGCGGCCAGCGCATCGGATATTCTTGGACCTCTCGAGGAACTGATTCAACACCCAGCTTCGGAAAATCAATATTGGCATCTTGCAGGAATACCAGTTCCCTTTGTAGTCACAAAACCAGCGATTCAGCTCGAAACCTACATGTGGGAAAAAACGGTAACAGAGCTCGCCAGTTTAGATTCCATTACGTCCGCCAAGCAGTGGGACTCTCGGCGTCGAAAAGGTGAAGTTCAACTTTGATAGTTTTACATCGGAGACGGTTTTAAATGAAAAGCACGTTTTTAAAGACTGGGAACGATTGTCACGCGAACGTCTACCAGCAATCTGGAAAGACGAAAATCGTCCAGTCGCATCCATGTGCGACTCCGAAGTTTGGATTCGATACTGGCATATGCGAGTTCAAGCGGTTCGAGGGGAATTAATGGCTTGGGCGTTGCCGGACTTTCACGAAGCGATCCCAAATTTACTCGAACTAGGGCCCAAACACGAACATGAATTATCAGACGAGCTGCCAGTCAAGTTGGTTTGCGGGCCGCCATTCGGACCTTCAATCGGGTTTGTGACTTCCGCAGCGTCACTTCAGCAGCATATCGACTTGATTCGAACAATTGAATCGATTCGTGATTGGAGTGCGAAGAATGGTGGCAAGCTCCCGAAAACACTGCAAGAGCTCGATCTTCCAGCTCCGGTCGACTGCGTTGTAAACAAACCATTTGTTTATGACCTTTCGCTTGACGGCCACTCCGCAACGCTCCAGGGGGCCGTCGTTGAAAACCGCGGATTCAAGTACGAGCTTGAACTGGACTGAACCAATGTGGACGACCGCTCCGCGGTCGTGAAGGGATATCAACGATCGTGGAGCGATCGGACACAATCGACATGCCATGATCCGAGCTACAGATCGCGGCTCCAGTTCTCGTCCCCAAGTGATCGAATATAGTCGATAGCTTCCTCCCGTTCCGTCGTTACCGCACCAGGAACTCGGCCGCCGCGGTCGCATTCGGATAGCAAAAGCAAATCTTCATAGCTTTCGTTCTCTTGCAAGCGCCGATGCGCGGGTGGCTCGCTGGCATGTACAATAACGATATCGATTGCAAATTTGATCCTTAATAAAAAAGCCAAATAGTTACCAATGCCTGAGAATTTATGTAGCCACGATGATTTCATTAGCGGTTTGCCCAAGGCCGAGCTTCATCTGCATATTGAAGGCTCGCTCGAACCGGAAATGATGTTCCTGCTTGCAAAGCGGAACCGCTTTCTTGGTTCGTTTCTTTCGCATGAAGAAGTGCACGCGCATCTTGACGCGATCGATGCGTACGAGGCCACATGCTCAAATTGAAACAGGCCGTAGGTGTTATTGACGGATTTGTTGCGGCGCTGTTAGCAGTCGGTGTTGCGGCTTCGTTATTTCCCTGCCGAGGCAATGGTGCGATCTTCTTTGAATTCGTTACCGACGCTGGGATCGTGTTGTTGTTCTTCTTGCACGGTGCCAAGCTATCGCGAGACGCGATCTTGGACGGGATGCTCAACTGGCGACTTCACCTGGCCTCGCTCGCTGTGACGTTTGCATTGTTTCCCATTTTGGGGCTTTTATTGATACGAATCCCCGGACTTGATCCTGCATTGGTTGCGGGGTCGTTGTATTTAACATTGCTGCCATCGACGGTTCAGTCCTCGATTGCGTTTACGTCGATAGCGAGGGGAAATGTTCCGGCAGCGGTGTGCGCAGCAACTTTGTCGAATTTGCTCGGGATGTTCCTTACACCCGTATTGGTAGCTGTGTTGATGCAGGTCCCTGGAGGGCAAATACATATTTCGCTTGATTCGGTTAAGAACATAGCGTTGCAGCTATTGTTACCGTTTGTGGTTGGGCATTGTTTTAGGCCGTGGATTGCAGCCTGGATTGCTCGGAACAAGTCGCTCGTCGGGCGAATGGATCGCGGGACAATTTTGTTGGTCGTTTACACGGCCTTTAGCGCAGCGGTCGTTGACGGTCTGTGGTCCCGTTTGTCGGTCGCGAGTTTGATTGTGATGGCGATTCTAAGTTGTGGATTGCTGGCTTTGGTATTAGTGGTTTGCTGGTCGCTCGGCCCTCGGATTGGGTTGAATCGTGAGGATTCAATCGTACTGTTATTTTGCGGTTCCAAGAAGAGTTTGGCAACCGGCGTGCCGATTGCTGGCACGTTGTTTCCGGCGTCCCAAGTCGGTCTGATCATCTTGCCGCTCATGATCTTTCATCAGATTCAGTTGATCGCGTGTGCGGTGATCGCAAAGCGGTTGGCGAGGGATAGCCAAGCAGCTTCCCTCCCTCTAAGCTGCTAGACTCAGTGTAAAATTGGGCAGACGTCAAACCAATTTCTTCCTTGAGCTTGCATCCATTCGGTGCATTGCTCGGGTCCCCACATGCCTGCTTCGTACGGATTCAGTGTCGGCGCGGCTGGACTTTTCCAGGCAGCGATAATGGGGTCGATAATTCGCCATGCTTGCTCGACTTCGTCACTGCGGGCAAACAATCCAGGATCACCCATCAGGGCATCTAGCAACAGGCGTTGGTATGCATCGGGCAGTTCTTTGCCACTCGTATCAAACTTAAAATCAAGTTCGCTCAGCCGCAGCTTCATATCCGAGTCTGGCACCTTGGATTGGAAGTAAAGTTGCAGGCCTTCTGCGGGCTGGATCTGAATCACGATCCTGTTGGCTTCAGGTCGGAACGATTTACGTTCTCCGAAGAGCATATGCGGCGGTTCACGAAACTGGATGACGATCTGAGTTGATCGACAGCTCATGCCCTTTCCACTTCGCAAATAGAAAGGAACTCCTTTCCATCGCCAGTTGTCTATGTAGAGTTTTAGAGCAGCGAATGTTTCTGTTTGGCTATCGTTTGGGATCCCTTGCTCCTCGCAGTATCCTGAGTACTGCCCTCGCACGCCAAACTCAGCGAAATCGCTACCTTTGTACGGTCGAACGCTTTGCAGGACTTTTACTTTTTCGTCTCGAACCATCTCACCTGTGTATCGCACGGGCGCCTCCATGGCCGTCACCATCATCAACTGCAGGATATGATTTTGAAACATATCGCGGAGGATCCCAGCTTTGTCGTAGTAATCGCCTCGCCGCCCGACCTTGACTTCTTCGGCCACCGTGATTTGAACGTGATCGACATAGTTGCGATTCCATAGGGGTTCGAAGATGGTATTTCCGAAGCGGAACACCAAAATGTTTTGTACGGTCTCTTTGCCCAAATAGTGATCAATACGATAGATTTGATCCTCTCGAAACGTTTGGTGAATCGATTCGTTCAAAACTTTGGCCGAGGCGAGATCGGTGCCAAACGGCTTTTCGATCACTACGCGCCGATGACCATTCTTGTCAACATGGAGACCTGCCTTGCCCAATTGGGCAATCGCAGCAGCATAGAGCTGTGGCATTGTTGAAAGGTAGTAGACCCGATCCGTGGTCTGCGACCCTTCTATCTCAGTCAGGAAGGCGGCTAGTTTATGAAAATCCTCCTCGCTTCCGATATCAAGAGGTTGGTAAAAGATGTTTTGCGAAAACGCTTGCCATGTTTCGTTGTGGAAGTCGTTTTTTACGTACTTGGACGTAGTCTCCGCCAATTGAGCGCGCCACTGCTCCGAAGTGAATGCGCTGCGCGATGAACCAACGATTCGCGTTGGGTTCGGCAGTCGTCCGCGTTGGAATTGACGATACAAAGCGGGAATGAGCTTTCGGCTTGTTAAATCGCCGGAAGCTCCAAAGATCACCATTGTATTTGACATAAATTTAGTCTACTCGGAAGCTAAGTTGTTTTTGTAAGTTTTGAAACCAGGGTTGAAGAGCGCGATCGCTTTCAAGCTGAGAAACAGTAGAGACGCCCTCGGTTGGCGCTGCGGCAAATTTTTCGTAGAGCAAATTGACATCTGGAATCAACTCGATTACTTGGACCACGTAGCATACGGTCTTATTAGCATCTGGAGCGACAACGGTCTCGCCGGGCTTGCTAGCAAACACCGCTTCCATAAAGGAATCATTAACGGGTTCCAAAAGCTCGACGTTGCTGAGTTGTAGCCGGCTTTCCATGCGAGTAAACATCGGATTGAACCACGTGAAAGGAGCTGGTTCTTTAATCAGGATTTTCTCCTCGGGCGTAACTAGGGAATCCGTGAGGGTCGATGAACCGACTTTCGACGCGATTTCACGAGCACGAGCTTCGGCTAGTTTGAAGGCCTGTTGCTTGCTCCATACCTCAACGATCTGTTCGCTCACGCTATCCACAGACGGAGTCATTGGTTGTGTCTCTTCGATTTTCCAAGATAGATACCGTTTGTCCCCACCCGTAAAACCTCGAGAGATGACGGGAGTGTGCAGCTCACCCAATCCAGAGGATGCATTGACCAACTCGACGAAGGAGAAGGGTCTTTGGCCCTGCATCACAAACGAAGTACCAATCGGAATACCTTGTATCGATTCCTGGTCCACTTGACGGATAGTTCCGTCGTCTTCTTTTCGATTGGTTGTTCCGTATTCAAAACCTAAATCTTCGCCAAGCTTCTTTAGATCAAGCGGAATGGGAGCCTTTGCGGTTTTGCTTTTTTGAGCGAAGGCTTCCTGATAGACTCGCAGTTCGGATTGGTAGATGCTCATCGGACCGACTAATTGCTCAATACGATCTTCTATTTCTCTTTCCGAAGGACCGGTCGCTTGTTCGCGAGCAATTTGGTCCCTGACTTCTTCGAATGCCTTGGTTCGCATTGGAGTGGTGTCCGCGACTGCTCCGATTTGAAGAGCTTCGCCAGTTTGTGGAAATGTGGGCAAGCTAGGTGCTGTTTCGGTTGGCTTGGGGTCCGACAGTTGGATCGATGTAGACGCTGTGGGTTCGGCCTTCACTGCAGTTTCGGTCTGCACAGCGGGATCGTTCTTGACAGCGGGTTCGGTCTGCACAGTGGGATCGTTCTTGACAGTGGGATCGTTCTTGACAGTGGGATCGTTCTTGACAGTGGGATCCTTCTTGACAGCAGGTTCGGTTTGAACAGTGGGGGCTGGTTTTTCTTCTTGAAACGAGACCAGTTTCATGTTCGAGCTTTTGCGTGGCATCAAAGCATTTTCTTTTGGGTCGGCCAATGCTGGAGGGACAAGCGGCGTTCCCTCGGATGTGGCGGGAGTTGCACTAGGATCGGCTTTAGGATCAACGGTTTCCTGAGGCGAACCAGGAGTAGGCGTGGGATTTTCAGTGGCTTCTTGAGCCACGGGAACACGAAACTGCTTTTCTTTGACACGACGGTCGTATTCAGCTCGCAGTGTTTCCTCTGGCACCAATGCCATTTTTTCGGTGACGATTTTGTCAAAATCGATAGAGAGGTATTCGAAATTCGCTGTCTTGGTTCTCATGAAGGCCGGTTGTGTTGCGATGGTGGAACGCGATCGGGTAATTTCCTTTCCTTCTTTGTAGATTTCTTGAACTTCCTTTGGGGTGGGCTTGCCTTTCACCTGCGACTCGAAGTCGTTAACAAATACCGGAAACGCTTGGATTTTTGCGGCTTGATTGAATTTGAGAAAAACCTGCCAGTTCTTGCTCGGCGTGGTTAGGGCGGGGAGACGAAGCGTTTTCGAATCGCGTCGATCTTCGAATCGCAGGCCCGTTCCAGCCAATCGAAGCACTTCATTTTTGGCCAACTCCTCTCGCATCAAGCGATTGAAATCGAACAGGTTCATTTTCCCGTTGGTTGCGACCTTGAGAGCGGTTTTGATTTGCTCTCCGTTCAGTCTTCCGTCAACAAAGCGTTTCAAAAATATTTTGACGGAATCGTCGTCGAAGTGGATTCCCATTCGGTCCGCTTCCGCAACCAAAAGTTTTCTTTCCACAATTCTTTCTTTTGAGTCCAGGTTGCTGGTGATGCCAACCGAGCCATTATTTAGGTCAAACCCTGGAACATTGGGCGTGCCCCCTTTTTCGATAACATCGCTCGCCAGTTTCTTTAGGAAAATATTCGCCCAGTAAACTTGTTCCCATTCGCGTTCCAATTCATCTTGTCGAATGGAACCACCGGTCCAAGAGGCGAGGACGGGATTGGTTCCTCCTCGCGACGATCTTCGGCCTGAGCCTGAAAAATACTCGATCATGGGCGCGATGACGAACGCCACGATGGCGATGAAAACGGCTCCAGCCATCCAAAGCTTCTGGTTTTTTCGGAAAATAGCAAATGGGCTGGACATTGGACAAATCAATCCTTAGGTAGTCGACATTCGAGTAAAATGGCCCGCTAAACTGGCACTCCAACATGGATTGTAGGATTTTCGCTGATTGACGCAATTCCATTGCTGGCGGACTCGCTGGGGCTTGACAAATTAGCGACATTGCGGTGACAACCCTTGTGCTTGAGGTAGATTACCAGATTCACGGACGAGCAAATCCGATTTCGCCAATTCCATCTGCAAACCAATATTTTTATGAGTGAGAAAAAATCCCTCGTCATCGTTGAGTCTCCCGCCAAAGCGAGAACGATTTCGAAGTATTTAGGGAGTGGTTTTCAGGTTGAGGCCTCGATTGGACACATTCGGGACCTGCCAGGGGGTGCAAAAGAGGTTCCTGCCGAGTTTAAATCGGAGTCGTGGGGGTACCTTGGGGTAAACGTCGAAAACGGTTTTGAACCGCTTTACATTGTTCCTGCAGACAAGAAAAAGCACGTTTCATTTCTAAAGGCTGCCCTCAAGGACGCAAAAGACCTGTATCTGGCGACGGACGAGGATCGTGAGGGAGAAGCAATTTCCTGGCATTTGCAGGAAGTTTTGAAGCCCAAAGTGCCTGTTCACCGGATGGTATTTCACGAAATTACTAAGGAAGCCATCCAAAGTGCACTCAAAAACACCCGGCAAATCGATCAGGGGTTGGTGAAGGCACAGGAAACGCGACGCATATTGGATCGACTTTACGGATACGATATTTCGCCGCTTCTATGGAAAAAAGTTCGGCCAAAATTATCGGCTGGACGCGTGCAAAGCGTCGCGGTCCGATTGATTGTGCAACGCGAGCGCGAGCGTATGGCATTTCATTCGGCGACGTACTTTGACCTAGATGTAATGCTGGAAACCAATGGCAAAGAAAAGTTTGAAGCGTCGTTGGTCAGCGTTTCGGAGCGAAAGATTCCATCCGGAAAGGACTTTGACACTGCGACGGGACTCCTCAAAGATCCCAAAATGCTACAGCTCGATTCCGTTTCGGCTGACGCGCTCAAGGCACGGTTGGCGATAGCAAAGTTCAAAGTCATCAGCGTGGAAGTAAAGCCGTACACGGAACGTCCGAAAGCGCCTTTCACCACGAGCACATTGCAACAGGAGGCAAACCGAAAATTGGGCATGACGGCCAAGGACGCAATGCGGGTTGCTCAGAGCCTCTATGAAAACGGCTACATCACTTATATGCGTACCGACTCGACCACTCTCTCCAAGGAGGCCGTCGATGCGTCCCGTGAGCTTGTTCGATCGCAATACGGTGATGCTTTCCTGTATTCGACACCTCGCACGTATGCTACCAAAGTCAAGAATGCTCAAGAAGCTCACGAGGCGATTCGGCCGGCGGGTAGCCCGTTCCAGCTGCCCGAAAAAATTCGCAGCGAATTGAACTACGATCAATTCAGGCTCTTCGAACTGATCTGGAAGCGTACCATCGCCTCGCAAATGGCAGACGCAAAGAAGCAGCGAGTCGTCGTAGTGATTCAAGCCGACGACGCTCTCTTTCAGGCAACCGGTACCTCGATCGAATTCGAAGGCTTCTTAAGAGCTTATGTTGAGGGGAGCGATGATCCAGCGGCAGAGCTGGCGGAAAAAGAAAAACTCCTGCCAGATGTAAAAGCCTCGGACCCTCTCAAGGCATTGTCGTTAGATTCGGTTTCGCACACTACGCAACCACCATCGCGATTCACCGAAGCGTCGTTGACCCAGGGGCTAGAGGAACGTGGCATCGGTCGACCGAGTACTTACGCTTCGATTATCGATACGATTCTCAAACGAGACTATGTGTTCAAGAAGGGGAACGCTCTCGTTCCGAGCTGGACTGCGTTTGCGGTTATTCGGCTTCTGGAGGAACATTTCTCATCTCTCGTCGACTACAAATTCACAGCGGAAATGGAAGATTACCTCGACCAAATCAGCCGGAACGAACGAGAGAATTTAGCCTATTTGCAAGAATTCTACTTTGGTGACGAGGGGGGGGCCGAGAACGCGGCACCAGGCGGTATTGGACTCAAACCACTTCTTGCGCTGAAGGTTGCCGAAATCGATCCGCGGACCGCATGTTCGTATCCGCTAGGATTCCTCGATGGCAATTTGGAGCTGCCGGTTTCGGTTCGCGTTGGGCGGTATGGACCCTATGTGGAGCAGGGCGAACGCAGGGCTAGTATTTCGGAGGAAATGCCGCCTGATGAAATGACTCTTGCAATGGCAGTTGAGATGCTTGCCAAGCAGGAGCTCGGTGAGGAGCCGATGGGCCATCATCCAATAACCAACAAACCCATTTACATCAAGCAAGGCCGTTTTGGCCCCTATGTACAAATGGGGGAAGCAGACGACGAGGATAAGAAAAACGCATCCTTGCTCAAGGGCATGACTACCGAGACGCTAGATCTAGCGACTGCTATTCAGTTGCTGGAGTTCCCTCGTACGCTTGGCCTGAATCCAGCCAATGGCGAACCGATCATCGCTTCCCAGGGCAAGTTCGGGCCGTACATTAAAAACGGAACGGATACGAGATCATTAGGAGCGACACACAGTTTGCTCGAACTGACGCTCGAGCAAGCACTCGAGTTGCTTGCACAACCCAAGGCACAGGGACGTGGACGCGGTGTGGCTGCTCCGCCACTCAAAGAACTCTCTGCGTCACCTGTCACCGGAAACGCCATTACCATTCGCGATGGTCGCTTTGGACCTTACGTGACCGATGGTGAGACCAACGCATCGTTGCCCAAGGACATGAAACCGGACGATCTGACCTTGGAACAGGCCGTTGATCTGTTAGCAGCTCGAGCAGCAGCCGGCGGTTCCAAAAAGAAAAAGACTCCCAAACGCACTACGGCAAAAAAAGCGACGAAAAAAAAGAAGGCTACGAAATCCGCAAAGAAGGTGACCGATTCGGATACGGAATCCACAAAGAAGCCAGTCACAAAGAAGGAATCGAAAACCGCCAAGCGCACAGCTAAAAAGAAGAGTTGAGTCGCTTTTCGTTTTTTGTTGCCCGATGCAGTGAGAGCCCAGATGGTTCGAAGTGTTGCAGTCCTAGCAAGGATTATTCATCAGCCGCAGGGCACTAGCCAAATGGCACTCACTTTGCGATTTCGTGAACCGGCGGGCGCTAGCCCTCATCGTACCACACAAGTCATTGGGACCATTTTAAATGACAGCATTTGCGTTTGGAATTCGGGGCTGGACTTCTTGTTGGGGGTTGTAATTATTGCGGATCGTGGTGAGTGCCATCACGGTCAATGGAGTTCCCGATACGCGACACGGAGGGTGGATAGATGACTTTGGAATTGGAAGTGGCTTCGGCAGAATTGGGTGATAAACGCTTGATTAAGAGGCTGAGCTTGAT
>CAMDKL010000013.1 GCA_945900945.1 Pirellula staleyi DSM 6068
GGGTTTGAAATGAACATCTTGCGATCAGGCTGAGCCACGGTTTCAAGAACCAAGACTTGATCGATCTACAAGACGTTTGGAAGCATCAATTTCCAGTTTGGATCCTTAGCCATTTGCTTAGAATCCGATACCGACGCTAGATACTAGACTTGGGATTCGGGATTGCGCAGTGAGTAGTTGCACGGTAGGCCGGCGTTTGTTGACAAGAATCGTCGCGTAAGAATAGAGACGAATCGAATCGATGGCTAACGGAGACGACTCGGTGTTGCACCGACGCCGAGTCCGACGTGCCAACTTGGTTTCAGCGGGTTCGATTTCAGCAGCGACAGCGTCGCAGTACGCCGTATTTGCAGATGAATACGTCGGATTTCGTAGTGGTGCTGGTCGCCGCTGCGAGCGAGAAGCAGGGAGAGATTGAGCAGGCGTTGATAGCGGGAATCAAAAGCGGTTCAGCGGAACCATGGACGGACGATGAATGGCAGGTGATCAGGAGTCGTCTCGTCTCGAAGGCGTCGAGTAACTGAGCAATTTGAAGCCGTTTATTCCCGCATCTCTGATGAAGCGTAGCCGTCTAAATTGAATGAACCGCTAAGCAAAGATGTCCTTCACGGCTTGTCCTTTGCCATCCTCGGTAACATAGAACGGACGGTTTTCCACCAAGTACTGGGTCTTAGGGCTTATGCCCATCGCGGTCATGATGGTTGCGTGCAAGTCCATCACGCTAACCGGATTCTTGATGGCCAGAAGAGGTCTTTCCTCCGCAGTTTCACCGTACAGGAATCCTTTCTTTGTTCCGCCACCAAACAGGAGCACACTCGTCCCACCGGTGAAGTGCCTATGCAATCCGTAATGTTTCATCTCGGAAACAGTATCGACTTTAAACGTCGCTTGATCGTTTGCGTTCGATCCTGGACGCCCTTCCATAATCGCGTCGCGACTAAATTCGCTCGCAAGTACAATGAGCGTTCTTTCTAGCAGTCCCCGTTCCTCAAGTTCACGTACCAAGGTCGCTATGGGAAGGTCCATCTCCTTGTGCAAGCCAGCTAACGTTTCATGACCATTGGCATGCGTATCCCAATGAAGAAACGGAACGTACTCCGTAGTTACTTCGACAAAGCGAGCGCCTGCTTCAATCAATCTGCGTGCCAATAAGCAACCCCGGCCAAAGCGACCGGTATCGTATTTCTCCAAAACCTCCTTGGGTTCCAGTGATATGTCGAACGCTTGACGTTCCTTGGAGCTTAACAATCGAAAAGCATTGTCGAAACTGCGGAGCATGGACTCCTGCTGGTAGTCACTCATCAATTCCCGATTCGGATTTTTGTCCAGCATGCGTCGAAATAGGCGGTCGCGATTGGCGAAACGTTCCGCATCCATCCCCTTTGGCGGACGAACCGACTGTGCTGCCTCTTCTGGAAATGGCAGATTCATCGGGCCGAATTCACTCCCAAAGAAACCAGCAGTTGTAAACGCTTTCAGCTCCTCCACCTCACCAACACCCTCAAGCCGCTGGCCGATGTTAATAAATGCCGGAATGACCGGATTGCGAGGACCAAGCACTTTGGCCATCCACGATCCGATATGAGGACACGCAACCGTTTGAGGTGGAACGTAACCTGTGTGCCAATGGTACTGATGGCGAGAATGCAGAATGCTGCCCAAATCAGGCTGTACGGCACTTCGTATGAGCGTAGCGCGATCCATCACACTTGCAATGTTTTCGAGGCCTTCGCAGATCTTGATTTGATCTACAGTCGTATCGATGGCAGGAAATGTGCTCAACATGGAGCTAATTTCAAGTCCATCTTCGAAGGGCGAATAGCGTTTCGGGTCAAGCGTGTCAGGTGCGGCCATGCCGCCAGCCATCCATAGCAAAATGCAGGCATCCGCTTTGGCGGTCGGGATTCCCGAAGATGCGTCGCCAGCCTGAACAAACTGAGGTTGCCCTGTCATAAACGCAGCCGATCCCGCTGCTGCAAGTTTCTTGAGAAAGTCGCGGCGGATCTCATGCCGATTGCCTTCGAAGATATTTTCCATATCCATTGCAGATTACCTTACCAATTGAAATTCTGGTTGCATGATGACAACCCACAACAAATCCTCGATCCCTCGAGCCGATAGATCCTTACCCAGCAGTTCGTTAGCGACCACCAGCTCATCTTGGTTCGGTTCTCGCGAGAAAGAAAAACGATATAGCCATTGAGTGAATTCGTCTTTGTTCGCCCACGAACGCTTCAACAACTTTTCAGCACCCGTAGAAAGCGTTTTAGCCAGTATCAAACCGTTGGCTAATTCCATGGCTTCGAGCGTGGTCAGATCGTTTGGTCGCATGCTTACGATTTGGTCTCGATTTGGCCGACCTAAAGCTCTCATCATCGGATCGCTCTTGAGCAACGACGCTCGTACCATCGCAGGATTAATGTAGGCTGAACGTGCAAGTTCAAATTGGAGTCTCGGCGTTACTGTGGCCCATGTCGCTTGATCCGTAACCGACACTGCAGTTTGCCAGTCATCTGGCTCCATCCCAAACTTGCCTTTGTCGCGAGGCGTTTTTTCCGTCCACTCCCAGGTCGAGTCGCTCACGACCGATAACAACGGAGAGTCGCGATCCGGCGAGGTATCTTCGGCCCAGATTCTCGCTTCAAAGAACAATCCAGCAGGATTTGGCTCGCTTCCTTGGTTCTCCGCAACGACGAGCAATTCATTTTGTCCAGCGACTAACCCCTGCAAGCGAACCGCAATGGGCGATTCCCAGTTGTCTCCATTCGCAATTTTCTTTCCGTTGAGGAAAAGACTGAATTTGTTATCGCAATTCACAACCGCTCCAGCTTGGCCAAATCCCTTTTGTAACTCGAATCGCTTTCGAAAGGATCGCTTTTCACCGGCCGTATGAGGTACGGATTGGCCATCGCTCGACCAAATCCATTCTGCGGTCAAGGCCATCGACTTCAAAACCTCGGGACTCACTTTGCCTCTCAAAAAGCTCGCGTCCATTTTTGCAGGTGCTGCGTCGGTTAGCTGCCAGAGGGTATCGGCAAATTGCTCGGCAGTCATTCGCTTTGCTCTTGGCCCATGAAATTGAAATTCGCGTGTCTCCGAATCTACTGCTAACACTTCACTTTGACTTTGGTACGCGGCTGAATTTGCGATAAATCGCAATGTATGTTTTAAATCGTAGCCATGCTCCACAAAATTTGTCGCCAACATGTCGAGCAAATCTGAATTCCATGGTTCCGTTTGCATTGAATCGGTGGGGTGAACAATTCCGCGCCCCATCATACGTTGCCACAATCGATTTACAATTGTCCGCGTGAATCTGCCATTCTCAGGATGCGTCATCAGTCCTGCGAGCTGCCTTAGCCTCTCTTCGGGTTTTGCAGTTGCATCGACATCCCCTATTTCAGGAAACAGCCACTTTGCTTTGGCTGTTCGTCCAATCGCCTTATCGCAGCGATGAATCTCGAGATCTCGCGTCGAATAGATAGCCGCCAAACCGTAAGCCTCATCAAGTTTCCAACGATCTACGAAACTGTCGTGGCAAGAAGCACACTTCAAATTGATGCCGAGTAGCGATTGTGCAACGCTCTGTGCGAATTGTATCTCAACCGTTTGGCCTGCACTTACCTCACCTCGCCATTTGATCCCCTCGATGAAACCTCTGCTTTCATCGGTTGGAGGAGCAATGAGCTCACGCACAAATAGATCGTAAGGTTTGTTGTTGAGAAGCGAATCGTATAACCATCCACTGATTTGCTTGCGTCCTCCCGTAATAAAACCTGTGCCGCCGTAATCATTTCGTAGAATATCGTTCCAAAACGTAAGCCAGTGTTCCGCATACGCTTCGTCATCCGCAAGCAACCTATCGACAAGAGTCGTACGGCGATTGCGGGCGTCGTCGGCAAAAAACGAGGTGAGTTTAATTGAGTCGGGTAACAAACCGGTTAGATCCAATGACACTCGACGAACGAAGGTAGCATCGGAGATGGAGTTGGGCGTTGGCGATTCAATTGCAAATAAGTAGTTATCGATGATTCTATCGATTGGATGTGTTCTGCCATTTCGAGTCGCAGGCAGTTCCGGTTTTCGCGGTTTCAGGAGTGGTTCATAGGCAGGGGCTTTGAACGCGAAACCATCCTCCCAAGCGACCCCGCTATCGATCCACCGCTTTAGCAAATCCACTTCGTCCTTTTGTAATCGAGCACCTTCGGGTGGCATGCGGTCTCCATCCTCCGCAGACAAAACCAGCTCAATCATGCGACTCCGCTCGGATTTACCCACCTCCAACACTGGACCATTTTCACTGCCCTTTAAAAGCTCCGCTCTCGTATTGATCGAGAAACTACCCTTTCGGTTGTCACCCGCATGGCATTCCGCACAGTGCTTTTTCAGGATTGGAACAATTTGATGAGCAAAGTCGATTGCATTCTGCGCGTGAAGCGGATGAGGAAGAGAAAAAAAGCTCAACAAAAGTGAAACGGCCAGCATGGCAGATTGAGCGAATTGTCGAAGTCGAATTGTCATGAATGCATTGGGGATGTCGGTGGGGGGCTCGATAATTTATATGATAGCCGAACATGAGTGGAGCTGTCGAAAAGCAGCCAGTGGCAGGAACATTAATGATCCTTCCGGTTTTTCAAGCTGGTCAGCTTACTCAACTTGCGGCGCAAAGCATACCCGACCAAGACGAGAAAACTGCCCAGCGGTTGGCATTTCTCTGCCGGTGGCGTCAGGATAAGTACAATGAGCGGGTCAATGATCTTATTCTGCCTAGGCATCCCTGGCTAGAAAACCTTCCAATCGAGCATAGGACTTGACCAGCAGGTCATCTAGGTCGCTCAGTCGACGTTGGTCCTTTACGATTTGAGATTGGGCTTTTTTGAAGTACGCAGGTTCTGCCATTTTTGCGTGAATGGATCGCTGTTCGGCTTCATACTGCTCGATTTGCGACGGTAGCTTTTCTAACTCATGCTTTTCCTTGAAGCTCATTTTTTTAGCAGTTGCGATAGACTCGACACTGTATTCAGACTGCGACGAAGTAGACTTCGACGCAGGAATTGCATTAGTTGTTTTGCGATTTGTTTCAGCAAGCGAGGCGGCCTTCTTGCCCGTTTGACGCTGACGCAGCCAATCGTCGTAACCACCTACGTATTCCTTGATGCCCTCTTGCTCAAAAACAATCGTACTGGTGACCACGTTGTCTAGAAACGAACGATCGTGGCTCACGACCAGAACAGTTCCTTCATAATCGACCAGACGTTCTTCGAGTAGTTCCAGCGACTCGGTGTCCAAATCGTTGGTCGGTTCATCCATCACTAGCATGTTGGCGGGCCGAGCAAAGAGTTTGGCCAGTAGAAGTCGGTTTCGCTGACCACCTGAAAAAAACCGAATCGACGATCTAGCTTGCTCCGGCGTAAAGAGAAAGTCTTGCAGATAACCGATGATGTGCTTTGTCTTGCCATTGACTGTGATCATGGATTTACCAAGCCCAACGTTCTCCTCAGCCGTCTTGTCTAGATCTAGAATTTCTCGTGTCTGGTCGAAGTAAGCGACCTCAAGCTTGGTGCCTTGCCTAACCATACCCTGCAAGGGTGCAAGTTTACCAAGCAGCCCCTTGAGCAGAGTCGACTTGCCCGCACCGTTCCGACCGATAATCCCGACTTTGTCGCCACGCATGATTGTCAAGTCGAGGGGTGGAATGATAACTTTCTGGCCGTAACCAAACGATGCGTCGGCGAGACTACAGACGAGCATACCGCTTCGCTCGCCGGCGTCGATTTGCATTTTGACATTCCCCTCCGTTGTTCTGCGCTGAGCACGTTCCGAACGCATCGCCTCCAAGGCTCGAACGCGACCTTCGTTACGTGTTCGGCGGGCTTTGACACCCGTTCGAATCCAAACTTCCTCTTGTGCTAGTTTTTTATCGAAGAGTGACTGTTGCTTTTCTTCAGCATGAAGTGCCAGTTCTTTTCGTTTGAGAAATGTCGGATAGTTGCATGACCAGTCAAAGAGTTGCCCCCTATCGATCTCCAAAATGCGCTTCGCGAGCCGAGTCAAAAACGCCCGGTCGTGGGTTACGAAAAGCAAAGTACTCGGAAGTGAACTTAGAAATCCTTCAAGCCAGGTAATTGCATCGATATCCAAATGGTTCGTTGGTTCATCGAGCAACAAGACTTCCGGTTTGCTCACAATCGCTTGAGCGAGTAAAACGCGACGTTTCATCCCGGTCGAAAGACTTTGAAATTGAACCAATCCGTCCAATTCCATCTGAGACAAAATCCTCTCGACAAGTTGATCCCGTTGCCAATGGTTTTCCAATTCCTCCATCTCCGAGGGCAAGCCTCGAGCCACGATTTCCTCAACAGTGCCGACAATATCGAGAGGCACATCCTGAGGTAAGACAGCAACCCGCGTGCCCTCACTCATTTCGATCGTGCCCGACTGAGCTTGCTCCTGCCCGGAAATCAGTCGCATGAGAGTGGTCTTTCCACTGCCGTTACGACCTAGCAATCCGATTTTTTCGCCTGGCTCGATTCTGCAAGAAACCTCAGACAGTAGACTTGGACCTCGATAGCCAATTGTCAATTCTTGGATGGTAATCTGCGGCATTCAGCGAAAAACTCTCAAACTCAGTTGGAAACGAGCCACAGCACAATTTGGTGGCCCAAAAATTCGACTGCGTAATATATTCGCAATCGTGCATCGGTCATACCCGAGAAAATGACGTAATTGCAAGCATTTTCACAAATCGCAGCCAATCGCTAGCTTCAAATCGACATTTGCTTGCTGCCACTCCATCCAACGCTCAATTCTTTGGCCCTTGGATTGCAATCGGTCTAGTTTGGCCTCCCATTGGATTGCTAGGTTTCCTTGGACTTCACTGAGTTGTTCTAGTTGAGCAATTCGAGTCTCCCAATTGGATATCTGCTCGCCTGAATTTACCCATCTCAGGGCGGCTGTTCTTTTCTTTTCGAATGCTACCTCAATCTCCATCACAATCTGCGCTGCTCTTTCTGAGATCAAGTCATCCAGCCACCTTCGTCGTAATGCAATCGCACATTGAATGTCTGTTTGATTTCGCTTGGCCTTTAAAATCTTCAACCAAAACGAATTGGGCTTGGCAAATGTAGGCACTCCGCTGAGGATCGCTCCAATACTATGCCATACTTCCAGTGACTCGGCATTGATGGTTCCTCTGAGTCGCTTCATTGTCAGTAGGTCACACCGGCATGACAGGGCTTGCTGGATATAGTCGCAAGCACTGCGATCACTTGGTACAATTGCGTTATCTTCGTCCGGTGTGTGATCACATGCATATTCTGTGCCTATGAGCGCCGATAGTTGCCTGCGCAGTATTAAGTTTTTGGATTGATTTTCTAACTGCTTGTCGTCCAGGATTATCTTAAGCCTCCCGACGAGCAATGGATCTGGAATGGGTACTCCCTTTTCGACAAGCTCGGCTTGAGCTCTTTCCTGCTGATGGATGAGCTCATAGGTTTCATCAAAAATCCGCTGGGCTTCTAAACAGGTCGCAACACCGTAGTGCAACTTCATCGCATTGGCTGAAGCAGTCTGCCTCAATCGGCACGCAATTGCCGCTTGAAATGAATTTAAGATCTCTTTCTCGCAATCGAAATCTTTGCATTGAGAAATGGAATGCTGAGACCGAGATTTTGAGTCTGCTAAAACCAAATTGGCGGCCCCGCAACGCCCCGCAGCAAGTTGGCCTATTTGCTCCGCAGAGAGCGAGTGAGGTGCGGATTGGAATTGCGTCGGCAAACGGTACGGATCTGTGCTGTGAACAAAAAACACGCCGGTACGCGTCGTAAAAGGCAAATCGCCTAGTTGTGTTTTCGATTGAGCAAGGACAGGAAGCGGAAAATAAAATAACGCCGTTAGCCAATAGGCAAACGCAAACCAAGGCAGTTGGCTCTTTGCGTAATTTAATTTGCTCCAGGTCCCAGACCGTGCCATTTGAGTCAACTTTGCCCTATAACCTTATGCCAGCGTTTCTTACGAATGCGCATCGAATGCCTTTTAGATCGATTGCCCCAATAGTATTTGTGAAAGAGGATTCCTGAAATTCGCATCGTCCGAGTTAGGCAATATTTAAGGAGCCTTTTTGGATTGATAGCAATCCATGCTGTTTTGCTTTTAGGTAGAGCCAATGGCGGTCGCAGAGTACATTGACGTTGGACACAAACCATTTATCAATAACCTTAGGCTTCAAAGCCCCTTAGACTTCATTGGTTAAACCATGCCAAACAAGCCAATTTTCTTGTCTTTTGTTGTCCTCGTCTTGATTTTCCAAAAAGGCGCTGCCGGTGGGGAAAACAAATTGGCAAGGGAATCGAGCCCCTATCTGCTTCAGCATGCCCACAATCCCGTCGATTGGTATCCATGGGGAGAGGAAGCGCTCGAACGAGCTAAAACCGAAAACAAGATGATCTTTCTCTCTGTTGGCTACGCGGCTTGCCATTGGTGTCACGTGATGGAGCGAGAATCGTTCGTGGACGAGGAGATCGCAAAACTATTGAACGAAAACTTCGTTTGCATCAAAGTTGACCGCGAAGAACGCCCCGACATCGACCAAATCTACATGACCGCAGTACAAATCATGTCGGGCCGTGGCGGATGGCCTATGACTGTTTTCATGACCTCCGATGCCAAACCGATTTTCGGAGGATCCTATTTCCCAGCCCGTGATGGCGATCGAGCTAACTTGCCTGGCTTCCTGACGATTATCCGAAAAGCAAAACAACTCTGGATGGATGAAAGAACTGAATTAATAGCGCAAGCGGATCGCATTTTCGATGCGTTGAGAGCCGCAATGGCTACATCCGAATCCATTCCAGCTGGAATGGAAATCGATCGTGGTGCATTTGCGCGCATGCTTCACGAAACCCAACAGCGATTGGCTGCTGGATTTGATGCCACGCATGGCGGCTTTGGCTTTGTGGAATCCAACCCAAACCGCCCTAAGTTTCCTGAGCCATCGAATCTCGTGTTCTTGCTCGAACGATCGAAGCGAGCCTCACTCGCGGAAGTGGATCGCAATGCTGCAAACAAAATGTTGGTGAAGACTCTAGATTCGATGATCGCTGGCGGCATCTACGATCATTTGGGAGGTGGCTTTCACCGATATAGTACCGATCGATTCTGGCGCATTCCGCACTTTGAGAAAATGCTTTACGACAATGGTCAACTTGCACAACTCTACGCAACTGCATTTGAAGCAACCGGCCAAAAAGAATACCGTACGATTGCAGAGGGGACTTGCGATTTCGTCATTCGCGAACTGACCGCTCCAGGCGGCGCCTTTTATGCGTCCCTTGATGCCGACTCGGAAGGCGAGGAGGGTAAGTTCTATCGCTGGGATAAAGAGCAACTAGACAAAATCGAAAAATCTATTAGTGGTTATCGGCTATTTTCCGAAGTCTATGGGTTCTCCGCTGCCCCGAATTTTGACAGCAGGTATTACACACCCCAGCCCGGTAAAACCTTGACCCAATTAGCGGACGAACGGAATCAGCCCTCCGATGTATTCGCTCGCTCTCTATCCGATTCGCGGAACGCTCTTTTCGAATTGCGTGCACAGAGAGTTCGTCCACAAACCGATGTCAAAGTGCTAACGTCCTGGAATGGATTGATGATCGCAGGATTGGCCGACGCAGGACGCATTCTTAATCGCGAGGACTATCTCAAAGCAGCCTCGAAGGCGGCGGAATTCATCCTCAAGGAACTCAAGACACAGGATGGACGATTGCTTCGAAGCTACGCATTAGGGGAAAGCAAATTGCAAGGGTATCTCGACGACTACGCATTCCTAATTCATGGACTTCTGCGTTTACATTTGGCCACTAAAGAAGACCGTTGGTTGGAGCAGGCCATCGAATTGAATAGGACACAGACACGTTTCTTTCAGAACGAGGAATCGGGAGGCTTTTACTATACCGCCTCGGATCGTCCCGAATTGCTCGTTCGTTTTCAAGATCCAGTAGATGGAGTGATTCCATCAGGCAACAGTATGACGGCCTCCAATTTGATTTATATGACGTACGAAGCCGAGCGAATTGAGTTTGAGGAACCATTGCGAAGAGTGTTGTTGTCGGCAGCCTCGTTGATCGAGAAGAATCCAAGGTCAGCCACATCGATGTCGGCACAAATAGGAAACTGGCTCGATCGAAAATAAGCACCTCTCGGTGAACACCTCACGCCTCAGTCCCTCGTTCCTAAGCCGGAGATAGGGAATGAGACTGTTTAGAAGTGGTACGCTTATAAAAGTCCTATTTGCGGCGAAATTTTCGCAACCCAAAGTCATCTGCGAGATCCGACAGATAGCTGGCCATTGACGCATCATTCACGCGATTCGACTGCTGAGAATTGGAAACCATTTGACTCGATTGGCTTTTGGACGACAGGACTAGTTCCTCGTCACCTACTTGCACTCCATCCAATTCGGCTTCCAGACCATCCGACTCGTCTGCCAAATCCTCTTCGCCTTCAGCTTCGGCTTGCTCATTCAGCTTATTGATGAGGATTAAGATATCCAGCGGAGTTATTCTTCCATCTCCATCTACATCAAGATCTGGCAGCCTTCCTTCCCCTTCACCTGGTTGTTCGATCGGCCCCGTACCATTATTGTTGATGTAATTGATTAATACTAGCGGATCAAGCGGTGTCAAAACACCATCGCCGTCTACATCGTACGGATTCAAATCATTGTGTTGTGGCGTTCTATCCTTTTCGATATTGAGCCGTAGTTTCCCGGTAAGTTGGGTGCCAGATCGTTGGGCGGTCGCTGTAACCGTCAAGTCGAAATAACCTGGCTCAACAAAACGAACACTTGAACCAGATTTCAGTTGGATGGTTCCACCAACTTCTTCGAATCGGTTATCACTCACGCTAAACGCATAGACTTCACCGATGTCAGGATCTAGAACCGAAACACTTCCGACGTTTTGCCCCGTTTGGTTTTCTTGGATGGTAGCGGATTCCGTTAGAACTAGGCGTATCGGTTCATCATCTTGATCTGTAACCGTAATGGTTAGGGTCTCTTCAATCTCGAATTGCCCCAGACTATCCCAACCTCGCACAACCAACGCTATCGTAGAGTCTTCTTCGAAGTCGAGCGATATTCCGCTTGCCAATTGAAGAATCCCATTCACAATTTCGAAACGGCTATCGCTCACCGTCCATGAGTAAAGTTCGTTTGCATCTTGATCGATTGCATTGACTTGCCCAAAAACCAACCCCTCTGTCAATTCGGGAACCGTTAGATTGTCGGGTAACAAGATCCCGGTTGGTGAGTCATTGATAGGATTGACAACGATAGTCAATACTTGTAGCGACGACCAATCACGGCCATCGTATGCCTGGATGGTTACAAAATCTATTCCATTCGAATCGGCTGCTGGAGTGTAAATTCCCGAAGCGTCCTGATTCCATTGAATCATTCCACCGGATGGATTGGTTCGAATTACATAAACGAGTGCATCGCCATCGAGATCCGTAGCGTTGGATGAAATACCGGCGGGATCTAAACTGAGCTTTCCATCTTCGTCAACATATATCGGATCAAACGATTCTAGTTTCGGCTTGCGATTGAAGCCTGTATTTCTCACGCCAATCTGGAGTCGTAATGAATCATTACCTGCAACGTGGGCGATAGCCGCCGCCGCAGCAGCAATGTTGTGTTGGTACAGTGCACCATTCTGAAGCCCGACTAATTGAGCCCCGGCTGCATCCAAGTTCAGCGACGCATTCGCACTAGTAAGAAATCGTCCATCGGCCATCGGAATCGAGAGGCTTTCCGTCCAATCCGAAGTGTTCCAACCTGACAATTGCGAAGGCCTTGAAGAATTTCCGGTAATCAATAGGCTTCTAACTGGATCAAAAAGAATCGGGCCAATCGCATCCTTAAGAATGGCTTTTATTGGCAAACCGGCTTCTGGTCTTAGGATCATGAAATCGTCGGAGGTTTCTACCGCGATGTTAGCGCCGTCACTAGAAGACTCCCATGCAATCACCTTGGATGGAAAGGAACGCTTACCCACCAGTTGAACTACTCCATCATGGAGTTGATACAAAGAAACTCGATTTGAAGTTGCTCCATTCTCAAAAACCAAGAAGCCGTTCGAGCCGACCGCATTCACGGTAGCGTTTGCCGGAAGCGTATCGACACCGATCTGCTTTAAAATAATCTCTGGGCTAGCATTCAACGGGGCGATCGCCGAAATCTCTTTTAAACTGTTTCCCGAGAGGACAAGCATACGATCGCCAACAGCTATGAGATTGGTAGCGGAAGCAACATCTAAGTTCGTTAAGTGCTTTTCCCCAATTCCGGCCGTCGATACCTTCCAAAGATCTTGAGATTGATCTTGGTTTTTCGAAAGGACATAACCTGTAACATCTTCGTTGTTCGGTGACCCTTGGAGCACTGCGTCGACAATGGTTGCGGAACCGAAATGGATCGATTTGACTATTTGATTTGACGACACGTTCACAAGAGTCAATTCGTTTCCTGAGATCCCCCAGGTTTGACCACTCGATTCCACGCGTAGAATTTTGCTAATATTTAGTCCGTCCGCCCATTTACCTTGACCGGCTGGGTGAGTCGGAAAGGTCTGATCGATCGATCTGTTGTTGCCAAGCAATCGGACTATATAATCGCCCGGTTCTAGATTTGGAAATTCGGCGATGCCGTTGCTGTCGCTAGTCGCCCATGGTTCCGAAGAACCAAGTTTCCCATCGTTATTTAGATCCACATAAACAGCCCGATCCGAAAGCGGTCCATCTTTTTTTGCGTCGAAAGATCTAGATCCATCTAAATCATCGAAAACAAATACGTCGATACCCGCCAAGAGACGCCTGTCCTCTAAAACGTCGAAACAGAGCTTTCTGCTGAGTCGCAAAGAAAGAATTTTTGGAGAACGGGGATGGGGATTCCTGCGAGTCATTCTGACTACTCAACTATCGTTTTCGGAACGAATGAGGAAAGGGAGTCTCTATCAACGGAAGCAATCGCCACCAGAAACTTTCGAAAACAAGCAAGTGTGTGTGTGGTGGCTTTAAATCTATACAATGGTGCGTCTGACGTACACGCTTTCCAATGGAAAATAGAAAAAAGTTTCTCTTCCGCTAGACCTATTTGGATACCCCAAATTTGTAAGTTGTGGTTTCGTCGAACGTCTTCCCTGGCTTAAGCAGAGTCGATGGGAACGAAGTTTGGTTCGGGGAATCTGGGAAATGCTGTGTTTCCAAACAAAACGCTTCGTGAAGCTTGTACCCAGCATTGTCCGCTCCGCCGGTCAAGAAGTTACCAGAATAGAGCTGAATACCAGGCTGTGTGGTCATTACCTCCATCGTCCTGCCACTTGCTGGATCCACGACACTCGCGGCGATGCGCAGTTTGCCAGCTTGTCCGTCGACAACGAAACAATGATCATAACCATTGGTTTGCTTGAGTTCGGCAATCTTGTCGCCAATCGATCGTTTGCTGGCAAAATCCAGCGGTGTGTTTGACACTGGAATGAGCTGCCCCAAAGGAATCATGCTCTCGTCTACCGGCAAGTACTTGCTGCAACTGAGCGTCAACTCGTGCTTGTAGATAGTGCCACTGTTCGCACCTGACAGGTTAAAATAAGCGTGATTCGTCAGATTGACATGGGTCGCTTTGTCTGTGGTTGCAGTAAAACGAATAGTCAGCTGATTGTCGTTGCCCCAATTATACTCAGCCAAAACCGAGAGTTTGCCTGGATAACCTTCCTGTCCGTCCGGGCTGACCAAGGAAAAACCTAATCCAACACTAGACGCCGATTTTACCTCGGCAGCTTTCCACATGAGTTTGTCAAAGCCCACTACCCCGCCGTGCAAGTGGTTCGGTCCGTTGTTAATCGCGAGCGAATAAGCAGAGCCATCGATTGAAAAACTGCCTTTGGCAATGCGATTACAAAATCGTCCTACCGTCGATCCAAAATAGGGGTGACGCTGGAGATACCCGTCGAGCGAAGTAAAGCCTGCCGTCACGTTAGTCTTTTTACCATTTCGGTCTGGAACATTGATCGAAACGACAATCGCTCCATAGTCCATCATTTGAACCGTATTTCCACTTGCGTTTGTGAGCGTATACAGTGTGACGCTCTGGCCGTCTGAGGTTTTGCCGAATGGGGCTGATTCGATCTGCATTTTTGGTTCGTTAGCGTCAGCGTTTCTAAGGGAAAGTAGGTGTAAAGTGAGGACGAAAAAACCTGCAATCCAGGCTTTTTGAAAATAGGCTTTTTGAAAATAGGGTCGGTAATTGGGTAGACTCTTCATGCATTGCACCAATTTCAGAAGGATTGTGTAGAATCGAGCTGACGATTGTATCTGACTCGATAAGCATGCCAAAGCCCCAGAGATAAAAATATCGCCACCCATAAGCCCGCTTGAAAGAGATTCGACTTAAAAAAATGCCCCCTGATGACATCAGTAAGTTTTCAAGAAGATCGCTATTCGCTTCCACAGCCGCAACCAGCGTTGCCCTATCAACTCCATGGGCGAATGCATCCGTGTTGCAGGCTGCTAAAGAGTCTGTCCCTGCGGATTTCAAGGTCACTAACAAACGCATTCGCCAATCTGTTATGGGTTGGTGTTTCAATCCTATGCCGGTTCCCGATTTGATCGCAAATTGTGTCAAAATTGGGATCGAAGCGATCGAGGGGGTCGACTCCAAATTTTATCCATTGGCACTTGAAAAAGGACTGAAAATTGCATTGGTCGGCAGTCACGGTTTCGCGAAGGGGCCCGTCGATACTGCGAACCACATGGAATGCATCGAAAAGCTGACCAAAGGAATCGATATTGCAGCCGCATCCGGGGCGCCAAGCGTAATCACGTTTACCGGAATGCGAGTCCCTAACATGACAGACACAACGTCTGAAAAGAACTGTGTCGATTGCTGGAAGCAAGTCATCGCTCACGCGGAGAAGAACAAGATTACACTCGTCTTAGAGCATCTCAACTCCCGAGACAGCTCCCATCCCATGAAAGGACACCCAGGCTATTTTGGTGATGATGTCGAACGATGCTTTGAATTGGTAAGGCGAATGGACTCCCCTTTTTTTAAACTGCTCTTCGATATCTACCATGTTCAGATCATGAACGGCGATATCATTCGCCGAATCCAAAAAAATCATTCATTGATTGGCCATTACCACACGGCAGGAAATCCTGGCCGAGCCGAAATGGATGACACGCAAGAGATCAACTATCCACCTATCCTCAGGGCGATCCTCGATACGGGCTACCAAGGTTTTGTAGCGCAAGAATTTATTCCAACATGGTCCGATCCTGTTTTGGCCCTCCGGCACGGTGCGATGGTCATGGACGTAAATCGGGGTTAGAATGTTCGATTGGTTGTCTTATGTGGGCTTGTGCGTTCATCGACCGGCTCGCACCCCCAAATGCTTTACGGATAACGCTTCGTGGCCAATCGAACCAATAGCACTAATGCACCTAGCAAAAAAACACCAAGCGAATTGGATGAATACGATTTTGAATTACCTAGGGAATTGATTGCACAGGAGCCCGCGTTAAAACGTACCGACTCGCGGATGATGGTCATCCATAGAATTACGGGACAAATGGATCACGTATCTGTTCGCGATCTCCCCTCCTTTTTGCGGGCTGGCGACGCGATGGTCGTCAACGACTCCAAAGTCATTCCCGCTCGCCTACTCGGTTTCCGGTCCCAAACACGCGGACGCTGGGAAGGACTATTCCTACGCGAAGAAAACGGCATCGCCGAACTCATCTGCAAAACACGCGGTACTATGCAGCCGGGCGAGGAAATAGTCATACGAGATCCCGAGGGCCGCGAAGCTCAAAAGCTGATCGTCGTCGCCGGTTCGGAGCGAGGCCACATGCTGCTTAAGCCAGAGCCCAATATTCCATGGCTCGAATTGCTGGACAGCAACGGACGCGTTCCGTTGCCGCCATATATCCGGGACGGCCGAATGACGTCCATGGACAAAGAACGATACCAGACCGTTTACGCTCGAAATCCTGGCTCCGTTGCTGCACCTACGGCGGGGCTCCATATTACGCAGGAATTGATTCAACGCATTCGCGCAGCGGGAGTTGCATTGGTTTCACTGACTTTGCATGTTGGGTTAGGGACTTTTCGCCCAATCCAAACCGCGTGTTTATCCGAACACAAGATGCACAGCGAGTACGCTCAGATCACCGAACCTGTTGTAAAACGATTGGCCAGTTGCCGCGCCGAGGGAGGACGCATTGTGGCCGTTGGCACCACATCCGCCCGGACGCTCGAAACCGCAGCGATGTCTGGTGGCGGTCCGCTCGTACCATGGACTGGACAAACCGACATCTTCATTCGCCCAGGCCATCAGTTCAAAGCTGTCGATGTGTTGCTTACCAACTTTCATTTGCCACGTAGCAGTCTCATTGTTCTCGCTTGCGCTTTTGCAAATCGAGACTTGATCATGGAAGCGTACCGCAAAGCCATCGAACAGGAGTACCGGTTTTACAGCTACGGCGATTGTATGCTCATCGTTTAAAATCAATTATTCTCATCGCTTTATTCTCAATGCCAACTTTGCATTGCTCACCAACGTGAATGTCCACATTTCCAACCTGCCTTTGCAAACACATTCCAATATGCGCGATCCGTGGGTCGGACTCGACGTTGGCGGTGCGAATCTCAAAGCGGCACATACGTCAGGTTGGTCGCAAAGCGTAGGGTTCGCGATGTGGCGAGATTGGCGGACACTCGCTATCTCGATTGGTAAGTTGCTTGATGAATGCCCCGCATTTAGCGGTGTGGCAGTCACTATGACCGGTGAACTTGCTGACTGCTTTGCTACGCGGGCCGAGGGTGTTGCAATCATTCTCGAACAACTCACGTCCATCCTTCCGGCTTCTATGGTTCGCGTCTATAGTGTCGATGGCACTTGGAAAACGGTATCCCAATCGGCTCGTGATCCGTGGAGTGTTGCCGCATCCAACTGGCATGGGCTTGCAAGATTCGCTATCCGATTCGTGGGGACGAGATCTTGCATGATGATAGATACAGGTTCGACAACCACTGATCTGATCCCAATCCGCGAAGCTCAGATCTCATTGGAAGCCAGAACCGACTCGCAACGTCTCCAAGCGGGTGCGTTGGTCTATACCGGAGTCGAACGATCTAATGTTTCGGGTCTCGTTTCAGAAGTTATGCTTTTTGGTTCCGCTTGCCCCGTCATGAATGAGCAGTTTGCCAACACACGCGATGTTTATTTGTGGCTGCGTGAGATGGACGACCAACCCGACAACTGCGAGACTGCGGATCACAAACCTGCCACGCGCGCTGCAGCAAGAGATCGGTTGGCACGTATCGTTGGCGAGGACGGCTCAACACTTGCCGACACCGACATCGATCGGATTGCACAGCAAATCGCTGCCTCGCAAACGAAACTGATCGCCAATGCATTTAGGAAGGTCTCAGCGACCTATACTAAGAACCAATCGACTCGAACCAAGAAAGCGTTGGCTCCGCTTCTGAAAAAAAACAACGTGAGCGATCACGCTTTCGAATGCGTAGCGATGAGTGGACATGGCGATTTTCTCATCGAAGCCGCGTTGGCTGCATGTGGATGGGACGGGGAACGCATTCGGTTGCAGGAATTGTTGGGCCCCGATTTGTCGCGATGCGGTCCCGCTTATGCGATCGCGACACTTGCCTGTGAAGAGTTAAGTGAGGGTTAGAGTCGTGACGGAACGCCTTGTGATCAAAATTGGCGGTGCGACGCTTTTTCAACCAAATGGGTTTGAAACGGGGTTGCGCAACCTAATGAGCCTAAATCAAAATGCACAAATATGGCTGATGGCTGGTGGTGGCGATTTGGTGGAGACAATGCGAAAGGCTCACCAAATTTATCCGAAGCTCGACGACGAAGAAATGCACTGGCGATGCGTCGAGTTGCTCGACCATACTTGGTCGATCGCCAAGGAGGTTTTTCATTCGGTCGATGTGGTTGCCAGTCGCGACGACTTGGTCCGACTATCCAACCAGAGTAGGGCACCTGGTATGTGTTGGGTGCGAGTTCAGTCTTTCTATAGTCGAGACAACTGCGGGTTGATACCAGATTCATGGCTTCCAAATTCGGATTGGAGCACAACGTCCGACGTGCTTGCTTGGCTCCTCGGAATGATGATCGATGCGGATCGTGTCATCCTCATGAAGCAGTGCGAGTGTGACCCGGCATGGACTATGGTCGAGGCAGCACAGCGTGGTGTCATCGATGCGGAGCTGGCAAGGCTCCTCGATGCCAATCCCGGCTTTGGTCCAATCCTGGAATTAGCAAAAATCGACATGGCTCGCTGATCACCACCATCCGAATCGATTTTTCACTCGCAATTATTGTCTTTTCGTACTCGTACTCAGCCATCGGCGGTACTCGATATCGTACTCGATTCGAATCACTCCATCGAGTACGAGTAGGAGTACCATTTCATTGAGTACGAGTACGATTGAAAGCAAAAAGTGGTGGCGTTCGCCGAGAAGTGTCGATTTTGACGATGCACTATTTCACCGGACCCATGGTCCTTCGGTTAACTTAGCCCAGATTATCGGGCTGGGCATTCTTAAGAGTCGATCGAGTCAAGATCGAATTCGGAGATTGGCCTGTCGAGTCCCGTTCCATGGGACATTGGTGCATCATTTTGTTTGTTTGTACGGATGACTGCGACGACCAGCCGTCCGACATCCAGCCGAATCACACGAACTTCCTTGCCAGCGTCAATTGGACCGCTTTCACTGAACGCTTCGTAAGTCTGATTTCCAATCTGAACTAAGCCGCTAGGGATCATCTCACCCATCGCAATTCCCTCGGCACCGATAAGCGAATTCACATCCTTTGTTTTCGCTGCGTCAGACCAAACGAATTCTCCTGCCGGTTCTGGCGGACTTGTCATGCGACGCCCAATCGGAGTTCTAGGCCATATTTCAATCAAGGCCCACATCATCAATGGAGCGACCCCAAGCGTTGCAATCAACATCCAAACACCTGTGTTAGTGCTATGCCTAAACGCCACCAAAATTGCCGCAAACGCAAAGCATGCTGTCACACCAACCAAAACACCACCACTGGGAATCATTAAATCGATTGCAAAGATCACCATTGCGGCGATGAATAACAGGACTGCAATTGCTAGTAGTGACAAATCCAAGACCTTTCGAATGGTATACCTGAGCCTACTTCAAAATCATGTCCTCTACCGTCTTGCCTCCTGGAATCATTGGCAACACATGCTCTTGGAATGGAACCTCCACGTCCAATACAAACGGACCTGGGTAGCTGATCATCTCTTGCAATGCCGCTTCCAAATCTCTCTTCCTGCTAACTGTTGCGGCACCACAGCCGTATCCTTTAGCAATTTGCACAAAGTTTGGATAGCGCTTCGAGGCATAGGAATGAGCAACGGTCGAACCTGCTCCACGAGCCTCCTCGTCATCGATTGGGCCCAAATAAGTATGTGCCCGGTTGGAGCCTTCGAAACGATCCTCCCACTGAACTACCATGCCGAGGTGTTGATTGTTCAGTAGCAAGACTTTCACGGGCAGTTTTTCACAAAACAGGGTAGCCAACTCTTGGATGTTCATTTGGAACGAGCCGTCGCCATCTATGTCGATTACCAACGCGTCCGGGTGGGCTGCTTGGATTCCCATGGCAGCTGGCAGTCCGAATCCCATGGTCCCGAGTCCGCTGCTGCTCATCCAAGTTCGCGGCTTTCGAAACTGAAAGAACTGAGCGGCCCACATTTGATGCTGGCCAACTCCAACCGAAACAAATGTATCGCGATCCTGGGTCATTTTCGACAAAGTTCGAATCGCGTGCTGCTGGAGAATTCCATCAAACGATTCGTCGTACGCAAACGGATGCTTAGCCTTTTGCGCTTTGCAAGTTGCAAGCCAGGCCGAAATGTCGTCCGGTTTCTCAACAATTTTGTTCAGTTCCGTCAACGCATACTTAATATCGCTTCGCACGGATATGTGTGCAACTTTGTTTTTGTTCAACTCCGATGCATCAATGTCGACATGGATGATCTTTGCGTTCTTGGCAAATGAAGCCTTATTTCCAGTCACTCTATCATCGAATCGTACACCCAACGCGATGAGGAGATCGCAATCTCGAACCGAATAGTTGGCGTAAGCACTGCCATGCATGCCAAGCATATCCAGCGACAGCGGTCCATCCGCCGGATACAGCCCGAGGCCCATCACGGTCATCGTGATTGGGATGCCTGTTTTCTCAATCAACTCACGTAGCTCAAGGTGCGCCTCGCCGGTCACAACTCCGCCACCGCAATATAGGATTGGACGCTTGCTGTGCTTAATGGCCGCAGCGATTTGTCGGATCTGTTCCGCTTTGGCATTTGGATGCTTGGAGGGTTGGTAGCCTGGCAAATTCATTGGCACATCCCAATCCACTTCGCAGCTACTCATCTGAATATCCTTGGGCATGTCCACCAGAACCGGCCCCGGGCGGCCTGTGGTCGCAATATGGAACGCTTCCTTCATAACCCGCGGAACATCTTCCACTTTGGTTACCAAATAGTGGTGCTTGGTAATACCCCGGCAAACCTCGACGATCGGCGTCTCTTGAAATGCATCGGTCCCAATGACCCCCGTTGGAACCTGGCCTGTAATCGCCAAAAGAGGGATGCTGTCGAGTTTCGCATCCGCAATACTCGTCACCAAATTGGTTGCTCCAGGACCGCTCGTTGCCATGACCACGCCAATTTTCCCAGTCGATCGTGCGTATCCCTGCGCTGCAAACGCTCCACCTTGCTCATGGCGAGGGAGTATCGTTCGAAGACGGTCTTCGTACCGAGTGAGAGCCTGATGCATCGGCATACTGCATCCACCAGGGTAGGCAAAAATGACTTCTACCCCATGGTCCACCAGGGATTTCACAACAATTTCGGCACCAGTCATGACGGTCGTGGATTTGCGGTTGGAAACGGAAGCCATTTGCTTTCTCTCCTGGAACTGTTATTCGAACAGTTGAAAATTAGTTTAACGGAAAATGCTTCATGGGGTTGAGCCATGAAACGTTGTTTTAGAGAGGAATTCTCAATGCGATCAATGACCAAGAAGTATAGCACGGGGTTCATTCGTCGTCGATTGAACACTTTGTCCCATTCCTCTCCTCCATCCGGAAGGCTCCTAACTGGTTCCATGTGAATGGACGAGAGCAGGCTGTTTTTTCAGCGGAGTTTTGGAGTCGCGGAGATCAGCCCGGAATCAATTAGACGATCAGCAGGCCGATGAGTACCAGTCCCAATCGCTTATTACGAATCATAGAGAGAATAGGGAGCTTTTATAAATTTCTCTAATACCAAAGCTGATGCAAAGTTGAAATCTGTCCAGAACGTCAATTCAGTGTTTTGACAGGCTGAAAATCTATCCCACGGTATACTAATTTTCTCACCCTTTTGAGTTCGTAATCTGGAATTTTGGCGGTACGCTACACAGTGCAAATAGATGGCTATCAATTAGTAAAGCCGCTTGAAAGTTCTGGCCACTTTCAAAGCTTTTTGGCGGCCAAGGCCGAAGAACCATTTCGAATCATACGTTTCTTGCGGTCAGAAAATCCACTCTCGCAGGAGGATTTTAAGGACACCATCGAATGTATTCGAAGATCCGTTCTGGTCTTTCACAAAAGTGTTTTGCCTATTTCGATCGTCGAGGACTCTGGACACGTATTCGTGACCGCGACTCCATCGTGCCATGGATCGAACCTGGACTCGCAGAAACCTGATGCCGAAACCATCCTCCCTACCCTGCTCGAATTGGCCGAAGCACTTTTGGCTACTCATCGCATTGGCTTGGCGCATGGTTGTCTTCACCCCAAGGCAATCTATTGGTCAGGTTCTCGTTCCTTACAACCGGAACTCCCCCAGAACAGCACGATCGCAATCGATCTTTTGGACGGTTCGCTAAACAACAATCTGCGTGACCGGCGAGTCGGGGCACTCGCCCTTGCTAACGATGTGCATTCGTTTGGCATACTCATCCGGGATCTACTGAGAAGTGACGCGCCGCGAACCCACGAATCAGGCAGAATCGATGCTCTGATGGAAGAGATGCTCCTAGCTGACTGGACCAGTCGCCCAACGATGGATGAAATTGCGAAACGATTGCAAGTGATCGTCGCTTCCGATCTGTCTCACCCTTTCATCGTTCCAGGGAATTCAAATTCGCAAGCGAGCGACTTGGTTTCGAATCCCAACGACACGGGCAACAATGCTACTCAAGAAATTCCGGCGTTTGTCGCAGAATCGATGGCTAAAGAATTGATGGTCCCCGCCAACATGCCTGCGCTAGGACGCTTTTCGATCCAACGCTCACTTGGCGAAGGTGGTATGGGGGCAGTGTTTTTAGGTCGAGATCGAAGCAACGATGAGTTGGTGGCAATCAAAGTTCTTTCCGAACGGATGGCCAAAGACGAAAAGGCGTCGCGGCGATTCGCAAAAGAAGCGAGAATGATGTCCACGGTTGATCACCCTGCAATCGCTCGACTCATCGAATTCAATCACGCCGGCGATACCATGTATATAGCAATGGAGTATGTGGCCGGAGGAAGTTTGGCGGACTTCACACGGACTCAGCAACCGCTAAAGGAATCTCTGGTCGTGGGCGCCATTGCTGACGCCGCTCGTGGATTGCACGTAGCCCACCAAATGGGCATGGTACACCGCGATATCAAGCCCGCAAATTTGTTGCTTAGTGCACGGGGTGAACGCTCGTTTCAAACCGGCAGTGTGGATACATCGGAAAGCGAGCCGTTGATCAAAGTTGCCGACTTCGGCTTGGCAAAGCATTTCGAGGCAACCGAGTCTCTGGCGATGACGCAATCCGGAATGATAATGGGGACTCCGTACTACATGGCGCCTGAGCAATGCCGCGGCGAAGAAATTAGCCCTGCAACGGATGTTTACGCACTCGGCATTACCCTGTTTCAATGCTTGACTGGTCGAGTTCCATTTGATGCTCAATCACCCATCGAAATTTTTCGATTGCATTGCGACGCACCCATCCCAAAGTTGCGTTCACATGGCGGAGCCACCAGCGATGCTATTCAGGAAGTTATCGAAAAATGCTTGGCCAAAAATTCGAACGCACGCTATCAAAATGCAGGCGAACTTTTGCAGGATCTCGAGGGCCTGCTTACTGGTACGCGTACATCGATTCTATTGCACCCTGCCGTTCCAGAGATAAACGTCCACGGTCTTTTGCGTTATCAATTCCAATGGAAAATGCGATCGTCCCCTGAAGCACTATGGCCCTATGTTTCCAATACCGACCGAGTGAATAGCGCAATTGGTTTGCCCGCAGTTCGATACAAAACGATTCAGGATCCCAAGCTTGGGATGCGACGGATCGCGACAGTGCGAGCCATGGGGATAACCATGGAGTGGGAGGAACATCCCTACGAATGGATCGAAGGGCGCCGCCTGAGCGTATTGCGGCAATTTCGAAGCGGTCCGTTTTACTGGTTTACCAATATCGTTGAACTCAATCCGCAGTCGGACGGCGGAACCCTCATAGTACAAACTTTGCAGATGGTGCCCAGAAACTTTATGGGCAAAATATTTGCTCGCTTTCAAATCGGCAACAAGTCGGAGCGAAACTTTGGTCGCGTTTACGAAAAAATAGACGAGTATCTGCAGTCCCACTCCAACAACAGCACCGTTTCTAATGCCTTTGCCGCTTCGAAGATTATTACGCGGGAGCAGAAACGCCGATTGAGCGAACGGTTTTCGAGAGTGCGATCGAGTGCCAAAACCATCGATCCGAAAATACTCGATACGCTTGAGCAATACCTCGAGTTTGCAAGCGATCTGGAGGTGGCCCGCCTGCGACCCTTGGCCTTTGCGGAGCGATTTGGGTTAAAGCCAGAGGAAGTTGTCGAGGTGTGTTTGCTGGCAGCTCGAGAAGGGGTACTCATATTGCTTTGGGATATTCTCTGCCCGACATGTCGAATTCCATCGGACGTCATGGAAACTCTAAAGGGTCTTGCGGATCATGGGCATTGTGAATCATGCAACGCCGACTACGAACTTGATTTTGCCCAAAGCATCGAGTTGATTTTTCGAGCACATCCTGAGGTTCGCGTCTCCGAAACACGCACTTACTGTGTTGGTGGTCCCGCGTTTTCCTCGCACGTCGTCGCGCAAGTGCGACTTCAAGCGGATGAACGCCTCAATTTGCAGCTTCGCATGAGCGATGGCCAGTATCGATTACGAGGCCCTCAGCTACCTTACGTAGTAGATTTTCGAGTGGCAACCAGCGGTCGTGTTGGTCGTTGGGATGTTGATCTTGCTCGTCCGGTAGCCAAGCATGACATTCCGACTCTGCGGAGTGGCGAGCAAGTTCTCTCGTTTTTGAATTCGCATTCAGACCCCCGCCAAATACGCATTGAACGCCTTTCGTCGCGCGCTGACGCACTCACAGCGGCGGATGCGGCTCGACTACCCGTTTTTCGCGAATGGTTTCCAGACGAGGTGTTGTCCCCCGGACAGTTGGTTAGCTTGACTACCGTCACACTTTTGGGATGCCAAATTGCTGACGCGGTGCAGCTCTACGCAACGCTTTCCGATCAAGCAGCTTGCTCTCAAATATTGCGACACCTGCAAAACATGGCCAGTATCGTGGCAAGCAATAGCGGCTGCGTGATCAAGACGATGAACGACGGCTTGAACACGGTTTTCCCGAGCACGAGCAATGCAATCGCTGCCGCAACGCAAATCGCCAAGTCTTCCATAGAATGGAATGTCTCGATCAAGCAGGCGATTCACCAAGGCTCTGCGATTGTTGCCACGATTAACGATCGTTTGGACTATTTCGGCGAAACACCCCAGTTTTTGGAGGAACTATTGCAACGGTCATTGCCGAACGAACTGTGGATGTCGGACCAAAGCTGGAACGATTCGAATGTTTCATCCACGTTGCAACGGTTCTGGGAAGTTCAAATGGAACCGTCATTGGCGAGCTGGCCAAAATGGAACCTCATGCGAGCGAAGTATCTTGGAAGCTAATTTTTAACCGATCGTAGCGATTGCGAAGATCGCGGGCATCATTCTAGACCGAGTGTCCGTTAACCATGAAATTTCATTCCTCGCGTTGTCGCCTTAATCCCATCCCGACAACAAGAAGAACCAAGCACAAAATCCCAAAAGGAATGAGCGAGATCCAATCCAATGTTGGTGCCAAGCGTTCCAGATTAATCGCTTCCAACCATTGTTTCTTGAAATTCATGAACGAGATCAGAACCGCAGCAATAGCACCACCAGCGATATAGCCAGAACTCAATAATACTGCGGGGCTCGAGTCATCTTCGCTACCCGGTTTGTTACCTCTCCACTTGTCGACTGCCATGCGAATCATTCCTCCCAGGAAAATCGGTGTGGAAGCCGCAAGGGGGAGATAAACACCGACAGCGAATGGCAAGCTCGGAACGCAGCTTAATTCAAGAGTGAAGGCAATCAGGGCTCCAATCAATACCAAACCCCATGGCAGTCGTCTGTCCAAGATCCCATCGATGATAAGTTGCATTAAGACCGTCTTGGGAGCGTCGAACTTGCTTGCTTTGACGTCCTTGCCGTCATCATCAACGGTCAAGATTCCATTTATTCCAGGATCTACAAAATAGATGGGCTTGCCTGCGTCGTTGAGCAAGTACCGTCCCGGAGGTAGTGGGGCATCACGTTCCGTTCGTCCGACATTGAGAACATAGTATTTGGAGGAATCGGAAGTAGAGTAAGGTCCCGAACGCACGTGATCCTGTGGCAAACCTTGAACGTTGATAACTACGTTGGCGTGCGGCTCTACCGATTTTTTGCTGTAAGTTGAATTGGCCTCATTCATGGCAATCAAAACAAGACCGACAACCAACGCTGACGTCAACGCTCCAATTAAAATGCTCAGCTGCTGTGCCCGAGGAGTTGCTCCAACAATATGCCCTACCTTAAGAGCCTGAGCTGTGCTCCCACCGTTGGCCGCAGCCACACAGACGACTCCTGCAATCGTAAGGGCTGTCAGCTTTATTTCTTTGTTGATCGTCGCCACACCTAACCACTCAAGCCCCAAAAGCATCAGACAGGTCAAAAGCAAAGTCGCGACCGTCATTCCAGAGATGGGATTCGAGGATGAACCAATCTCGCCCGTCAAACGGGAGGAAACCGTAACGAACAAGAAACCGAAGATTACAATCATGGCGGCCCCAGCCATACCTGTGTAACCAAATCCCAGACCTAATTGAGGGACTGCCATTAAACCTAATACCAATAGCAGACTACCCACAACAACAAATGGCAAGGGTATGTCGCGATCGGTCCTTCGATTGGCCGAGATCGATTTATCCTTCGCAGCAAAGAGTTCCCGCAAGCTCGTGATAATCGCGTTGAAGATTGTTGGCAAAGCTTTTAACATGCTTATGATGCCGCCCGTAGCAACCGCTCCGGCACCAATATACAAAATATAATTAGAGCGAATGGCGGATGCATTCATGTCACGAATCAATGTAGTGCCGGGTGCCAGCGGAGACTCCAATCCTTCGCCAAAGAAAACGATCAAGGGACTTAGAACGAGATAGGCAAGAACACCGCCCGCAACCATGATGCTGGCGATGCGCGGTCCTATAATATATCCGACTCCTAGCAACGAGGGAGACAGTTCGATACTGACTGTAGCTCCCTTGAGTCCTACCGTCTTCCCTGCTACATCCAAGTAGTGCAAAGCAAACGCGACTGCATCTTTCCATAAATGCAACGCTTGCATCAAGAACTGGTATAGGAACCCTAGTCCGAACCCAAAAAAGACCATGGTTGCCGTCGCCCCACCCTTTTCGCCAGCCAGCAAAACCTCTGCGCATGCCTTGCCTTCAGGGAATGTCAAAATGCCATGCTGCTTCACGATAAACGCTTGTCGAAGCGGAATCATCAACAAGATCCCTAGCAGACCGCCAAAAACGCTAACCGTCATAACGCGAACCACATCAATGTCGAATCCGAGCAGTAGCAATGTGGGCATGATCAGACCAACTGCGAATGCCAGCGATTCTCCAGCGGAACCGGTTGTTTGTACAATATTGTTCTCCAAAATTGTCGTCTTGCGAAATCCCGTGACCCTGGATATCGCCCGAAAGAGTGTGATAGACAAGACTGCAACTGGAATTGAAGCAGAGACAGTCAGTCCAACCTTGAGGACCAAGTACATTGAAGACGCGCCGAAAACGATTCCCAACAACGCGCCCATGACGATCGGAAACCAAGTAAACTCGGGAATATTGACTTCGTCCGAGATATACGGTTTATGCTCCGAAACGTTACTTTCACTCATGCTGTGAACCCAGTTTAGTTGGTCGTTTGAATTGGAAAAAGAGCCACGCAGATTGTGACTCTTTTCCTCGCAGCTCGCAACCATAGCCCTCATTTGCTCTACAATTCGCGACAATATTATCTTTTACAGAATAGAAGAACAAAAAAAGGATCAAAGCTAGCAACAGGAGTATCGTACTGTTCTTAGTCTTGAATGGACGAAAGGATTTAGCCATGGGCATCAGCCCATGGTCCGCGTGGCATCATGGTTTGAAAGTCCCAATGGGACGACATGAAGTCGCCAAATACCCAAATGCAAGGATCGCGCATGTCGTCTTTTCAGGACTTCGGCGATGGTGGCCCACAAGTCCGTGGTGCTTTCGTCCAAGGCTAGTGCCTGCCGCCGCTTTGCAGCTAGTCGCAATGTCGCAAAACGCACTTTCACAAGCAATTCAATCGTACATGTCGAAAAATTTCTGAAGAACCTGTGCTTGACTTCCACACGAACTGCGCGGCGCGTTAGACTCTATTGACGAGTTCAAAACAACGTACACCTGTCTGCACAAGAATGGAGTCTCTATCTTGTTGATCTTAGGTCGCCGAATCAATCAATCTATCGTGTTTCCAAATTGTGGAATCACCGTTCGCATTCTTGACGTGAACGGTCGCGTTGCCAAAATCGGCATCGAAGCGCCCCGAAGCGTCGAAATCATGCGAGGTGAACTTGCCATGTCAACTCGCAGCAGCAATTCTTCCGTCCCAACAGTTGATAGCCATTCCGTTGGTTACGAACAAAGCAATGCACCGGAATGCGAATTGCCGGTAATGCAATTGGCCCAGCGGCTAGACGATATCAAAGCCAGCCTCCATTTGTTTCAGCAACGTCGTGCGGCTGGCGATGAAATGGGTGCCGATCGGGTGCTCGGAGAACTACTAAATGATATTGCTCATTTGGACTCAGATTGGCTCAAGGGACCAACCGACTCACACAACCGATTTGGAACATCGAATCCGCAGTTGGTTTCGGAATCGAAGACGAACTACCAATTTAGTCAGTTCGCAAATCCACTTCAAATTCTCGTCGTGAATGAGCCTTGCAACCCGAACGAAATTGCATTGCCTGTTGGGACCTTTCACGGATGCCAGATGTTAACAGTAAACAACCACCAGACCGCTTTGAGAGCGATTGCGTCGAACGAACCTTTTCACTACGTAATCTGCAATGGAAGCCCGATAGCTTTTGACGAATTGGAATTGGTGAGGACAATACGATCAAATCGCCGACTTGATACCACTAAGATTTTTATGACCAGCGTTTCCGTGAATGCCATCGAACACTTGGAATTGTCCAACACTTATCATATCGATGGGTGGTTGGCTCGTCCGTTATTGCCGCATGACCTTTGGAAGCACATCGTCGAAAGTGAACAGATTGAATCCTAGAGAATTGGATCTGGTTCGCAATAGCAAGGCGATAATCTTTGATTGCGATGGAACTTTGGTCGACTCGATGCCAGTCCATTTCGTAGCTTGGCACGAGACTATGGAGCGTTATGGAATTTCTTTTCCGGAGGATCGATTCTACTCATTAGGGGGCGTTCCAACCGAACGAATCATCGAGATGCTTGCCAGCGAACAAGGAATCACCCTCGATGCGGTTGCGGTGGCTAAGGAAAAGGAGCTGGCGTTTCTCGATAGGATCGATTTATTGGTTCCCATCGAAGCAGTCGTGGAGATCGTTCGCCAAAATCGCGGCGTTAAACCGATCGCAGTGGCGAGCGGAGGCTTTCGCTCAATCATTCAGAAGCAGTTGCTGCGGATTGGGATGCACGACTGGTTCGACGCTGTCGTCACTGCGGAGGATACCACCAAACACAAACCGGAGCCGGACGTGTTTCTCGAGGCGGCCCGCCGGCTTGGAACTGCGGCCAAGCATTGTGTCGTGTTCGAAGATGCCGATCTTGGTGTCGAAGCCGCTCGACGAGCAGGAATGCATTGCATTGACGTTCGAACTTTTTTTTCGCCGCGCCGCATTCCATTGGGAACGTGATTCCAAATGATACGCTGGCGATGGGTTTGGTTCTCGATCAGTATTTTGTTGCTCATTGTAGCTTGGCCTGGCTCGCAACGACTTCGTTTCGACAGATCGCTGCATCGCATGTTTGCACCTAACGATCCGACTCGAACTGACTTTGAATTCTTGCAATCGAAGTTCGGGGTTTCCGATCTTGTGGTCTTTGCGTACCGCGACGAAAAACTATGGGTAAAAGACGGAACTGGATTAAAGCGGTTGCAACGCATTCGCGAACGAATCGAAGCTGTCCCAGGCGTGAGAATTGCAATGGATTTGTCCAAGATCGATCAGATGCTGGGACAACTCGACCAACCGTTTGCCATCTTTGGCTCACTGCAAGGAGGAGGAACGAGGCATATACTATTGGATGAGGACATTGCGATTGCCAATGAGTTCAAGGCGATCTTCGAGGGACAAACGCACAGCCGCCAAGGGACACTGGTCGCAATCGCTTGCCTTTTAAGTCACGCAAACCAAATCACCATTGCGAACAAGGAAACGCTTCTCAATCTTCGACGAATTGGAGACTCACTCGCAGACGAAGGATTGGAGAATGGAATGCTTGTTGGACAACCCGTTATGGTCGAGGAAGGATTCGATGAAATTGAACAAGACGGTAAAAGATTAAGTATTGTTTCTACCATAAGCCTCGCCTTGTTCATCCTAGTCGGATTTCGTTCGTTTCGTTGGGCGATCATCTCGATTGGCGTTGTGCAATGGTCTTTGATTGTGACAAGAGGTTTGTTGGAGTCGTTGGCATGGGATTTAACCATGGTGTCATCCATGCTGGCATCCATTGTAACCGTGATCGGTGTCGCGACTACAATGCACTGGATGCTTGGGTACCAAAGGGCGATGAAGTCGCAAGCGAATCCTGAAGTAGCCTTGCAGGTTTCTATGCAGGGACTGTGGCGACCAATTGTCTGGGCCTGCATCACGGATGCGATTGGTTTTGCGTCGCTAGCCTTCGCAAAGGTTGGGCCAGTTCAAGACTACGGATGCATGATGGCGATCGCATCGCTGGTGGTTCTAGTCGGGATCTTTGTGTTGGTTCCAACGATGGCGTTACTGCCGCTTGCTCCCAAGCGATTCGCTAAATCTCTCGGAGTTTCGTATGAGCTGTTTCAAATCCCAGGTGATGAGCCTTTGAGACAGTGTTTCTTGTGGTTTTTGAAATGGGTAAACCGATGGCCGGTTGCAGTTGCATCCGCGGCGATGCTAATATTCATTTTTGCCGTGCTGGGTTCCCTGCGATTGAAGGTGGAAACCGACTTCATCAAAAATTTCAGATCGGACGCACCGCTCGTAGTAGCGTACCGCGCAGTTGAAAATGAACTGGGTGGCGCGGGTGTTTGGGACGTCATCTTGCCCGCCCCAAAGTTTTTGTCACAAAGTTACCTGGACTTAGTGACGGCTTTGGAAGCAAAGCTCCTAACGCTTGAAGTGCCAGGCGTGATGCCGTTGCGGTTGACCAAGGTGATGAGTTTTGCGGATGCGGATCACGCCTCGCGTTCATCGCCGATACTAGTTCGATTGTCGATAGAGGCTAGGCTGATCGCAATGCGGCAAGTGATGGGCAGCTTTGTCGATACTCTCATTACGAGACCTGTCGATGAACAACGCTTTTTGAGAATCATGCTGCGGTCGCGTGAGCAAGCGGAGGCAGCCCAAAAAGAACAGCTTATCGCGGATGTAAGACGGACGGTAGAGGCGGCGATTCGATGTGAGGAATGGATGGCGCTTTTTGGGAGTAGGGTTGCCGCAGGTCCCTCTCGAAAATCGGGATCTACTTTGCAAATAGAACCAATTGGGTCGAAAGCGGTGGTGTCTGGGTACTACGTGCTGCTATCGCAATTGGTCTCAAGTGTGGTGGCCGATCAATGGCGATGCTTTGCGGTTGCGACGATTGGAATTTGGATCGCCATGGCGTTAGCGCTTCGAAGTCCATGGATGGCATTGCTAACGATCTTGCCAAACGCCCTACCTAGTTTCTGCATTCTTGGTTGGATGGGGTGGACTGGAATGCCAGTTAATTTGGGTGCAGCGATGATTGCAGCTGTCTCGATGGGGTTAAGCGTTGACTCATCGCTTCACTATTTGATTCGCTTTCAATGCCTAAGGCGAGATGGACAAAGTTTTCAAGCGGCTTTGATTGCATCCCAGTCGGAGATCGGGATGGCGATTCTGCTTTCTACCTTTGCTCTGGTCCTTGGTTTCGGTTCGTTAGCAACGAGCAACTTTCTACCGACGGTCGTGTTCGGCATCACCGCGTCGATTAGTATGATGGGAGGATTGCTAGGCAATCTGGTTGTTTTACCAGCTTTACTTAGTCTTAGAAAATCAACTGGTTGAAACTCCTTGCACCCGCCCGTCATTGGTCGGTTTTCAACATTCCAGGTGCCTATTCTCATAATCCCTGTCCCTAGATGGCATCATTCACTATGATCCTGATCTGAGATTAGACTACCAGAAAAATTTCCTACACGAAAACGACGCATGAAACATATTCGGAACTTTTGTATTATTGCCCATATTGATCATGGCAAGTCTACTTTGGCCGATCGGTTGATTCAGGCGTGTGGTGGCGTGACACAACGTGAGTTCCACGACCAAATGCTCGATTCGATGGATATCGAGCGTGAACGGGGAATCACTATCAAGAGCAATTCTATCACGCTTTCTTATCGCGCCGCAGACGGTCAAGACTATCTACTGAATCTCATCGATACTCCTGGCCATGTTGATTTTTCACACGAAGTACGGCGTTCCCTGATGGCGTGTGACGGAGCGCTAATCGTTATCGATGCATCGCAGGGGGTCGAGGCGCAAACGGTTGCCAACCTTTATCTTGCACTGGAATATAATCTGACCCTTCTGCCGGTGATCAATAAGATCGATCTTCCGGCCGCAGACGTTGAGAAAGTGCGAGAGGAAATTGACGCCGATTTGGGACTAGATCCGTTTGCCGCGATCCCTGTTTCCGCGAAGACTGGCATTGGCATTGAAGACGTCCTGGCGGGCATCGTTGAGAAACTTCCATGTCCTCAGGGTGACCCCAGCGCGCCTCTAAAAGCACTGGTCTTCGACGCACACTTTGATACGTATCGAGGTGTGATTCTCCAAGTGCGTGTGATGGAAGGCACGCTGAAGACGGGCGATACCATCCATTTTATGCACGCGGGTCGCGACTACAAAGTGGACGAGTTGGGCTACAACCAGCTAAAACTCACTCCTCAAAAGCAACTAAGCGTCGGCGAAGTCGGCTATATCGTCGCGGGCGTCAAAAGTGTCCAAGACATTGAAATTGGTGATACACTCACGCTTTTTAATCGCCAAGCCGAAGCACCCATACCTGGCTACAAGAAAGCCAAGCAAGTTGTTTTTTCGTCCATCTATCCGATGAGCACCGACGAATACCAAGACCTCACGAAGGCTCTTGAAAAGTTGGCAATCAATGACGCGGCGCTTACGTTCGAGAAGGATAGTTCAGCAGCACTCGGCTTCGGATTTCGATGTGGGTTCCTCGGTCTACTGCACTTAGACGTAATTCAGGAGCGACTGCAGCGAGAGTTTGACCTCGGACTAGTCATCTCGGCCCCGTCGGTAAAGTACAAACTGGTTTTAAGAAACGGCACGACGATCGATGTTGACAACCCGAGCTATTGGCCCGATCCTATGTCAATTGATTCGACGACTGAGCCCTATATCAAAGCATCGATCCTCATCCCAGAGGAGTACGTTGGGCCTGTCATGGAATTGTGCCGAGAGCACCGCTCCGACTCTCAGACAATGAACTATCTCTCCGCAGGCCGGGTGGAAGTGACAAGCGAGATGCCGCTCGGAGAAGTGCTTTTCGACTTTTACGGTAAGCTAAAGATGATCACTCGAGGTTACGGGTCGTTTGACTATGAGCCCATCGAATATCGAGCTACCGACGTAGTGAAAGTCGATATCTTAGTCAACAAGGAGCCCATCGATGCACTATCCTACCTAGTACATCGAGACAAGTCGCGAACTCGGGCTCTGCACTATTGCGAACAGCTTGCAGAAGCGATTCCACGCCACCAATTCAAAATCCCAATTCAGGGAGCGATTGGTGGCGAAATTATTGCGAGAGCGACAATCCAACCTTACCGAAAGGATGTGACGGCTAAGCTTTATGGTGGCGACGTGACTCGAAAGAACAAGCTCCTCGATAAACAGAAGAAGGGTAAAGCGAAAATGAAGCAGTTCGGCAGCGTTAATATCCCACAAAAAGCATTCATCTCGGTGCTTCGCTCTGACAACGACTAGCCGCCTATATCCCAATCCTATTTTTCCTGCGATTTTAGTCACCTGCGGCTTGCGCGGGGGTGTTAAAAATTCGGGTTTGGCATGACTTTTCGATAAGTTGTTTCTGTTCTCAGTATTGTCTTGCCCCCAGTTGGCTTCACCAAGCGGCACGAGGCTGAAGTTTCCGGGAATAATTGCCGTTTTGGTTAAGAGTCGATGATATTTCGCAAAGTCTTACCCCGCAGAACGATTATGCGTTAGAAAGGGAGCCCAATGAAACTTGTCCAAAAACCCGTACCACCAAGCACTCATCCTATGCAACAAGGTAAGTTTAGTTTGCGAGCTCTAGTTCTTCTATTGAATCTTAGCTCGTCGATAGCAATATTTCCGCAAGCTGTCGCTCTTTCCCAGGAGGCGATTGGCAAGAAAAGTCCAGTCCTGCTTCCAGGACTGCAAAGCAACGGGCAGACTTTGCTACCGAACGGTTGGTCCTTGCGGCCTGCTGGGCAGCAAATAGACCTAGGTGATTTCCCGAGTCGAATGGAGCTATCACCGGATGGCAAGTTTGCTGCGATCCTTCATTCCGGCTGGGGTACGCACGAAATTCGAATCGTTGCGATTGCGGAAAAGAAAATGACGTCTTCGGTTGTCGTCGATCAAATATTTCAGGGGCTTCGATTCAGCGAGGATGGCAGCAAACTCTACGTTAGCGGAGCCGAGGACGAGTGCGTCTATGTTTATCTACATCAGGCTGGCTACCTGACACTGGATCGCAAAGTTCAAATTGTTGACCCAAAACAAAAATTTGTTGTTTCCGCATTGGCTGGATTGGAAAGCGGCAACAGGCTGTTAGTTTGCGGTATGCTCGCTGACCAACTCGCAGTCATGGATGTTGACGCATCGACGAAGTTAGCCACGGTTCAATTTCCTGCGGGTAGTTTCCCGTTCGAAGTGGTTGTCGCACCTGATAAAAAGCGAGCTATGGTTAGTCTTTGGGGGAAGTCTTCGGTCGCGGTCGTCGACCTGGATTCGATGACGTTGGCAGGGCAATGGTCTGTTCGAAGCCATCCCACCGAAATGCTCTTTCTCGACAATGGTAAACACCTGTTGGTAGGATGCTCCGACGACAATTCGGTCGTGCTACTTGAAACGGAAAATGGCACTTCGAAAGAGATTATTCACACATCACTCTTCGCTACCAAAAGGAATGGAAGTACGCCCAATAGCCTATCCGTTTCTCCAGATCAAAACGTGTTGGTCGTGGCTAATGCGGACAATAACAACATTGCGATGTTTGATATTCGCGAGCGAGGAAAATCAAAGTCGCTTGGGTTTATCCCAGTCGGTTGGTATCCTACCAGTGTTCGATTTGCTGACCAGGGCCAAAAGATTTTGGTCACCAATGGCAAAGGGCTTGCATCGCGTGACAATGCAAAAGGCCCGAATCCGCTTCGCGAACCACCCGCGTCGATTCGTGAATACATTGGAGGGTTGTTCAAAGGAACGCTCAGCATTATTCCGTCCCCTTCGCCCGCACAAATGATCAAATGGACTAAGGATGCTTACGCTGGTTCACCGTTACGCAATGACGAACAACCTAACTTGCAAGCTCTTGCCACGGACTCGATCATTCCGTCTCGCGTGGGAGAACCATGCCCGATTAAACACTGCTTCTACATTATCAAGGAGAATCGAACGTACGACCAAGTCTTTGGGGACATCAAGCAGGGCAATGGCGACCCAAATCTATGCATCTTTCCGGAATCGGTTACCCCGAATCATCATGCGCTCGTAAAGGAGTTTGTGCTCCTCGATAATTTTTATGTCGAAAGCGAAGTGAGTGCGGATGGTCATGAATGGTCCATGGCAGCCTACGCAACCGATTTCGTGGAGCGAGTTTGGCCGCTCAACTATCGGGGAGGCAAGGGAAAGATCGCGTACACATCGGAAGGGGGCTACGAAATTGCATTTCCATCAAGCGGCTATATCTGGGACAAATGCAAAAAATCGAATGTTAGCTACTACAGCTTTGGTGAATTCATTCAGAATGGCGCCAAGGGCATGCCGGCAAAAGCACGCGTTGCGGCTCTCGAGGGACACTTCGATCCTCTCTATCGATCCTATGATTTGGATTTCATGGATGTTGATCGCGCCAAAAGGTTTGCGGAAAAGTTGCTCGAGTTCGAACGGTATGGGAATTTGCCACAATTCATCGTGCTCCGACTTCCCAATGACCATACCGTGGGAACGAAAGTCGGCAAGAAAACGCCGACTGCCATGGTTGCAGACAACGATTTAGCCCTTGGGCAAATCGTTGAAACTATTTCCAAAAGCAAGTACTGGTCCGAATCAGCCATTTTCGTAGTCGAGGACGATGCTCAAAACGGATCCGATCACGTGGATGCCCATCGCACGGTTGCTTTGGCGATCAGCCCATACGTTCGAAGGGGGACCGTTGACTCAACGCTTTATTCGACTTCAAGCATGCTACGCTCCATGGAATTGATTTTGGGGTTGGAGCCAATGACGCAATTCGATGCCGCTGCCAACCCCATGTACAAGTCCTTTGGTAAGTCCCGTCAAATGAGCTCCTACAACCACTTGCCGGCCCAAGTGGATCTCAATGCCACGAACTCTGCGCTCGCATGGGGATCGCATGAATCCGAAAAAATGAACTTCGCCGTGGAGGACGCTGCTGACGATCTGTTGCTCGGAGACATTGTCTGGCGAAGTGTTCGCGGGGCAGGCTCACCGATGCCACCGCCCGTTCGTGCAGCATTTGTCTTTGAAGGAAAATGAAAAGGTGTCCGGTACCAATACCAATGCATATACTCACCTAATTATGTTGCTGCTCGGGATCGATGGTCGATGTCATCTAGCCAAACAGCCAAGAGAACGCACCGACCAAGGTACGTTGGGAACCCGGAAAATTCCCGAACGGGCAACCTCGTTGACTGGCCGATACATGCAGAGGCGATGGTTGGTAGTGATTAGTTGAATGCCTTAAGTTCGCCGCCCTCTGAGCGAACAGGAGCGATGAGACCAACGAGCCAGTGTCGCCTAAATCACCTGATTATCCCCTTTGCAATTGACAGGAACGGTACCGGACACCTTTCCTACTCTCAGGACTTGGTTTGGAATATTAAAGGAGATTTTTGCTGAACCATTGACAAGGCTCAGTCGTAATCGCTACTATTGTCAAAAGCAATTCAATTGCATTTGCCACTTAACGGCTTATGCGATTGGGCGCGGTTTCTGATTCATTTATCCAATTCCCCTCGGTTCAAACCATGAAAATTAACTCGTATCGACCTTCAATCCGGGTCCGTACTGGCTTTACGCTTGTCGAACTCCTCGTTGTAATCGCTATTATCGGAATTCTTGTTGGATTGCTATTGCCGGCGGTCCAAGCCGCTCGCGAGGCGGCGAGGCGGGCTCAGTGCATGAACAACGTTCGGCAGCTCGGGCTGGCTGTTACGAACTACGAATCAGCCTACCAGCGATTTCCCAGCGGTTGGGTCGATTGGAGGCAGTCGACCAAGCCGGGCTGGAGCGTTAGCCAAGCGGTGCTTCCCTACATGGAGCAAACTAATATTTCAAACCGATTGGATACGAATTTCCCGATCGATGCCAGCGTGAATGTGCCCTACTTACAGACTGTCATCCCATCGTTCCTTTGTCCTTCCGATCCTGGTTTGTCCATCTTTGAATTGGGTGCGGACACCGGAGTCGATGAAGATGCGGAAGAGGGGCGTCCAGGGCACAACATTGATCTTGGGCCGAAGCTTTTTCGAATCGCTAAGTCGAACTACGTGGGTGTTTTTGGTACTTTAGAGATAGATGACGTCCCCTATAGAGGAGACGGTGTATTTTTCGGAAATTCGAACATCAGGTTGCGAGATATGGTTGATGGAGTCAGCAACACCATAATCTTTGGAGAAAGGGGTAGTAAGTTGGGCGGCTCTTTATGGCACGGCTATATTTCTGGTGCCGCAGCTGCGTCCGCTCGATTCTTGGGTTCCACTGACCATATTCCCAATAGTCCTGTTGGTCATTTCGATGACTTCTCGAGCTACCACACTGGCGGTACGCACTTTATCTTTGGAGACTGCTCGACTAAATTGATCTCCAATAACATTGACTTGGGAATTTACCAATCGCTTGCGACGCGAGCTGGTGGGGAGATTCCCAAATCGATTGAGTAGTGATTCCCAACGAAAACGGAGCCTTGATGAAATTCGCGATTTGTAACGAAACGTTTGGCGATTGGCCAATCGAACAGGGATTTGAGGTGACTCGCAAATTTGGTTACACCGGTCTCGAAGTTGCCCCGTTTACCTTAGCGAAAAGTGTCTACGACATATCCGAATCGCAGCGTTCGGAATATCGCAAATGCGCAGTTGAACACGGGCTGGAAATCATCGGCTTGCATTGGCTTCTCGCTAAGACATCGGGCTACCATCTGACCACAGAGGATCTAAGTATTCGGTCAAAAACCAGCGACTACTTGTGTGCTCTCACTCAGCTGTGCAGTGACCTCGGCGGTAAATTCATGGTTTTGGGATCGCCATTGCAACGCAATTTCCCAGCGTCCATGACTCATGAAGAGGCGATGGCCAATGCGGCCGATTTGTTGGCGACCGTCGTTCCAAGCTTGGTTCGCTATGGCATTCGCATCGCTATTGAACCATTGGGACCTCAAGAAGGGAATTTTCTAAATCATGCGTTTCAAGCGAGAAAATTGATTGACATGATCGGAAGTCCACAAATTCAGCTACATCTCGACGTCAAGGCGATGAGCAGTGAAGAAGAGGCAATCGAAACAATCATCCGTAAGAACGCCGATATATTCATGCATTTTCATGCAAACGACCCTAACTTGCTTGGGCCAGGGATGGGCGACGTCGATCAAAGGCCGATTTTCGCCGCATTAAAGGAAATTGGATACGCAGGTTGGGTCAGCGTGGAGGTATTTGACTATTCACCGGGGGTCGAGACGATACTCAGAGAGAGCATGGCTAATATGCTTGCTGCCATTGGTTAAGTCGTCGAAGCCCAAGCGACATGCCAATCTTTTGCGAGATGATTGTTGAGGAATGCCCAGGCAATCGAGGCCAAACTTTTAGAATCCGAGAAAAAGAGACGGGTTTGGCTTGCGACGCCGTCGCGCTAGGATATGCTTTCAGGCGACGTTTGTCTGGAGGGTAGGCGAATGGCTAGCGGCTTCATTGGAAATGAAGTGCCCCGTAAGGGGTTGCGGGTTCGATCCCCGTGCCCTCCGCTTTGACAGTTTGTGACAAATGGATCCGCTCGATGCTCCGGTTCATTGTTTTTGAGTCGGTTTCACTTGTTTAAAGGTTGAGCTGTCGGCTTTTCCGTCTGCGAGCACGAAGGCCAACAGATCGAGTATTTGCTCCTTGTCCAACGTATTCAGCAGAGCAACCGGCATTATCGATACCTGTGATGGGCTGCGTGATACGACCGACTTCCTGGCAATCTTCTGCTCCGGTGCACCAACTGCTCCCGTTTGGATCGTGATGGAGTCGCCATCTTCTGCGACGATATTGCCACTAACGAAGATATCGCCCTCAAGCTCAAACTTGAACTTGCGATACTTTTCCTCGATGTTGCGAGAGGGCTCAATAATCTCCTGCAGAACAGCCTTTGCTTCTCCCTTGTATTTCTTTATGGTGTCGCTGATCTTTGGGCCGACTGCGAGATTCGAAGACACCGCGTGGTTCATTCCATGAGCATGTCCATCATGGTTTGCGCCTATAGCTGGGTTAGAGGACTGATGGCATTGTGCACATGCGAGCGTGCTGAAAAGTTGCTGACCTCGGAAAAAGTCGCGATTTTGTGACACTCGATCCAAGTCTTTCTCAAAGTCGCTCCCCTTCCATTCGGTGATTTTGGCCTCGACTGGAGGATTCTTGACAAGGAACTCCTTTAGATCGTTCGTTACATACAGCACACCTCGCATTACCAAATGGTGCCCAGGAAACGAACAAATGTAAGGGTATGCTCCTTCAGTTGTCGGAGCCGTAAATTCAATGACCTCGGACTGACCATTCTCAACCAGTTTGCTAGCCCAAAGGATGTCAGAGCTCTCGGGTACATAACCAACGGAAAAGCCACCCGCTCCTAGTGCTACTGCTTTCAATCCTACATTGTCCGCCGTTCCTGGCTTCACGAGCAAGATGTTGTGCGGCATAAAGTCGACGTTTGCAAAAGTGAGCTTCACCTTTTTTCCAGGCTTCACTGTCAGCTCTTTGACGTCGTACATCATGCGTTCGACAACTGTGGCAATACGAATGGTCGTAAGATCCGGTGTGTCGCTAAGGATTCCGGACTTCTCCACGGCAGCTACTTTCTCTGCAGCGATGACGCCCCCTCGCATGGTGCTCTCGACATTGAACCATAAATGCTTCACTGTGTTTGCAGCGATTCTCGCATGGGGCTCAGGGGACTTTAAAAGATCGCCTAGCAACTCAACGTTTTTTACGTTGTGCTGCTGATGCAACCAAAGAGCCTCAAGCAAATGATGAGCATCCGCCTGATTGTTCCTGTCGAATTGTTTGATCCATTGTCTCGTAGCTGCGATAACCGCCTTTGATTCGCGCTCGCTGAGTTCGATGCGAGTGCGATGGCGAATGCTGTCTACAGGCGATTTCAAATTATCGAGCAGTGTGGTAATCGGCTGACCATCGATTGCAACCAAAGTCTGCAATGGACGCCCTACAGCAGTCATGCGGTAGATGCGACCATGCGTATGGTCACGGTTAGGGTCACGCACATTGTGTTGCATGTGTCCGATGATGGCATTGTGCCAATCGGAAATATAAAGTGATCCATCTGGCGCGAAGACGGCATCTGAAGGACGGAAATTCTTGTCGCCACTCATGAGCAATCCGCGAGATTTGTCGAGAGTTGTTGTTCCATCCGCGTTGGTCGTAGTGACGGTGAGATCATCGCCGGCAGGTTCACCCCATACCGCCCCGGCTTCCGTGTTTCGATCAAGCTGATAATGCTTGATGCCGAGAAACCCAATCACATTGCAGATGAGGAAGTCCCCTTGCATCGATTCAGGAAAATGCGTGCTGCTGATCACTTCGCACGCGGTTACCGGACGAACTTCTTTTTTCAGGAGTTCGTGCATCTTAAAGCCGTTGCCATCTGGGCGAACTTGATATGCCTTACCGCCAGTGCCATCGGTAGCGTAGTGGTATCCCCAGGAATCGAAAGCGATACCGTGTGGATTGGGAGAATTGACCGCGTGCATCGAGATGGTAAAACGTCGTGGATCGAAACGATACATGGCGGACGCTTCGGTCCGCAACGACGAGCCCCAAGGGTGCTCATGATTATGCACCATAAAAACTCCGCTTTGCCAATAGATAGCGCCATCAGGGCCATAGATCAAATTGTTTGCAGCGTGATGCGTATCCGATGAATCAAGCCCTTGCAGCAAATTGATTCGCACATCAGCCACATCGTCGCCGTCGGTATCTTTGAGGAACAGTAGCTCTGGCGTGCAGGTGACGATGACGCCACCATTCCAAAACTCAAAGCCGAGCGGGTTTTGAACTCGAGCGAACTCGGTGACACGATCCGCTTTTCCGTCTTGATTGTCGTCGTTCAGGATGAGCAAGGCGTCGTTCATATCTTTGAGCGGTTCCCACTTGGGATACGTGGGCCAGACAGCTGCCCACAATCGGCCCTTGGTATCGAATTGCATCTGAACGGGATTCACCATCTGCGGGAACATCGATTCATCGGCGAAAAGACTAACCTCGAATCCTTTTGCGACTGCCATATGCTTTAGACCGTCTTCCCCACTGATGTAGTTCAGTGTACCTTCCTTTACGGCGCTGGAACTCTTGCTCCCGCCTCCAACGTTCGAAATCACATCGACAGGTTTCGGAACGTTGCTGTCGTCCACTTTGAGATCCTTGCCGTTGGAGACTGCCCATATGCGGGTATCACGATTCTTGGTCATCACGTCCAACATCGATAGCTCGTGTTGCAATACAACCGCGTTGGTTTGGTCGTTGGTAAATTGCAAAATCGATCGCCCGCCCCAAACATCGTTGCCATCTCGAGCGCGATAGCGATTGTTCCAATGATTGTCCTTGTCGAGCACTGCAGCTCGCAACCGCTCCATCGACATCGACGCGCTGACTCGATTGGCGAGAAGGCCTGCCGCAATCACTTCGGCGATCTGCCGATTGCCGTCCTCGGTCAAATGCACGCCGTTGATCGTGAGTGGCGTTTTCGAAGCGTTGAAGAGGTCCAACGACGGATGAAATAAATCTACGAATCCGACGCCCGCTTCCTTCGCCGCCGCTTCGGTCGCCTTGGTATAGGCTTCGAGTTGAACGTTGTGCGCTTTGCCATCGGGTACATTCGCGTTTTGGGTGTCTTCGTGCGCGATAGGGCTGAAGAGAACAATGCGAGGAAATGATTTACCATTCGCTATGGAACCTCGGGTCTTCTTTACAAAGGCCACCAGTTTTTTCTGATACTCCCCCGCTTTTTGTACCCCATCGAAGGATTCGTTGTAGCCAAAAAAGGCAAACACCACGTCCGCCTTCACATGCTGCAAGTACTCTGTTATCGAGGCCGCACCCTTGCTTCGAGGAAACGAGTCAGGGCGATCACCGCTGGCGCTCATGTTGCGAAATCGTACTTGTTTGTCCATTAGGGCGCTCTGCAAAATCGTCTCCATCCATCCGTCGTGTTGCATGCGATCTGGTAAACCGTTGCCGAGGATGGCCACGATATCGTCCTTTTGAAACGCAAACGGCATGGGATCGCGATAATCCGCCGGGACATCCGCGAGCGCTGGCTCATTGGGCGTTACGTCGGGCTTCTTGCTGTCTTTTCGCTTGTTATCTGCACCGGCGGACGATTTGGCTGCCGGTGAGCCTTTCGATTGTGGCACGCTGGTTTGTCCGTTGTAGGAGGTATAGCTAAGCTTGCCACCGTTCTTCAAATTAAAGTCCATGACCTCGGCTGCAGTAACATTATCGGAACGAAAGACCCCGTTCCGTTCTACATCGAGTAGTGTCAGCGTGAAACCGTCGAGACGGCTTTCAAACCCTTGTCGATTCCAAATCGTGATCTTATCGATCACAACCGGTTGCTCGAGGTCAAGTTCCCACCATGGAGTCGAGGAGCCCGAATTGATCGTATGCGTCTGCCCACTCCTGTTAAAGTCGGGGTCTTTGTTTCCATCGATCGCCTTCGATGCAATCGCTTTGCCAAGTGTGCTGGACTGCGTAGCCTTTCCGTTTGGAGCGAGATTGATTCCGCGGCATATCACTTCCACCTCTGCAAGGGTTAGAATCCGTTTGTCGCCGGGGAGTTCGATGCGAACGAAGCGGGCTGGTTTGACTTGAGCAAGCGGCGCTACTTCCTCCGCAGGTTTTTCTTTCGCAGGTTTTTCCTTGTTCGGCGCCTCCTTCGTGCGAGCTTTCTTAGCGTTCGGATCATTCGCGTTCGGATCCTTGGTGTTGTTGTTCGCAGGAATAGGACTGCTGAATCCGGCATACATTTCGGGCTTGATGCCTCGCGCGTTGGCGTTGCCACCAAAAGTGTTGGGTTTGAAAGGTCCGACGATGGAAATGTTTGCGTTTGGTTTGATCGACTCGTCCATGCTCAACGACCAGAAACAACCGTTGACGAGCATCCTGCGATAGCCGTCGTTCAGTATGTCCTCGGGCGTTCCGTAGAGAGTGGTAAAGACGCGGCCGACTCTTCCCGAGGCGGATTTATAAGTGCGAGTCCACTCGGAGGGCATTGGCGGTTTAGTCTCATCGGCAACTGAATCGGGAGTCATTCCATTGAGCGGCTGAGCCATCGTCAGAACTTCGCTATCGACCGGTTTTCCGACGTAGCAACCGGCTTGAACCCAAATGTCTTTTACTCCGCGAAGGATGGGATGCGATTTTTTGTCGTCGACAATGGTGATTCGTGTGCTCTGGGAATGATTCTTTCCGTAATGCCCCACCCAAGTCTGCCCTAGCACTTGGTGTCCGAAGCCAAGCTCGTAGTCCGTCCCTTTCGAGTCATACGAATATTTCGAAAACGAATCATTCGCAGTCATCTTAAAGGCATGCGTGGACGTACGCAGGCCGACCACTGGTCCACCCCGGTTCAGATAAGCGTCGAGGTGCTTCATTTGTGCTTGGGGGAAGTTTTGAAAACGCAGGAATACAACGGCAAGATCCGCAGTGGCCAACGCCTCCATACCTGGCATGTTCGAATTGCCTGCGACGATCTCGCCACTAGCCTTGTCTATGTTGAATAGCACCGTGCACTTGAAGCCATGATGCTGGGCCAAGATGCGTGCCAGTTCGGGCAACGATTCTTCCGAGCGGTACTCATGATCGCCAGCAAGGAAAACGATATGCTTCCCTTTTCCGGGTCCATTTGTACCTTCGAAAGAAAGTGGCCCCTCCCCCGACGAAGTTCGAATCATCGAAAGTACGACCGCAAAGAAAGCGAAAAGCAAACGGATTGTCATAGGTGGGTTTAGAAGGCTGAAGTCAAGGAGGGAATGGCGAGAGCATAGTTAAACAGCAAGCTGCATTGTAACCATTTTCCTGCCTCATTTTATGGCGAACCTCGACACGGAGCTATCGATTTTCGACAAAAAACATTATTCGGTATATTGGTAGTAAACGAAACGACAATTTCGTGACCACTTCCCCCAACCATTCTTGAATTCGCAAATTAACTCGTCATTGGCAATTGGACTTGTTAGGCCGCCGATTGCGGCCTCGTGCCGCTTGGTGAACAAGGTTGGTAAGCTAGAAGAAGCGACCGACCGATTCGAAAGACCCCCGGTGACCTTGCGTCACGGGTGAATCAGGTTCATTAGCTAACGAACCTTGCGTTTCAGTCGGACAAGCCGACCGGGAACGAGAAAAGTGGGGAAGAGCGTTTCTAGCAGTTAGCCTTCTGCTCCAGTTGGACACGAGAGGTACAATTACCGATGTTAATGACAAGTTCTGTTCAGTCTTGAAATAGGCTCGAGAGGACTTGATTGGCCAAAAGCGTCCATTTATTGAAACCGTCCATCACTGTGAAGCGTTCTTTGCGGAGATGTGTCAAAGCATTGTCGAAGGCCGGATCTTGAGGAACGATGTCAAGAATCAAGCTAAGGACGGCAGCGAGTAATGGGCTGACACGACCATTGTCCCGCAGATGGTTGCACAAGGTCAGCCAAGCAAGTACCTGATCTTTTGGGTTGACATCACAAGCCGCAAGATCGCCGACATGAAACTCGGCAAAGTAAATGCAGAGCTGATTAAGTTGTCCCGTCAAGCGAGGATGGGGTTCCGCTAGGCATTCGACATCGTCACAAGCGGACGTTTCGACATCACTATCCTATTACGATGCGACTTCGGCCCGCTACGACTTCCTGGCCGACGTATTGGCCTCAATGAACGTGATGCTAGTGCCATGCAAATCCCCGACTGAATCAAAGATTGGCTTGCTTTCCAATTACTTGGGCGTGCGTAGCCGAGCGTTGCTATCGTTACTTAGGGATGACAAAACAAATAGCCACGCTATCGTCATCTGCGAACCGCGAGACGCTGACGACTATCGTGCCTTTGACCGAACCATTGTTGTTCCCACCAGTTACGCATCATTAAAAAAGGAAATATTCGCTGGTTGATCGTTTTTCATTCTCCTGATCTGCATTCAGATCACGCGAATTGATTCGCCCTCAGTGCAATTCAATCTTTCGTTCTGACTCTAACATGTCAACAACTAGCAGTTAGGCCACTCAGACAACCGCTCCACCCAGAATTGATACCAGTAGTACCGACACGCAATTCACTCTTAGAATGCGATTCATTTTCGGAAAGGCGCTCGATTTAGACTGTGAGAAAAGAACACTCATTCGTAACGCAGAGCACTAATAGGATTCAACAACGGCGCTTTCCAAGTGGGGTAAAATCCAAATCCGACTCCCACCGTTGCGGAGACAACGACAGACGCGAGGGTAACGCAATTGGTGAAAATGTGGTTGCTGAAAATGAATTGGACCTAGCCTAAGATTTACCATCTATCGCCAACATATTATATAGCCTAAATTCTGAAATTGCTAGCTCAACTTTAGCTCGATCCAATAGCCTGAGCATGCCGATCCTGAACACTAGATGGGTGTCACTTCCGTTCGGAATTCGGTTTATGAATGATGCGATCGTCAAAATTACTTTTTGCCTCAATGATTGCCATCGCGTTCCAACCCCAATTGAACGCCCAGGATTCCGGCTATTCCGTCCCGTTTGGAATTGCAGTGGCGGAGTTGCCAACGGAGCCACAGTTTCAATATGCGTTTGCAACATCTGAACTAGAAGACGCGCCAGCAACGATCGAGGAACTCACAAAGCGACTCAGTGCATTGGAGTCCAAGGAGAGTATCGCCGAGACAGAGCTTAAAAAACTCGACGATGCGAAAAAGCCGGCTGCCGAAAAACCAAAGTTCCCTAACGTTGCCATCAACGGCGTCTTTCAAGCGGACGCGGTTGCATTCAATCAGCTCGACTCGAGCCGCGATGCGTATGGCCGTGTCGAAGGGGGTGCGGATTTTCGGCGGGCGCGTTTGAGTGCCAGGGGAGCTGTTTCGGATTGCATGGATTACTGCATGCAAATGGACTTTGGCTTTTTCGGACGACCAACGTTTACGGATGTATGGGCAGATTTCAAGGATGTTGGATCACTTGGAACAGTTCGGGTTGGCCAATGGAAACAACCGTTTGGATTGGAAACCGTGAGCAGCTTTCGCTACACGACGTTCATGGAGCGATCCTCGTTGTTTCAATCGTTCACGCCGTTTCGACGCATTGGCGTAGGTTTCTATAATCACTCCGCTGACCTGAATTGGACCTGGGCTGCGTCTTACATTAGAACCGGCCAAGATCAATTCGGTGGATCGCTCAGCACGGATGGCGGTAACGGCGGTGCCGCAAGATTAACTCACTTGCTTTGGCACAATGGAGCGAAAGGCGAAGACTATCTGCACGTAGGTGGCGGATACTTTCTGAACGCGCCACCCAACGAGCGAGTGCGATTCCGAAGTGTCCCTGAAATATTTGTTGGTGAGTTCGTGGTGCCGACCGGTGTTCCGCTTGGAACGAGCGGGCAGCCCGTTCCGGACATCGCAAACGGCACTCCGTTCTTTGTTGACACGGAGACGATCACAGGAACTAGCCTGACGCAAACGTTTGGTCTGGAGTCGATGTGGGTACGTGGACCGCTATCCTGGCAAAGCGAAGCTATGGGGTGCTTTGTCGATGCTTCTACCAATGGCAACTCTTTTCTCAACGGTGCATACTCACAAGTCGGCTGGTTTCTCACCGGCGAACATCGTCCCTATGACCGTAAAGCGGGAGCGATCGATCGCGTCATGCCCTTTCATAGCGTTTCGAAATGTGGTGGCGGCTGGGGAGCTTGGGAGATCGCCGGTCGTTGGTCTTACTTGGATGTGACTGACCGTCAGATTCAAGGTGGCATGATGCAAAACATGACTGCAGGCTTGAACTGGTACGTGAACCCCAATTGCAAGTGCGTGTTCAACTATGTCCACTCTTGGGGAGACTCGCGGCCAATACGAAAAGGTCTGATTACTTCCAATGATTTCATTAGCTCACAAACAGACGCATACGGTATGCGATGCCAACTCGATTTTTGATCGAGACGTGTGACGAGCGAGATTTACCAGCCTTTTTCCTCGGAAAGCGGCCATTCCGATGGAAATCAATCCGAGGTCGTTTCTAGCGCGAGAACCGTGATAGCGGTGGTTGAAATAGCCCCGAACTGACCTAAATCCATCTGACAGATTTTGCTTCGATGAAGCTGTTTATTCGACTCTCCTTCACTAAACGAATTGACAAGTTGGGGATCGCGAAGTCTTGCTTTTTTGTAATTTTTCTGACCTGTATTGATGCTCATCCTTGTGCCATACTCGATTGTGAACAGGAATATTCTCGGAATGCCGCGTTCTATTAAAAACTATTTACTCGATTTGAAACCTCAATTCAGTTGATTGCCCCTTTAGATCTGAACGACAAAAATTCTGCGAGGCTGGCCAACGCAAATTTGGATTCTATACGCCACGCAATCGAGCACGCAAAACACTATTTGCCTACGCAGGGGCCGATCGCGGTTTTTATTCATCACAACACACTGCATGCGTTGGAGCATTTGCCGTTTGACGAAGCGGTTCTCGAAGGATTGCGAACCTATGGATCGCAACCGTATTGGCAGGAATCTCGATACCGTGAAGAGATGGCCCGCGATCGGATTCAAGTTAAAGACCTCCAATCCGTCTTAGGCCGCGACCTAGGACTATCGGGTTCGAAGGAAATTGCATCGGGAACGACGCGATTCGACTTGAGGTACAACATGCTTCTTCACTCGGTGCTCACGGGCAGCGACGCGGAGCTGCGGTGGCTGTTTGCACAAAGCGATGCCCTCGATCGATTTCGAACTGGCGTAGAGCCGCAAACAGGTTTTGCCGTGGTGGAAGCAACCCGGAATTGGATTATGCGCGATTTACGACTGCATCCTTCCGATTCATCGACAGGGATTCCGGCAGCGATTCGAAGCATATTCCAGAGTTTTCCGGTTCGTACTATCGAATCCTGGAGCGATGAGACGTGGAAGCAACTTACGCTCCAAATTCTATGGCGAATTTGTCAAAATGGTGTTCAGTGTAGGTCACCAATGCAGCATCGATCGCCATCGACTTATCGGCATCGCGATATCCTTTTAAAGCTGTCCCATTTTGATTGCGATCTTCAAGTTCACGATTTGCTGATTCGTTTCACCTCGGCTTTCTTGGATCAGGGATTTGCCGGTTGGTCCATTCCAAACCGAGAGAAGGGTTTTTATCGTTGCTTCCTAGCACTCTTTGCTGAGAAGTCGCTATGGGCAGAAAAATGGTTGCAGCCATTGAGAGCGTTGATTGAGACGGAACGACAAACGGTTTCGACGCCTATCGAATCCATTGCGAACTCACTGACTGCTTTAGGAGTTCCAGCCGACATAAGGGAAAAATACGTCAAAAAGACACTGCTGGCCTTGCCCGGTTGGACCGGAATGGTCGAACAGATGTCTTGCAATGCGAGTTGGACGCTTTATCCTGCTCCCAAAGACTCGCTCGAAGAGTTCCTTGCGGTTCGCCTGCTGCTCGATCGAATCTCGGCGGCGCATTGTCTCGAGGAACACCTTCCGCATGGATCCTATGAGCTTTCTGAGGTATTGGCCCTCGACCATCCGGAACGTCATGATCCGCTTCGTCAGACGGTTCAACAGAGTGCATTTGATGTTTTTCAGTTAGCTCAACGATTGGGATGGTCGCCTCGCACACTCTACTCTTGGTCGACCGAGGAATGGCAAAGTGTGGTAGGCGAGATTGGTATTTTCGACGACCTGGAACGACGGCGACTATTTCACTTGGCATATGAGCATCGCTATCGCAGCCAGATTTTGGATTCGATTTCTGAGCATTCACAATTCCCATTGAAGGTTCCAACGTCCGTTTCCTTTCAGGTGATCACGTGCATCGACGACCGCGAAGAATCCTTTCGTCGGCACTTGGAGGAGCTCGATTCGAGCGTCGAGACCTTTGGGGCGGCAGGTTTCTTCAACGTCCCAATGTACTTTCGCGGGGCTGCGGATGCGCATTTTATCCCGCTATGCCCGATCATGATGGTTCCGAAGAACTATGTCGAAGAAATAGGTCCACTTTCGTCTAAACAAGCTGAAACGAGACGAACTCAAACTCGAATGTTACTAGGCAAAGCATCTCAGACAATTCACATGAGTAGCCGGAGTCTATTTAGCGGCATACTGACTGCTTTGTTTGGCTCTTTAAACGCATTCCCTTTGGTCGCTCGCGTTTTGTTTCCGCGATTGACGTCACAGATTCGCAACAGATTTGGAAATCTTGTCCGACCAACGGTAGCCACGCAGCTACGGCTTGAGCGAGGCGACGATTCCGTTTTAACGGACAAAGGAGCCGAGGGATTTACGCTCGTAGAAATGGCGAACATGATCGAGCGTCTGACAGGCGATCTTGGGATTCAAGGTTGTTTCGCGCCGCTGGTGATCGTATTTGGCCATGGTTCATCGAGTTTGAACAACCCCCATGAATCGGCATACAACTGCGGAGCGTGCGGAGGTGGTAAAGGCGGTCCCAACGCGCGGGCTGTCGCTCAGATGGCGAACGACCAGCGTGTACGAGCAATCCTCAAGGGGCGAGGTCTGGTCATTCCTGATGCGACGCTTTTCGTTGGCGGATATCACAATACCTGTGATGACTCCACTCACTACTTGGACGTCGATCGTATTCCACCCAACCATACCGCCAAGTTCTTGGCCGCTAGCCAAATTATTGAACGAGCCCGTAGAAGGAATGCGCATGAACGTGCTCGCCGTTTCTATTCGCTCGATATGACAAGCAGCGATGAAGAAGCGCTACGGCATGTTGAGCAACGATCGGAGGATCTAGCTCAAGTTAGGCCCGAATACAACCATGCGACGAATGCCGCTTGTTTTGTGGGACGCCGCGGTCGTACACGCGGGCTGTTTATGGATCGACGATGTTTTTTGACCTCCTACGACCCAACGACCGATGACGAGACGACTTCAATTCTGATGCGTATTATGCAAGCCGTGATTCCCGTCTGTGGCGGTATCTCACTGGAATACTATTTCTCGACGGTCGATAACGTTGGCTATGGTTGCGGAACCAAGCTGCCGCATAATATCACTTCCTTGATTGGTGTTATGGAGGGCGCAACAAGCGATTTACGCACTGGACTTAGCCAGCAGATGGTTGAGATTCATGAGCCCATTCGTATTCTGTTTATCGTTGAGGCCAAGCCTGAATCGATCTTGTCAATTATGGACCGCAATCCCCTAATTAACACATATATTCGCAATCACTGGGTACAAATCGCTACGCTCGATCCGTTGTCGAATCAGATTCAACTGTTTCAAGGTGACCGATTTGAGCCTTACCAACCTGGACCACACGTTCTGCCGTCGGTTTCGGTCTCACTCGATTGGTATCGTGGTTGGCGTGAGCCGCTAGGATTTTCGAGGGTGGATATAAATGCTTTGCCTGCGCATAATAACTCACCTATTGGGAATAAAGTATGAGTGTTTCCGAGTGGACACAAGTATTCGGATCCATTACTTTCATTTGCCCATGCGTGCTATTGCTGATCATCGGAGTCAGTCTGCTCATCGGTCGACCTATGAGTGAATTGATTCTTGGGCGATGGTTGAAAGCCATGGTAAGTCTTAGCTTGATATCTGCGTTAGCTGTGCTTGGAATTATGCTTGCCACAGGCTCACGTCGCGAATTGGTCGACCTAGGTAATATGGTTGAGATTCACGACGTGCACTTCCATTTCCATATCAAATTTATTTTTGATCGACTGAGCGTACCCATGGTGATTCTGTCGCTCGTCTTGTGTGGGACTGTCGGATCCTTTGGACTGAGTTACTTGCATCGCGATGCGGGCTTTCAGCGGTTTTTCTTGAGTTTTGCGATGTTTTTGGTAGGCATGACGTTTGCATCTCTCGCTGGCACGATCGAAACGCTTTTTCTCGGATGGGAATTGGTCGGACTTTCCTCAGCTCTTTTGATAGCCTACTTTCACGAAAGGCCGTCACCCGTTGCGAACGGGCTTCGCGTCTGGGCGATATATCGATTTGCGGACGCAGCGTTTTTAGCCGCTGCGATCGCCTTGCACCATCAAACAGGTGAGGGCGATTTCAGTCTTCTGATGGGGGATGAGCCTTGGCCTGCTGGGACGGCTTCGCTCAGCGACAGTTCCGCCTTGCTAGTTGGGACATTTCTTTTGATCGCAGCCGCAGGAAAATCCGGGCTCGTTCCATTTTCTGGTTGGTTGCCGCGTGCAATGGAAGGCCCAACTCCCTCAAGCGCCATATTTTACGGAGCCCTTTCGGTTCACTTGGGGGCGTTTCTACTTTTGCGTGTTAGTCCGATTTTGGATCGATCGGCATTGCTTAGCTGGATGGTGATCGGACTCGGCCTGATATCGGCTGGCTTTGCTGCGTTGGCGGGACGAGTTCAAACCGACATCAAGAGTGCACTTGCCTTTGCATCACTAACTCAAGTCAGCATTATCGTCGTCGAAATTGGTTTTGGCTTTCTTTATTTGGCCCTAATCCATTTAATTGGCCACGCGTGTATGCGTTCGCTACAGCTGCTGCGGGCACCCACTCTCCTTCGCGACTATAAAACGATGGAAAATGCCATCGGGAAATCTCTTGATCATGGTTCGCCTCATATCATTGCATGGCTTGGGACTTCGGCCCAGCGTCGACTCTATCGCGGCGCGATGGAACGTGGTTACATGGACGCAATCTTAGACGATCGCATTGTAACTCCATTCGTGCGTTTGTTTTCAACCTTTAATCGCTGGGAGCGAGGATGGACACACTGGCTAGCTGGTTCACATCATGGTTCGGAACAGCATCAAGAAAAGATGCAGAATGAATGACTACTTTGCCAGCTAAGCTGAAACCTTTAGGAAGATTGTTAAATAATGAATGAACTGCATCTGCCGTGGTTAGAACTTTGCATTCTAGTACCGGCGTTGGCATCCATCTGGGTAGGCAGGATTCTTGACGTTTCGCGGGCGCGTTCGGCAAGCCTAGCAGTCTCGGCAGTAACGTTGCTGCTTGCCTTGTCAGGTTGGATCGACTATGAAACGCTTTTTGCTTTCGAGGCCCACGATCATTGGGACGTCGTCAAGTCGTTCATTGGACGAGAAGAATTCGTTATCGATAAACTCAGTGCTCCGCTGTTGCCACTAACCGCATTGCTTTTTTTTCTAACGATGTTGGCGACGCCACGTGTTAAATTTGGAAAGTATTCATTCGCGTTGGGGTTGCTTTCTCTATCGTCGACTATCGCAGTCCTTAGTTGTAAGGATACATGGTTGCTAATAACACTTTTGGCTGTGAACGCGATTCCAATGTACATCGATTTGCGGACGAGAGGGAAATCAACGCGAGTCTTCGCTTTTCATATCGGCCTGTCGATGATATTGATGATTTTGGGTGCGGCTTGTTATGAATGGACAACTTCGGATTTCGGACGAGGGATCGGGATAGTCCTGTTGGTTGCTGCCGTACTTATTCGGCGCGGCTGCGCGCCGTTGCATTGTTGGATTACGGATCTTTTTGAACACGCTGCCTTAGGCAATGCCCTGTTGTTCATCACACCGTTGGTTGGCGCCTATGCGACGATGAGGTTGGTATTGCCGATCGCACCCGATTGGGCATTGCGAAGCATTGCATTCCTTTCCTTGGCGACTGCACTATACGCTTCGTGCATGGCGATCATACAGACCGATTCTCAAAGGTTTTTTTGCTTCCTATTTCTCAGTCATTCTGCACTGGTACTTGTTGGACTTGAAACGACAACCCCGATTGGGTTAACTGGGGCTTTATGCGTTTGGCTTTCAGTAGCTCTGTCCCTCACGGGCCTCGGATTAGCTTTGCGGTGTGTTGAAGCTAGAACCGGACCGCTTTCGCTGAATCAGTACCACGGCTTATACTCCCACATGCCGCATCTTGCAGGATTCTTTCTGTTGACGGGACTGTCTGCGGTTGGGTTTCCGTGTACGATCGGCTTTACTGGTACGGAATTACTGGTCGAAGCTGCGATTGAAATGTCACCTTGGGTCGGTGGAGTTGTTGTTGTATCCACTGCCCTAAATGGAATCGCCATTCTTCAAGCGTACTTTCGAATATTTACCGGAACGACGCATCACTCTACTATCCCTTTGGCGTCGCTGCGATCGGAGCGCATTGCGATTTTAACTTTCACTCTGTTGTTGCTGGGCGCTGGTCTTTGGCCCCAACCTGGTGTCCACTCAAGATATGATGCTGCTGTTGAACTGCTCGATCATCGCGCTGTTTCAAAACACATTGCAGTAACTAACTGATTTGTAATGGATAGACTTAGCGACATAGTCGATACATCGGAATACAATCGTCCGTTTCTTGGAAGAGTTTCATTTCCTGTACCCTGTATTGAGTCACTGCTTCATGTCGACCACCATAAACGGACCCACCATTGCGACTAATCAGCCTCCTAGGGGCAATGTAGCAGGCTTTTTTAAATACTTTCGCTTCGATGCGCTCAGCGGCTTTTTGGTGTTTCTGATCGCCCTACCGCTGTGTTTGGGGATCTCATCGGCTTCGGAATTCCCCATCGTTGCTGGTGTTCTGACCGCAATCGTTGGCGCTTGCATCACACCGTTCATCTCGAATAGTGAGCTAACGATCAAAGGGCCAGCCGCTGGCTTGATCGTGATCTCCCTAGGAGCTATTCAAGAGATGAAGCATATCTATGGCGAGGAGGGTGGTTATGCCGCAGTGCTTGCCATCGGCGTGGTCGCGGGAGTGATTCAAGTAGCCTTTGGACTTTTGAGAAGCGGAGTCATCGGTGAGTTTTTTCCATCGGCGGTGGTTCACGGGATGTTAGCTGCGATTGGTGTGATCATTATTGGCAAGCAGACTCACACACTCTTAGGTGTCCAACCAGAGAGCCATGACCCGCTGGGGTTGCTAGCTGAGATTCCCCGGTCGATTTGGAATATGGACCCATACGTAGCATGCATCGGTTTTATCAGTTTGGCATTGCTTTTTGGAATGACATTCTTCAAAAACAAGACTGTCAAGAAAATCCCAGTTCCGATGGTAGTAATGTTGATAGCCATTCCGTTGGGGATGTATTTCGAATTGGGTCAGCCGCATAAATACATGTTCGGTGGCGTCGAACACTTCATATCTGAAAAAGCCCTGGTCAATATTCCAACGAACTTGCTCGCCGCAATCACATTTCCCAATTTTGCATCGCTACAGACATTCGCCGCTTGGAAGTGGGTTTTCATGTATGCTTTGATTGGTTCGTTGGAATCGATTCTTAGCGCCAAGGCAGTTGACATGCTCGACCCTTACCGTCGCAAATCTAACCTCAATCGTGATTTGCTTGCGGTAGGTGTCGGCAATACGCTTAGCTCGGCGATCGGTGGTCTCCCGATGATTTCAGAAATCGTGCGAAGCAAAGCAAATATAGATAACGGTGCTAAAACTAGGTTTGCTAATTTTTGGCATGGTCTTTTCTTGTTGGTGAGTGTGTCCTTCTTAGCAAAATTTATTCATCTTATTCCAATGACGGCGCTTGCCGCGATGTTGATTTTTACCGGCTTCCGCCTTGCTTCCCCAAACGAGTTCCTCAAGGTCTATCGCACCGGTCGTGAGCAGTTGTTCATATTTGTTTTCACCATGATCATGGTATTAGCCACCGACTTGCTGGTCGGGATTATGCTAGGCATCGTTGCCAAGCTAGTGATCCATACAGCCAACGGAGTTCCGATTACTTCGCTTTTCAAGCCGTTTCTGGATGTTCAAACGATGGACGACGGCAGCTGTGTCGTTTTTGCCAGCCAGTCTGCTGTGTTCTCCAACTGGATTCCGTTTCGTAGGCAAATCGAACACTTGGGTTTCGTTCAGCATTCCAATGTAACGGTCGATCTATCAGGTACTAAATTTGTCGATCATACGGTAATGGAAAAGCTTCATGAACTCCAGGAGGACTTTATCCAGGAAGGCCTCAAACTCGATATCGTTGGTTTAGATAGTCACCAGCAGATGAGTAATTCGAGTTTGGCGGCTCGCAAACAGCTCGGCCTACCTTTGATGCATCGACTTACTTTTACTATTCCCGAAGATTTAGAGCCGTCCTTGATGGCGTTATTATCTAACGCGGATTTGCAGGATTCCGTAAAAAGCAGTTGGAAAGCAGTGCTTCCTAGTTCGTCGGCTGGCAATTTGTTTAGAATTGAAGCTTTGATTCCGCGAGACAAAAGTCAACGTCTGATTGAATCTATACGCCGTACGATGCCGACGCTGAATGGGATGACGATGTTGCTTGAAACTGTCGGGGTTTTGCATAGCTCCTCTCAATCATGGACTCCAAGTTCGGAAGAAGCTAAGCTTGCAATACGCCGCATTCGTGACGATTTCGTAAGTAAGAAACTCTAGAAAGTGGCGAGGAGTTTTTTGGACCTCTTGGTTGTCGAAGACGACGTAGTCTTAGGTAAGGCTTTGGTCAAAGGTTTGACGGAGGGAGGTCACGTCTGCATCTGGATTCAAAATGGTTGCGAAGCAGTCGAACGATGCAAAAACCAACTTTTTGATATCGCGGTTCTCGATCTTATGCTTCCGGACTTACCGGGTCTTCAAGTTCTTCGAGAATTTCGAATCCATCAACCAAGTCTCGCAGTCCTTATTTTAAGTGCCCTGGGGACAGTGGAAGAACGCGTTCATGGCCTGAATTCTGGTGCAGATGACTATTTAGTTAAGCCTTTCGCGTTTGCTGAACTGGTTGCCAGGTTATCAGTCCTGGAGAGGCGCAAAGTACAATCGCCAGTCACACGATTGCAATCCGGATCGCTTGCCATCGAATTGACAAGCCGACGAGTCACACGTGACGATTCTGATATCGACCTTACCCCGACCGAATACAAGCTACTTGAGTTTTTGATGCGAAACGCCGGTGAAGTTGTCACGCGTCGCATGCTATGCGAACATCTTTGGGAATCGGACTGGGAGGGTGTTACGAATGTTATCGAGGTCCATATCAATCGACTGCGCAACAAACTCAATAAAGGCTTTGATTCAGGCTTGATTTACACAGTTCGAGGCATTGGCTATGCACTTCGGCAAAATTAGATCGACCTTTCGATCCCTTCGATTCCGATTAATGCTGCTCAATGCCATCGTCGTCTTGCTCGCATCGATGGGTACCTATTCGCGGAACCGGCGACGAATTGGACCATCTGTCACTTACGTTTAACTTGTTGCTTGATCGTATCGCCAGTTTTCTTCAACAGCGACGTGAATTTCTGGCGAACGCCGCGCACGAATTGCGAACGCCACTCGCAGCGCTTCGGAGCACCACGGAGGTTGCATTGAGGTCCGAACGAACGACACACGAGTATCAAGAGCTGCTAGGGACGATCATCGAAGAAAGTGAATCGCTCGAAGTGTTGGTCAATCAGCTGCTGCTACTGGCCGAAACGGAGGCCGATACTGAAACGCTCCTGTTGACGGGTGAACCGGTGGCGCTCGAAGAATTGATCGAAAGATCGTGCGACATGTTTGTTGGCGTCGCGGAGAGTCGATCGATTGAACTCCGCTTCAAAATCGTGCGTCGAGGCATGGTCAAGGGAAACCGACATCATTTGCGACAAGTGATTAACAATTTGGTCGACAACTCGCTAAAATTCACTCCCGCCGGAGGAAAGGTCAACATTACACTTGACGTAGATTCGTTGACGTCAATGGCTTGTTTTTCCGTTCAAGACACCGGAGTCGGAATCGCCGTAGATGAAAAGCCGCGATTGTTTGATCGCTTCTATCGAGGTGATCGATCGCGACGGCGCGACGCGGTGACTCGCGGGACCGGGTTGGGCCTGAGCATCTGTCAAGCGATCGTCAAAGGGCACGGCGGCACACTCTCCGTCGAAAGCCAAATCGGTCAAGGTAGTTGCTTCCTGGTATCACTGCCGCAGTATCATCCGTCCGAATAAGAAGTTGATCGAGCAGGGGTTAGCCTACAGACGGGTCTGGATCGCCGTGTGGCTAATGTTGCAGGACCAATGACGCGAAGTCGATCGAGGCCAGGTGTTCTTGCAATTCGGGACGAACGAAAATCCGCACTCGCTTGACTAGGTCATCAAACTGCTTGGTTGCTAGCGCATGCACCACAGGAGACAATTCCCCCAGCGTTCGATAGCTCCCATCACGTTGCCGTACATCTAGTTGAAACTGCACCTCCAACTTGACCGGCGGTGCGTCGATCAAAATGTCATGCGGACGTACTGAAATTCCAATTGAGTGTTGGAGGTGAGCTGCGAGCCTCGCTGATAGTTCAACAATTTCCGAATAAGGTTTTCTGGCAAGTGCACGATGCTGCTCTGGGTGATTGAGGAAGTCGAATTGCGCAACCCGCTTGTAGAGCTGACGCTTTGGACCAAATAGACCATCGATACATGGAGACCAGGTTTTTCCCTTGCATGCCAGCCGAAGCGAGTCAATCATTTCCGCCTCATTCATATCGATCCAGGATTGAGTGAGTTGGGTATGGTTTCGGATTTCGAAAACGGCCCGCTGGAGCATGGCTGTTGCGCTTCGGACTGCGTGGTGCCAATAAACTTCACTGAACATCACGTACCGAGCAAAGACCATCATCTCAGCGGCGGTTCGTCCCTTTTCCGTGATCGCCAATCGACTCCGAGTGGAATCAATACACAACGAACTAACCAGTCGATTGCGATCGAAATTGCGGCCATAGGGAACGCCCGCATGCAGAGAATCTCGTTCCAGGTAATCGAGCTTGTCGATATCAACTGGGCCGCTCAGCATGGATCGTAGCAAGGCCAACGCTAAATTCCCATCGGATCGTTCAACTATTTCGTCATCGAGATTGGGAGCCAGCAGTCTCGCGATATCCTCAGGGGCTAATAGCCAGTCCTGTTCTAGGACGCACGCGATTTCACCTTGCGTTACCAATCGACGAGCGAGCGCCTCATGGCGTGGGATTCCTGTCAGACGCAGATCTTCGATTGCATGACAGAATGGCCAATGCCCAATATCAT
>CAMDKL010000014.1 GCA_945900945.1 Pirellula staleyi DSM 6068
TCGAAACAACATCTCTGGCCTCGCGACCAGATTTCTAAACTTGTTGACCAGTTTCGATTGGATCAATTCAACGGAGCGTCGTTGAAAAAGACGGCCTCAGACAACCGTGTCCCGCGTACCACCGCTCAAAATTGGCAACGCAATCGTGCTCGTCTCGAACAACAATGTGGCTTAGATCTAACCGTCGTCTGGTTTTTTCGAATCACCCCAAGGGCTCGCGTTCCTACATACTCTTCTGTGCGCTTTGCATTTTGTTTTGGGACAAGCCAACGATGGTGGTATCCGTAATATCTGCTGGCTGCTTGAGTTGTGCAAGTTGGATCGGTTCATTGCCGTTTCCTATGGGGCTCAACAGAAGTTTGCCGTTGCCATCGAATTGCAAATTGAAGAGTTCGGTAACGTGGAGCAAGCACGACTCGCCCAGAAAATGCCCAAGCGAGAAATCACGTTGTGTGAGGACGAGACGTTTCATCCTCAGATCTGCTTGGTTGCGATCGAACCGGTATCAAACTTTCTCCTGCTCGAACAATATGCCGCAAGTCGCGATGCATTGACTTGGAACGCCGCTGTCGACGAAGCTCTCAAACCATTCTCCGTCACGGTGATTCAATGCGTTTCCGATCAGGCGGCAGCTTTGATCTCGCACGCGGAAACGCATCTAGGTGTTCACCATTCGCCCGATCTATTCCATGTTCAGTACGAAGCGTCTCGAGCAACCAGTGCGCCGCTCCATCGAGCAACCGAGAAAGCGGAGAAGGCGTTCAAGGTCGCGGAAGCTTCCTACCAACAGAATGCGAAAAAGATCGCAGATTTCAATGAAAACTGGCCCAGTTCACTCCAGCAGTTGAACATAGAGAAAGAACTTAAACGCAATGCTCCAGTTCTCGAAGAAGCTAGAAGCCAAGCGAGCCAAAAATTCGAATCGACTCAAGCTAGACAACTTCGAGCACGCGAAGCTCGCTTGGGCATTGGCAAAGAGTATCATCCTTTCGATCTACAGACAGGTGCACCAGTCGAAGCGGCTCAAGCTCAAGTAAAGTTGAACTCGCATTTCGATACACTAAACCAAGTCGCGTCCGAAGCAGGCCTTAAGCCTTCGTCGTTCGAACGAATTGCCAAAGCAAAGCGAGTGCTCCCTTCGATGATCCAAACGCTTCTCTTCTTTTGGCAAATGATTGCAAGCCGAGCAGCGGCCTTGGCCTTCTCGCCTGAGATCGTCAACGTTTGGAAGAATCAGCTTGTAGCAGGCTACTACCTTGCTTCTGTCGCAAGCCGTTGTAGCGACTCAAAGGAACGTAAGCGACTTCGAGAACTGTCGCAATCCATTCTTGAAAAAGCCAAGGCACGCGATGGTCCATTGTCTGGATTGAGCGAGAAGGACGTATCGTACTTGGAGGAACAAGCCAGATCGGCATCGGAAATTTTTCAGCGATCAAGTTCGTGTGTAGAGGGTCGCAACGGACAACTTTCTTTGCGGCATCATGGTTTACGCGAACTCTCGCCGAGGAAGCTTCGGGTGTTAGGAGTACTGCACAACTTCGTCATCAAACGAAGCGATGGAACGACGGCAGCGAATCGATTCTTTGGTCAGCCGCATCGAGACCTATTCGGATGGTTGATTGAAAAGATGCCATTTCCATCGCGTCCGCGTCGAAAAGTCCAACGCTAGAAATCTTGGACTCAAATTCGAGACGTCGCTCGATGAGTGGCTACCGGTGCGCGACGACCTACGCAATTCTCGAGACTTTCGACTAGAATGCTGCCATTCAATCGACTGTCCGACTTATGATCGAGGCCGATAGCGTCAACATTCTTCTACGAGAACAGTGTGAAGCAACACCGAACGACGTAAATGCGTGGATAGCATTTGGCGTCCATTGCATCCGGACTCGCCGGCTAGATGCGGCGGACGGGGCACTCCGTAAAGCCATTGCAATCGAGCCAAACCGTGCGGAAAGTTTCGCGTTGCTTTCACAAGTACAAATGCCCAAAGGTAGAAATCCTGTTGGTGCCGTTGAGAGTGCTCGACAGGCTGTCAAGCTGTCGCCAACCGCCGGTAATCAGTTCATACTTGGGACAGCCTTGTATCACGTCGGCGATCTCGCAGGCGCGAGGCAATATGTATTGAGGGCAGTCGAATTGGAACCACGCAATCCAGAATTCCAAGCCGCCTTGGAGCGTTTGTAGGACCCAATGAAGAAATCCATTTCGATCAATCAAGACAATTCGAGTCTTGCGGCCAACATCATTTCATTCGCGACAGGCGTCGCTTTGACCGTCGCCATAGCCTGCACCATCGGCTGCACGCAACCTAAAGTCGATCGCCAAGATAGCCCTGTCCCCCAAAAAGTGGAGCAGCAGCCGAACAAGCCAATCGGCAATCCAATCGAGGAAAACGTTATCACTTTAACCGATATCACTGCCCAATCGCAAATCCATTTTGTTCACGCTTACAACGGTCATGGTGAAAGGTTTATTGTTGAGGCTGTGGCTAGCGGCATCGGGTCACTTGATTTTGACTTAGACGGTTGGATTGACGTCTATTTTCTCAATGGGGCTTCGATTCCTTTAGAGCCTGACTGCAGTCCCTCCAACGCGCTCTTTCGAAATCTAGGCGACATGTGCTTTGTCGATGTGACGAGCGAAAGCCACACAGGCGACATTCTCTTTAGCATGGGGGTTGCAATTGCGGATTACGACCGCGATGGCTTTCCCGATATTTTCGTAACCAATTTTGGCCAAAACATGCTGTACAGAAACAATGGGGACGGAACATTTGAAGACACGACAACGACTGCAAAACTTGGCGAAAGCAACCAGCTTGGGGCCAGTGGATGTTTTCTGGATGCGGATCGAGACGGATTGTTAGACCTCTATGTCGGCAACTATGTCAAGTCACCGGTTGAGAAGAATGTGAAACGGACGACCGAAGGATTTCCAAGTTACCCGGGACCACTCGACTTTCAAACCGAATCCGATTGGTTCTTTCACAACGAAGGGGATGGTACGTTCAGCGACCAAACCATCAAAGTTGGTATGTCAGCTTATTCAACCACTTCCATGGGTGCGATCTCTGTCGACTTCGACGATGACGGTGACGCAGACCTCTTGGTTGTTAATGATGTCGATCGCAATTTGCTATTTGAAAACGACGGTACGGGCAGATTTGAAGAGGTTGGAATTCTACGCGGCGTTGCCTTTTCGTATGATGGCAAACGCAATGGCAATATGGGCGTCGACTGCGCGGATTATAACGGTGACGGAAAACTAGATTTTTTCACAACGACATTTAGCAACGAATTACCGGTGCTCTATAAAAATGACGGCTCGGGCAATTTTGAAGACGCGACAATTGAAAGTGGTGCGGGCGCGGGCCTTCTACCGCATGCCAACTGGGGCACTGCTTTTTTTGACGTAGAAAACGATGGTGATCAAGATCTGATCATTGCCAATGGTCATACCGACCCCAACGTGAGCCAATGGGCATACACTACTTCCTGGAAAGTTAGAAACACGATGCTGCTCAATTTGGGCAACGGTCGCTTCCAAGATATTTCCGCGACTTGCGGAAGCGGATTGACGCCGGTGGAAAGCAGTCGGGGATTGGTTGCCGAGGATTTTGACAACGACGGTGATGTGGACATTATCATTCTCAACGCTTTAGCGGGACCAACGGTGATCCGCAACGACTCGCGGCTTGGGTTCAACTGGCTGCAAGTGGAATTGAGAGGCAAGTCGGCTTGCCGCGATGGCACCGGTTCTAGAGTAACAATAGAACTGATGGGCAAGCAGTTAGTGAAAGAAGTCCATAGTGGGCGTGGCTATCAGAGCAGCTACGGACAGCGACTATGTTTCGGATTGGGCGAAGCACCACTAGTGCCGAAACTTAGGGTGCGATGGTCCGATGGTGCAATTGAGGAATTTGAAGACATCTCGTCAAATCAGTTATTGATCCTGGTTCAAAAATGAGAGACCGTTCACTTTGTGGTCGATTGCCCAAGCTTCGCTAGGAAGTCGGTGGCTCAATGGATTGGTCTGGGGTGGGGTGTTAAAAATTCGGTATTGCAGCAACTTTGGATTGCGCAGTTTTTGTTCCAAACTAATGACATGAGTGGCCCTCCTTGATTGACCCTCCTTGATTGACCTTTTATGATTTGTTGACGGTTCAACATCTGAGACAATAAATTGCGAACATTGTGCGGACGCAAGCATTTGTTCGCTTTCCTCCACACTGGTTTCATTGATGATGGACAACGTCGCAGCATCAAAGCTATGTCCGAGGCATGCGGAAAGAGAAATCAAACTGCGAGTGGCGTCATCCAAACTCTCAAGCCTCTTGGCGTACCAAGAAACGACGTCGTCTGGGTGACTGCAATCGATCTGAGTTCTATCGAGACGCCAACAGCGGTCTTTTTCATGAAAACTCAAAAGATCCGATTGCACCAGGAAGTGAAGATAGGTGTGGACAAAGAAGGGATTCCCCAATGTTCGATCCTGAAGCTTAGAAACAATATCAGGCAGCATTTCAATTCTCCCGTCCAGTCGCGCCTCGATGAGCTGGCTTGTTTTTGCTGCGCTCAGGTTTTTTAACTTCAGGATGGAAAGCCCGAATGACATTTGCGAAGTGATACTTGGCTTCGGTTGGGCTAATCTTTTGAATGGGAGCTTGCGGACCGATGATTGATTCTAAGGCTGGTTCCAAATCGAGGAGTCGATGTGCCAAATCTCCTACGGCTTTGAGAATGCTTGATTTCCACTGTTCTTGTCGAACCAAACTCTCTTTTTGGATACACTTGCAAAACTGTTCCAGGATCTGCGGAAATGCAACCAAGGGTAGATTCTGACCGTATTGATCAAACTTGCCTTCAAGGAAAAATCCGTTTGCGGCAAGTACGGGCGCACGAAACATTCTCGCAAACGACGTTTTCCCGACTCCGGACGGACCAGGGAGAAGTAGGTGTTCGGCCAGGTCTCCTTCAACAGAAAGCTGGCATAACCATCACCCGTCGACACTACCGGAGAAACGAACATGGATTTACAGGATTTACAGGATGATCGTCGATCCGACTACCCGCTTGGAGAAATCAATAAGAAAATCAGCGATGGTGCATTCGATTCACACGACACAAGTGAATCCATAAGCGAATTGAAATCATCCTGTACATCTTGTCCATCCATGTTCATTCCTTTTGTTCGAAAACTTATGCATAGGTGCTTAAGCGTCCAAAGTATGATTTCTTGAGTATTCGAACACTGGGAAGTCGTGGCACCTATCGAGCGGCATCGCGGATGCGGTCTAAATCACTTTTGAGTGTTTCCATGAAGCTGCGGAATTCTTCCTCGAGGGATTGCAAATTACCGAAAACATCGATGAATACCTTGGTTCGGCTTTCGGGGGACAAGTCATCCTCGAACTGAGAGCATTTTTGGTAGTAAACGATAAGTTTGTCAAATCGCGTCTCCATCAAAAAATAAGTGAGCGCCCAGGCTTGACCATATGCTTCGACGGCTTGCCCAAGGTCCTTAGCAGAAGAGAACAAGCGATCGGATACAATGAGTTTTAGACTATTTCGATTTGGGTCGCGGGAGATCACTCGGTAGTCTGTCAGCCTAGTCTTGTTCACCGCTCCAATGCCACCCCAGCCAGCTCCGGCTGGTGTTTCAAAATAACTAGCCAAACCCTCGTGAGCCCATCTCGCGCCAATTTTACCTCGCGACAGAACGCCAGAGTTGCCAGCCAATTGATGAGTGGCTTCGTGTGAGACCACTTCGATATCCGATTCTTCGCGAGCCACCTTGATCAATAGCTCAAAGGAATTCGCTAGGTGAGCCATATCTTTTGAAGCCACAGTTCCTCGTGATTTCATTTTGGATTTTTGCATTTCGTCAGCGACAGACGCCAAGAGCTTCATTTGTTTTGTGGTGCCTTGATCGTAGAATACGCTAATGTTGTCCTTGGGGGACCAGAATCCAGCAGCCATTTTTAGCTCGGGAGCGAGAAGAGTCGCATAGCGATGAAAAGTATCTTCCTCTGCGAAAAGCAAAACCATCAGGTGCTCTTTGGGCGGTTCAAGTACCATTCCATCGAGTGCAAATTTCATGAAATAGGATTCGTATACCGTTTCCAACAATTCAATGCGTATTTGTGCTCGGGTTTTTCGCCCCACTTTGACAGCACTCGTGTCGTGCAGCATTACATAGTGAGCGCTTCTCTCAACCTTCAATTGGGGTAGGTTAGTGGCTGCTCGCAAATTCCTCTCCACCTCAGTCGAATCGCCACAAGGCTGTTTGACCCGCTTTCTCGCTTCGATTAGTCGCTTGACCGTGACGTTTTCTGTATCAATCTTGTAAGCATCGCTGCAGCATTCGTAAAACTCCTTGAGTAGTCCTCGTTTGAGGGCCTGGTTTGCTGCGTCCAAATAATCTTGGATATTCTTTGATTTGGCTGCTTTGTTGAATAGTCGTTTGTACTCTTCTTGCCGTGTTGGTGCTTTTACGACCAAGGCATCTTCCAAGTCTAAAGCGATTGAGCCGAATACCGGGTGTGTGTATTCAAGAAGTCGTCCCGCTAGAATTTTCGTCTTGCCCTCCAAGATCGCAACCAATTTGGTTCCTGGCAATCGATAAATTACAAAATCGGCGTGGGTTCTTTCGACAAAACCAAATGCCAAAACATAGCATAGCAATCCAACATAGTAAGTCCGTCGGGAGAAAGTAGCATGACCATCCATAGGAAGTCGACAATCGATTAGTTTGTCATTGCGTACGTGATAATGTTGATACCCATGGGATAAGAAAAAGGGACGGAGTAAGTTTCGAAATAGTCCGCATTCGACCCTTCGCGTTCCCAGCCGTCTCCAAGATCATTGTTGTGGCAAAGCAGTGCGACAATTCGCCCATTGTCGTCGTGGTATGCTTGAAAGTGAGGGAGTTTATCACCAGGCGACCCCCCGTGATTGAATTCGAATGTCTGGCCAGACCGCCATGTACGAATGTCTGGGACTTGAGGTTTCACTTTCATGTCGTAGACGATGTGGAAAATGGAATGCGAAAGTGGAAGATCAACCGGTTCCCGACCTGGAAATACCATTTTCATTTCGTCGCGCATTCGAGACCACTCGTCTTCGCCCCAGAAGTCGTCCACCATCAAGAAACCACCATTGAGCAAATGCCGTCGAAGCGCTATTGCTTCATCCGGGCTAAACCGCAGAGAACCCACGCCATTCATAAAGAGAAATGGGTAATTAAATAAGTCTGGATCCGTCAGTTCAAGCACAATGCCATTCGGATCCACTTTCATGCTCGTTAGTTCTTGAAGTCGATACGAAAAATTCCAGTCGCTATCTGGAAAATCGTTCATCCACCGATTCCCTCGTCCGCCTGTGAACAACGACGTGTACTTGATCCTAGCAAAGGTGAAGACATCCGCTTGAAAGGGAGTTTCAATTTCCCACATTGGAAATTCACTTCGATCGGGAGTACGTTGTTCTCGAAAGCCTTGAAAACCCTGTTCGCGAAAACCTTGCTGCCATCGCGCACAGGTAACGGAAAGCAAAGCAAGCAGTGCAATCGACGACGCAGTAAGCATTATCTTCGGTGGAGGTACCAATACCCTACCTGATCGAACGGCTAGGAGAGAGAGATTCGGCCTAGCCATTATTCTCACTATGCTTCCGTGCGACGTCAATCAGCGACTAGCAAAAAACGGGGCCTGTGCTTTACACGATAGGTCCAGCTGTCCTCAGCCGGACATTTATTCAAGTTACACATTTGGTACAAGCCCGCATTGCAAGCAATGGAAATACCTCATGGCTTAGGGTTTTTAACCTTTGAAGACTGAGTAGGCAATCCACACGCTAGCGATTCGGGATTGTATTTCTTTGGTAATTGAAACAAAAATGCCCTAAATTAGTGCGGCTTCCAAATGTTGAAGCCAGGCATACAATTGTTATGTCAGCCTGAGGACAGGCTGACCCACGTGTTGTCAGGCTGACATACGTGTTGTCAGGCTGACTTGCGAGAAAGGCAGGCCTTGGCCAATTAAAACTTGTGACCGCGTTTTGGTCCGTTCAAGCATTGAGTGAGGATTTCTGGTCCATCTTCACGCATCAGCACGGTATGCTCGAATTGAGCCGAAAGTCGGCCATCCCGCGTCCGTACCGTCCAATTGTCCTTGGTGTCCAGTTTGGTAAACCGAGTACCGGCGTTGATCATCGGCTCCACGGTGAAGCACATGCCGGGTAGCAATCGATCTTGCTTACTCTTGCGGTCTGGCACGTGAGGGATGTTTGGATACTGATGAAATCGTCGTCCTAGTCCGTGCCCGACGTATTCCCGAACAACTGAAAAACCACGCACAGTAGCTTCCTGGACCACGTTGTCACCGATCACACTAACGGAGCAGCCCGGCTCTAAGGCTGCGATAGCTCGGTGCATTGCATCAAAAGCGCACTGAGTTACCTTTTTCCCCTCATCACCGACCTCACCGATCAAAAAAGTTTCTGATTGATCTCCGTGCCATCCATCCACGATCGAGGTAACATCCACGTTGACGATGTCACCGTTTTTGAGAACATAGTCGCACGGTATACCGTGACAGATAACTTCATTGACGCTGGTACAACAGCTTTTGGTATAGCCTAAGTAGCCGAGTGTAGCTGGAATGTATTTGTGCTGGTAGGTGAAGTCGGTTACGAGTTGATCAATTTCGCCCGTTGAAATTCCCGTTGCAATGTACAGACGCAGGTAGTCCATGAGTAGGGCGTTGAATTGTCCTGCATTCCGCATTCCATCCCGTTGAATCTCTGTCAATTGAAGCTTGCGAATATTCTGCAGCATGCCAAACTTGAAACCGTCGCCTTTACGTAAATGGATTACCGAAACGGGCAAGCAGCCTGCCCAATCCTAATAGAAAAACAGTGTAATCGTTTGCATTGGAATCTTCAAACGATTCAGCTTCTAAGAGGTGAACATCTGACTGATGGATTTGTTGGAGTGGATTCGGCGGATCGCCTCGGCCAATAGCGGTGCGACCGTAAGGACCTTGATAGTCTCCAATCGTTTCTCCAGCGTCAAGGGAATCGTATCGGTAATGACTAAACTATTGATCGGAGCACTGCGAAGATTTTCGATCGCATTTTCGCAAAGAACCCCGTGCGTCGCCGCTAAGTGAATTTCTTTTGCTCCCGCTTTGTGGACCAATTGAGCAGCGCCACAAATCGAACCCGCAGTACTGATCATGTCATCGAACATCAGACAGATTTTTCCATCGACGGGCCCGCCAATGATATGTTTCTGTTGCGTTTTTAACGCACTGTCGCGTTGTTTGTCAATGATCGCGATCTTTCCGCCAAGACGCTTGGCGTGACCGATTGCCCGCTTGATGCTTCCCTCGTCTGGGCTGACCACGACGATTTCGGCAGGGTCAAACATGAGACTCTGGAAGTGTGTAGTGAAGACCGGTGCTGCGTACAGGTGATCGACGGGGACGTCAAAGAAGCCTTGAATTTGTGGCGCGTGCAAATCCATCGCGAGAACGCGATCGGCACCAGCTCGAGTAATCACATTGGCGACCAATTTAGCCGTGATGGGTGTTCGGCCTTCGTCCTTGCGATCTTGCCTAGCATAACCGTAATAAGGCATAACGGCTGTAATCCTCGCGGCGCTGGCTCGCTTACAAGAATCGATCATGATCAACAGTTCCATTAAGTTGTCATTGACAGGAGGGCATGTCGGCTGAATCAGATAGACGTCGCGGCCTCGTACGTCATCTTCGACTTTGCAATTGTTTTCGCCGTCAGGGAATTTGTTGAGCGTAATAGAGCCTAGATCCAAATGCAAAAAAGCGCAAATGTCTTGCGCCAATTGCGGGTTGGCCCGGCCACTGAATATCTTTAGTTCACGCATTGGTAACCCATCTCTCGCATCTTTGACTCGACCATTGCCAATTCATCAATCGTGTTGATGCTCAGCGATTCGCAGGCTTTCAAAACGGCGCGCGCATCCACTTTCTTGCCGTTGTTTAGCAACAATTCCGGACAGTCCGTTAAATAATACTCTGCTTGGGAATTATTGTTTTTGAGGTTGTCCAAAGCCCAAAGAAGACTTGGCCGGTCGAACAGATAGGTACTCATGTTGACCTCGTTGATTTGCCGTTGCTCAAGCGAAGCGTCCTTATGCTCGACGATTCGCAAAAAATTATTATGGGAATCCCGGACGATTCGACCTAAACCGTGTGGGTTTTCTTTGATCAATGTTCCCAAGAGGCAACCGAAACCACCGTCCTCGAATTCTTCGAGCAGCTCACGGACCGAACTCGCTTGAATCATTGGCGAATCCCCAGCGACAACCAGCACTGGATTAGTCCCCTTTTCAAGCAGCGGCCTGCACATTTGAACTGCATGGCCAGTACCTAGCTGCTCCGTTTGGACTGCAAAATCGACGCCGCGGCCGGAAAGCTCATTTCGAACCAATTCGGCTCGATAGCCCACTACGACAATGATTTGCCTGATCCCTGCGGATTGTAAGGCGTCCAAAACCCAGTGGATCATGGCTCGTCCTAGTGCGGGAAATAGAACTTTGGGCAGCTCGCTCCTCATTCGAGTTCCCTTTCCCGCTGCCAAGACGACAGCTGTAGTTTCAGTCATTAACGGCTCCAAAAATCATCGACCTACAAGAATTTGCCGATTTTTACGCAGGTTGGCAAATTCGACATTATTCTTCACATCTTGCCAAAGATCTTGCAAGCTATCCAGGGCGCTCAGCCTCCGAACCCCCAACATTGACGAATTTAGCTAATTTCGTTACCGTTCTCAGTACGCAAGCGGAAACATTTGCCAATCGCACTCACCACTTCTATCCAATACGAGAGAATATTTAATGGCCGGAACCGAACGACAACGTGAACTTCGCAAACGTAGACACCGAGCCAAGAAACTGGTTTACCTTCACAAGAAGTGCGAAAAGGCCAATAAAACCGAGAAAGCCACGATTGTTCACAAGCTTCGCAGATTGAGTCCAGGTGCCGAACTGCTCATCCAAGCTTGGAAACTAAGCTAATACCCGCTAGCGCGGATTATTCATGAACGTCGATCGTTTTGGATGTAAGTCATTGTTTCGTATCACGCCTAAGTCGATTTGCAAACAAAGCAGACTGCTTTAGTAACCCGATGCGTAAGCGAGGGAATCCTAGCAATCCCTCGCTTACGTATCGGGTTACGAAATAATCCGGGCTAGCCCGGATGGTCAATACGCGCGGGCGTGAAGCGTGTCAACGGATCGTCCGGGCTTGCCCCGGTTCATCGCGTCGGGCTTTGATCACAAAAGCACGACATATGCCCCGGGGGGCCAGTACTACTTGTCGTGATGGGAACACACGCAATGAGGACGCACCAGACCGCCAGTATCGGGAGCAGACATAAAACAAGAATCCAACGCCGTTTATAGAATTGAGAATCAGATTTTGCTCGGATATTCATGACTTTTTCAAACCGCAACCTGCAACCGTCGTCCACTTTGGATTCAATGTTTTCGAACTTCTCCTAGACCGCCAAATCGTCGATCCCGTTTGTTGTAGTCTGTAATGGCCTGAACGAGATCCTCCTTATCAAACTCAGGCCACGGCTTGTCGGTAATCCAAAGTTCACTGTAACTGATTTGCCAGAGCAAGTAGTTGCTGAGTCGCATTTCGCCACTCGTCCGAATCAATAGATCAGGGTCAGGCATTCCAGAAGTGTAGAGATGGTTAGCGATCGTAGACTCGTCAATCGATGCCAGATCGAGCGACCCGCTTTGTACTTTGCTCACAATATTGCGAACGGCGTCGACGATTTCCTGCCTTGCGCCGTAATTAATCGCCAAGCACAAAGTTAGGGATTTTCCATCCTTGCTAATCTCGACTGACCGGTCCATCTCGGATTGCACCTCGACCGGAATTCCGTCGCGTCGCCCGATAATGGTCAGCCGAATGTCGTTTTTGATCAAAGTGGGTCGTTCTTGAATAAGGTATGTTTTTAACAAACTCATCAAAAAACTAAGCTCTTCTTTAGGGCGCTTCCAATTTTCGTTGGAAAAACAATAGAGCGTCAAATAAGAAACGCCGAGCTCTCGGCACGCTTCTGAGATTCGACGCACTGTGTTCGCACCTCGACGGTGCCCTTCGACGCGAGGCAAACCGCGAGCCTCCGCCCAACGACCATTGCCATCCATAATCACGGCAATGTGCTCGGGCATCCGTAGAGCCTCAACACTTGCCGATTGGCTGGCGGGTTCTGTTTTGGGTTTGCCGCGAAACAATGCCATTCGGATTTCCTAAATGTTTAACCGGCAAAGCCGCAGGCGAAGTCAGGCTCAAATCAAGAAAATAGTTTGTTCCCGATCCGGTCCTACTGAAAGCACCCCGATCGGTACGGAAATGAGTTCCGAGATACGGTCCATGTACCGACGCGCATTCGAGGGGAAATCGACTAAATTCCGGACGTTGGAAACGTCAACGTTCCAACCTGGCAAAGTTTCGTAAATCGGTTTGCATTTTCGAAGATCCTCTGCTCGACACGGAAATCGATTGATTCGCTCGCCATTGAGTTCGTACGCCACACAGACTTGAATGGTGTCAAAGTGACTTAAGACATCCATCATCATCAGCGATAAATAATGTATGCCACTCAGCCTGGCCGTGTATCGAACGGCAACGGCATCAAACCAACCGCACCGTCTCGGTCTACCGGTGGTGGTCCCATACTCGCGTCCTATCTCACGAATCCTTTGGCCTGTTTCATCCAATAGTTCCGTCGGGAATGGCCCGCCACCCACACGCGTTGAATAGGCTTTCGCAACACCGATCACGTTCGTTATCCACTTGGCCGGTACTCCAGACCCAGCCGAGACGCCGACCCCCGATGCGTTGCTGCTGGTGACGAACGGGTAAGTCCCATGGTCGATGTCTAGAAGCGAACCCTGGGCTCCCTCCATAAGAAGCCTTTTGCCTGCATCCAATTCGTCTAGCAAAAAATTGGTTGTGTCTGCGGAAAGTGAACCTAGTGTAGCCGCCCAACGGCTACACTGTTCGTGGATTTTTTCTGCATCGAGGGATTCTAGGTCGGCCGCTTCAGCAAGATGGGAGAGCATGTGCCGCTTGGCAGCAACAGTATCTGATATTTTGCTTTTCAGTTGATCGCTAAACAGATCCGTAATCCGCATCGCGTGCGTTCTGCCAACCTTATCGCGATAGCAAGGACCGATGCCGCGATTTGTCGTTCCAATGCTCTCGCCAGCAACGACAGCCCGGTTGGTTGCTTTGTCCTCAACGAAATGCCAGGGCATCACTACGTGCGCCCGTTCGCTGATGATCAGATTTTTTCGTGGCTCGATCCCGCGAGCTTCCAGACCCTCGATCTCCTTGATCAACATGTTCGGCTCTATCACGACGCCCGGTGCGATGACGTTGGTGATTTGGCTAGAAAGGATTCCAGAGGGGATATGGTGAAGTTTATAGACTTCGCTGCCGCAAACCACGGTATGGCCAGCGTTCGCGCCCCCTTGGTAGCGGACAACGATATCGTTTCGCGGTGCGAGCAAATCAACAAGTTTACCTTTCGCTTCGTCTCCCCACTGAAGTCCGATTACACAGGTCGCTGCCACAAAATCCTCTTTCAAAACCGTTAATTCCGTTCCAGTCGAATCGCAACCTCGCGATGTCGATACCCCGGAAATACAAAACCCTACAGTCTAGAAGGGCATCGCGTGGTTGGTCAAGTCACGGTGGCAAACTGATTGCTCGCTATTTCGGTTTTACGAAACAGTGAAAGCCAAAGCAGACTTCATCGTCAATTCTGTCTTCCTGAGCTTCGTTCAGAAGTTCGTTTACTTGAGACATGCGTTCTGGTCCTAATGCGGCAGAAACGATATGCTGCTCCCCGCTCGGTCCAATAACGACAGTGGTTAAAACGGCGACGGTATCCGGGTGTTAAAGTGCCGACAACACATGCTCACCAATCTGCAGTTCCAAGTTCTTGATCTTGCTAACAAATCTCGCAACTTGTTCCTCGCGATTCTGTACCTGTCGAGCTGGCAGTTTATTGCTCCCTTTGTCCTCCGGCGTTCTTGTCATCGACTTATTTAACCCTCACCAGTTTCATGATTCGCCCAGAGACATTCCAGTCTTGCACGTATAGATTACCGTCTTTGTCCCAATACGACCCGTGTGTGCCACTGAAAACGCCCTCAACCCACTGCTCTTGTGGTATGTTAAAACCGGCTCCTTTGGCCCTATCGGGGTTGTGGCCTAAAACGGCCATGATCGTATTGCTCTTGTCCAGTATTACCACTCTCCCATGCAAGTCAGGAACTGAAACATAGTCCCCTTGGACCGCCGCAGAGGTCGGCATTCCCAATCCTGTAACGATCTCATCGATATATTCTCCATTAAGATCGTAGTGCAACAAGCGGCCCTTGGGCTGGTGATTGCGGTCGCAGATCAATAGCCGTGGCGGCTCATAACGGGTATCAAGAGTCATCCCGTGTGCCGTATTAAATTGCTTGAGATCATTCCCTTTCGTACCGAAGTGCATTAGGTACTTGCCAGTCTTGTCGAACTTAAAGATATGGTTGCTGGCATAGCCGTCCGAAAGAAAAATATCACCGTTGGGAGCCACCGTGATTGCCGTTGGATTGAACTTGTCGAGGTTGAGACCTGATTCCTTTGGAAACGGAAGTTTCAGCACGATCTCTCCGCTCCTGATGTTGAACTTGATTCCCTCTGCGTTGGCGTTTCGAGCTCCGTAAACAAATTCACCATCAGCCTCGTCACGAATCTCCATGTCATGAATCTTGGAGTACTCTTTGCCTAAGTACGAATGAATTACTTTCCCTTCGGGAGAAAAAACGAAAACTCCTGCATCTGCGCTCGTGTAAATGTTGCCCGATTTATCGACAACGACTGCTCCGTGAGTTGGCCCCAACGCTGACTTGCCATCCGGGCGGAGCCCCCAGCCCGGCACCGTGTCGAAGGTCATGATCCCGCAACCCATACGTACTGGCTTGGCTTTTTCTTGTGCAAGTACCGATGACTCAATGCTCACCGCGAAAGCAATCGCGGCACAAATAATACCGAATTTCATAATCTGACCTTTTAAATGATTTTTCAGGTGGAATACATACTACTTTTTTGCTGCCTCAGGCAACTCCATCACTTCTATTTTTCGAATCGATACCTTACTACCTGGGTCATGTTGCTGGAACGCAAAGTGCCCTTCCTTGAAAGTTTTTTCAAAATCTAGGTACTCGTACAATTCATCACCGTTGATGGTTATCTTGATCCGTGTCATGTTTTTACCTCGCCAGACATCGTCGCGAACTTCAAGTTCATAGGTGAACCAAGTATCGGGCTCTACTAAACGCTTGTAAACATGGCACATGCCATACAACGAGCCTGTTCGAATCGGGTCGGAGTGTGTTGAGTCGATTTGAGCCTCATACCCATCGGAGAAACCGGGTTTTCGCGTGCAGCGAAAATAGAGCCCTGAGTTTCCCTTGTCATTTATCTTGACTTCGGCCCGATACTTGAAGTTCTTATATGGCCCTTGGGTGCTTACCAGCATCGATGCTGGACCAGATCCAGCCAAAGCTCCATCCAAAACTTCCCACTTGCTTTCCACCTTGCCGACTTTCTCCCATCCCTCCATGGTCTTGCCATCAAATAGAGACACCCATTTCGCATCTTGGGCTTGCAAGAGACTAGGTGCCAAACCAGATAAAGCACCCAGCATTAGGAACGTCAGAAACCGAATGGACCGTGTCATGTTAAAAAGCTCCGAGGGATGGATATGAGGACCAAGTTGCATTCTACGAAAGAAATTACAACCTTACCACATAATCATACCCCTCGGCGACACGGCCTAACAGCCCGCGAGGCAAATGACATAGTCTGAAAACGGATTCGACAAAGGGGCACGTCGACTTAGATTGTCCCAATGGGGCGCAAAAAAAAGGCACCGCGACAAGTTCAAGATCAACTGAAGGTCCTCTCCCTCCTCCAGCCAGCCTCGAGCAAATCGCGATGCCATTGTATCGGTTGAGTTAACCTGAACTCTTGCACACACACGCCCAACGTCAGTCTTCCGATGCAAGAATACAATATGCAGTTAGCGTACCAATTTGTTGGTGGATTGCTTTCGCGAAAAGCCACGTTCGTTTTTAGATCGTTGACTGGAAGCTTAATTGTCATTTTTCTGGGTTGAATGGTGTCTATTTCCCCTCTGCAATTTTTGAAAATACGAATAGAAAAAATCCGAGGGTAGAGATATTTTGAGAATCTCAAGTGGGATCGCACATTATCGAGGCACTGCGATTGCCTAAAAAGTCAGCACTCATTTCCCGGTTGATTAATCGCAAGAATTTTGAGGATCGTATCGATTGGTGAATTGAATTTGGATTGGCAAGCAAATGCGGTCGTCACGGCGGCGCGAATCGGCTGGAACGAATTTCGGTGGAATGGTCTGACGCCTGCTTTACATTTAGTGCGGGACATAGATACTAGGCGCACAGTCGATTCTGTCTATTCCTCGATTGCAATTTGTGTTCGGTTACCCACACTCTCGGGAGAATTGATGCCAATCACATGGATGTCGCGAATGGCTGTCTCGGAGCTTTCTACCTATCGGTGGAGCTTCGAAGAAGATGTGTTGCGATACAAGGAACATGGCTATCAAGCAATTGGAGTCTGGAGGCCGAAGCTATCTGATTGCGGTGAGGCCAAAGCAAGAGAATTGCTATTAGATCAGCAGATGAAAGTGTCCTCCCTCAATTGGGCAGGCGGCTTTACTGGCAGTGATGGTAGGTCGTTTCAAGAGTCCATTCACGACGCCCTGGATGCAATCGATGCGGCGGCTCAATTGGACGCGGATTGTCTTGTTATTCTAGCTGGTAGCCGAGCAGGTCACACGCGAAATCACGCTAAACGTTTGCTATCGCAGGCCTTGAAAGTCCTTTCAGAAGCGGCGCAGGCAGTCGGAATACAGTTGGCGGTAGAACCGATGCACGTGGGTTGTGCTCATGAATTTACTTTTTTGACCAGCATTCCCGATACTTTGGATGTGATTTCTGGAATCGCTAGCAGCAATTGCGGAATCGTGTTTGATTGCTATCACATGGCCCAAGACGAGAATGCAATCGATTGGCTTCCGTCGATTGTGCCGTTTATTCGTTTGGTACAGCTAGGCGATTCGAAAAGAGCGCCCCTTGGGGAACAAAACCGTTGTTTGCTAGGAGATGGAAACGTTCCATTGGCGGCCCTCGTACAGACCATTGAGCAATATGGTTATGAAGGCTATTACGAAGTGGAATTGCTCGGTGAGGACGTTGAGCACTATGACTACAGCGAAATATTGAGTCAATCGCTTCAGACGTTGGCTAGCTATCGGTCTTGTGATAGTTAAGCATTGACAAAACGGAGCCTGTAAAGCGTGCAGCACGAAGATCGGCTGTTTGGGCTAACTGGGGAAAATCAACTACGTAGGGTGAGTGTGAATAGGTCGTTGCCACCCGATCATGCCAATCGAACCGAATAACCGATGCTACCCAACGTCAGGCGTTTGAATGGATACAAGCAATGCTTGTGCCCCAGTTCAACGCATGGGTTGCAACGTTTTTTCCGAGTAATAGCCCCGGCCAAGAATGAAATCTCGCTTAACCAAGCATCTGCTCACCTTAGCCCGAACAGGCTCCTTTCTGACTGCGGTGGGAGTGTTTGCGTTTGACGCGAATAACTCTCTTGCCGAGTCCGCGAGGAATACGCCGATCGTTTTGGCCATTCAGAAAGCGGAACCTGCCGTTGTCAATATTCAAGGCAATAAGACGATAAAGAACTCAACTGCTTCCGGGCAATCGATTCGCCAAGAAGTCAATGGAATGGGTACTGGCGTCATTATCGATCGACGTGGCTTCATTGTCACGAATTACCACGTCGTGGACGAGGTTGCTCGAATCGAAGTGACGTTGGCAGACGGAACAAGCTCCATCGCTAAGTTAATCAACTACGATCCCGAGACCGATCTCGCGCTCATCAAAATACCGACAGATCATGATCTGCAAGTCATTCATATAGGAAATAGTGAAAGCCTACTACGAGGCGAAACGGTTATTGCGATCGGCAATCCATTCGGCTACCAAAACTCCGTAACTGTCGGCATCATCAGCGCACTTCATCGCGACATTCCTGTCAATGGATCGCAGCAATACAACGACCTTATTCAAACCAACGCAGATATCAATCCCGGCAACTCCGGCGGACCGCTTCTCAACATTGAAGGCGAGGTAATCGGTATCAACGTTGCTGTTCGTGTTGGAGCGCAAGGAATAGGCTTCGCAATTCCAATCGATACAGCCGTTGAGGTAATGGCAGATTTGGTCGCGAACCATCGCGAAACGGCCCATGGGATCTCGTTTTCCAAGTGCGGTGACGTTATTCTCAACGAAAAACTCGGTAGCCATCTCGTTGTTCGCGAGTATCTTGGTTCGGAATCCAATTCGAGTCGTGACATCCGAACAGGTGATCGGATTGCCACCGTGGATGGGCACCCAATTTCTAATCGATTGGAACTAGAACTGGCCATGTTGGACGTTCGTTCTGGCCAATCCATCGAACTTGGTCTCGATCGGAATGGTGTGAAATTAGCTCATTCCATCACGTTGAACGCATCGACGAACAAACCAGAGGCGGACATAGCAAAGATCGCTTGGGAGCAGCTTGGGATCCGATTAACGGCAGTTCCTGCATCCTCTGTAGCCGGTGTTGGAGATGAGTACACAGGTGGCCTGCGGATTAATGACGTACGACCTGGTAGTCCTGCGGACCGAGCTCGTCTTCTACCGGGCGATATTATCGTTGGAATGATGGATTGGAAAACGCCGAAGATGGAATCGCTAACATGGATTTTGTCTAATTCAAGTTTTCGAACAGCAGGCTCCTCGAATTACTACCTTGTTAGAAAGCGAGCACGGATGACTGTTGCAATGATCCCGGAGATATCTTCTCCGTCCTCATCGGCTCAATCGTCATCGGCTCGCAACGCGTCCCGAGACATTCGCTAATTTTGGAACGACGGCCTCGGCGGTGCTATAAAAATTAGATGCCACAAAGCACTCGTTTCGGTGGGCATCCGTGCCTCCATCGTGCTAATGATTGAACAAGAATTCTTTGCAGTTCAAAATGGCCCAGGTCAGATCCTGGTACGCTTCTAACTTGTTACTCTTGCCTTCGATATAGGCAATCGCTGGCGTCAATTCCGTGTCGCTAGGCCTACGTGAAAATGCTCTTAGGTAAAGCTCCTTAAGATTGTCTTGGTGCGAACTAGTTCGATTCGCAAGACTTGTCGGAAGACCATTCGCTTCGGCAAGCTTTGCAATCAGTTCTTTCGAATTGGCGAAATGAAGGCTTTGGGCTAAAGTCGAATCGTTGGCCCGTTCGCATTCGCATGCAGTTGTCGCTTCCGGTCGTCCAAAAACGGTTAAGAAATAGGAGCGAAAGGAAGAGTCTGGAAGGGATCCGGCGCGTGTGCGATCTGGCATTGCATCGAATGAGGTAGCCGTCTGCGTGACTTGATCGACCGCGTCAAGAATTTGTTCCGCAGACAGTCTCCTGGGATAGTTTCTGGAATAGCATTTGCGATCGCGAAGATTCTCGCCATTGGGCTCACTGTCCAGTTGATAGACACGCGAATTGCAAACGGCGCGTATCAACCCTTTCACGTCATAGCCTGATTCGATCAATTGATTCGCTAAAACATCCAGAAGCATGGAATTGGACGGAGGGTTTGTCACGCGCATGTCGTCTTCAGGCTCCACCAACCCCCGGCCAAACAAATGCTTCCAATATCGATTGGCAATCGATTTGGCAAAGAACGGGTTTTTCCCATCGACCATCCAATCAACGAGGAACTCTCGAGGGTCTCGCATGTCTGTATCTTCACGCAGAGCACCGTCGAGTCCTGCTGGCTTCAGCGACTCTCCTGTCTTGGGATGCGAAAAACGCGCTTGACCTAATGCGGCAAACACAATGGCTTCATCTGGTGACTGGCCGGGCTTTGTTCTAACTTGCGAGAAAAAAGCCGCCATTTGAAAGTAGTCTTTCTGGGCCCATTTTTCGAACGGATGGTGGTGGCAGCGAGCGCATTGAATGCGTTGCCCCAAGAACAGCTGTGCTGTGTCTTCAAGTCTGCTGAAGTTATCCGATACTTGTCGATACCAAACCACAGGTGGGTGAGCATCCATCGATCCCGATGCCGCCACAATGTCCCGAACAAACTGGTCGAAGGGTCGATTCGATGCGATCTGATCTCGAATCCACCGATGGAATGCAAAAGTACCCGCTTTCTGGCCTTGGTTTTCCCTCCGATTTCGAAGGATCAACATCCATTTGTTTGCAAAGTGATCCGCATAGTCGTCGCTTTCCAACAACCGATCGATCAAGCGTTCTCGTTTGTTCGCGGCTTGATCTTGACTAAAGGTATCCACCTCAACAAGCGTAGGTAGCCTGCCAGCAAGATCCAGTGTAGACCTGCGCAAAAAGGTCGGCTCATCGCAAAGACGCGAGATCGGGATATTGAGAGATCGCAACTGCGCGATCACAGCACCATCGATTGCGTTGGTCGGTTCAGGCCATTTATTCTCACCCTCAACGATCGGAACGCTCGCTCGAAAAACTGCCACTTGGCCTTGAAAACGGGCCATGACGGCCACTTCGCCTGCCAGCGATTTCATCGAAACCAAGCCTCGTTTGTCGACTTCTGCCATATCGGTATCGTTACTCTCAAACTGAACGGCTGGCGTAACGTCTTCAACCGTACCATCCGAGTAACGAGCGGCCACGGACACTTGCTGCTCTTGCTTGGGGAGCATTCGCCGATGTTCGGGAGTAACGGTGAGTGAAACCACGCGTCGATCATCTGCTTTGCCAGGCTTCATTCCTTGCGAAATCCACCTGCGAAGAACGCGATACTCCTGCGAATCGAGTTCCAGTCGTTGGCCACCACCGTGAGGCACTGCATTGATCGATTTGGTTAACAATAGACTGGAGTCCGGCATGGCGGTCGATAGCCGCCTACCACGCGATTCCTTAACGAGGTGCTCGAAATCTTCGCTCGGTTCGAATCCGAGCAACGATAACTTAAATCCGTTTTGTCCGGCTGCTTTTCCATGACAGCCGCCGCCATTGCAACCGAGCTTCGTAAAAATCGGAACAACTTGGTTGGGAAAATTCACTTCAGGATTGTCATCCCAATTCGTTACTTCCACTTGAAGTAACGCGGAAGTAACACCCTCTAGGCTCGCAGATAAAGTAGTTAATCCATTCTTCAATGGCGCAATCTGGCCAAAGCGATCGATCGAAGCGATACCCTCTGACTCGAAACGAAACGTTGCGTTTCGCGTCAAATCGATTTCTAGGCCGGTTGAATCCGTGCCGGCAATAAGAACCTGATGACGGGCATCGCTTCCCCGAAAAATAACTTTGGGTATCGCTTCTTTTTCTGGTTTTTCTAACAAGGATGGTCCGCTGTCAATGCGTATGGACCGAATGTTTTTCGGCAGCAAGTCGTTGGCCGTCGTATGCGATATGCAAACCAACCAGAAAACGAACCAAACGAATTTTGTGAGGGCGAGGCTCCTGAATAGCTGAATGGTTTTCATCGGAATAATCTCAGATCAGTTCGGTCACGGGAGCATGGTCAACTAAGAATTGCGGTCGACCGGTTGAATCGACGATTGTCGTATTCGTTACATCAATACCCAAGTTGTGGTAAAGAGTTGCAATGACTTCTTGAACGTGTACTGGCCTCAGCGTTGCGTACTCTCCCAAACGATTCGTAGCACCAATCGCTTGCCCTGCCCGGATACCACCGCCAGCCAGATATGCGCAACTGACTTGTGACCAATGGTCCCTGCCGGCGTCCTTGTTGATTTTCGGAGTACGTCCAAACTCACCCCATACTACGACGCTAACATCGTTCAGCATTCCTCGCATCTCTAAGTCCTCGATCAATGCACTCAAGCACTGATCCAGCTTCCCTCCGTGATCGCGAACCATATCAAAATTCTTTCCATGACTATCCCAACGACCAAAGCTTAGGCTGACGACTCGAACGCCCGCTTCGATCAGTCGCCTTGCGATCAGCAGATGATCGTTTCGAGTTGCGCAACCATCGTACTGATATTTGTAAGGTTTGCCGTCGCCGTACCTGGCAACCAGCTCAGGATCCTCCTTGGACAAGTCCAGAGCATCCACCAACTTGCTACTTGTAAGGACATCCAGAGCGCGCTGGCCGAACGTATCCATCCCTTCCATAACTCCCGTCGTATCAATGTCGCGCCGAAGCGTATCTAAACTAGTTAGGAGCTGCTTTCGGTTTTGAAGCCGTTCGAGAGTAACACCATTGAGCTTCATGTTCTCAATGCCTGGACCATCCGGTTTGAATGCCGAATGGGCCGCACCTAGAAATCCCGATGCACCACAATCAGACCATTGAACATGACTCGATCGCTCTGCCAACCCAACAAACGGCGGAACCCCTGGATCCACTGCCCCCTTCAGTTTAGAAATAGCTGCGCCGATCGATGGCCGTCCACCAAGCGCTTTCAAGTCATCAGGTATCCATCCGCTTAAGCATTGGTAGGATTCGTGTCTATCTTTGGAACCAACGATGGAACGGATGACCGCTGCCTTGTCCATGAGCCGCGCGAGTTTCGGAAACACTTCGCAAATCTGAATGCCTGGTACATTCGTCGGGATCGGTCGAAACTCACCGCGTATTTCCGATGGCGCATCTGTTTTGATGTCCCACATATCTTGGTGAGGCGGACCGCCACCAAGAAAGATCTGGATGAGGGCCTTGTTCGGATTGCTTTTCTGTTGTTGCGACTCCGCGCGCAAAACGTCCGCAAGACCAAAGGCTGTCGCCCCGAAACTCATCCCGCCGATTTTCAAGAAAGAACGGCGAGATTCTCCATCGCAATAGCTGCGAGAGGACCCGTACTGACCAAGGATCGACAACATCATGGACGCCGACTTGTAAAGGTTAAGGTGGGCCGCGATAACCAAGGAGGCTGAACGCGGAATGGTTTGGAGGGCGAATTGCTGACAAGCACAATGTACAATGGTATCTAAGCCTGAACAAATCTCCGTGATTTGTCAATACGGCTAGCAAACTACTTTTTGGCGGGTCGCAAAAGAAGAAGAACATTCGACATTTCGCTTCCCCTATCGACTCCCAGGATCATTCCATTCTTCATTTTCTTCCGATTGACGCTTGTCATCGGTGGGCTACGCCTGACCGAAGCCGCAAAGGGAGAGCGGTTCCCTGGGGCTTCTACCAAAGAGAATCGTTTGGCGAAACCATCGGCTCCGTCAGCCACTTTGATTGAGCTCAACTGTTTAACCAGTACTTCGGCCGATTTGTCCGTCAACAAATCCATCGCGAAATCTGGAAAATCCTCAAACTGGCCGATAATGTCTTGCAATGCTAAATCCAATTGTCTCCCAGTTGATCGCAAAAACATTACCCCCATCTTCTCATCTGAATTCGCAACGTTTCCCAATAGATTCGAATCTACAAGATTCTTGAGCTGCGTATCGCTCATAACAAAATCATCGGTAAACATGATGTTGTACTTTTCCAGAATTCGCTCCAAAGTCCGGTTTTCGACTGCCGTTGGGTCGATTGAAACGTCCATAACCACTGTATAGAACGGAATTCGTTTCGGTTTCAACTTTTCCTTGGCCTTATCTTTCAGGTTGAGGACAACCGCATCCGCCGGTCGTAAATCAAGCGGGGGCGGATTCGACACGACCGTTTCGACTTGTGCGACCGATTCAACCGGATCTTTTTTTGATTTTATTGGGGTGCTATCCGCCTCGGCAACAAGGATTATTTCAGAATTTCCAGCCAGCAATGTCTTCTCGCTTGAAGATTCAGGGACATCTGGAGCTTCAGGAATATCAGCCGACTCGACGACTGCAATCTTTTCGCCGCCAGCCGGAATAGAGACGATTCCCGAGCGATCTACTTTCGGAAAGGAAATAAGAACGAATAAACCTGTGGCAGCCAGGGTCAAACCACCGGCGAATATCCAACGGCGCCAAGGACGTGAATCGACAGATCTCGGAGCCAAAGATTTCTGCAATGGCACCAAAGAATCCGGCGTTGCGAGCCATGCGGGGGCTTCTAACCCCATTTCTGCCGCCCTTTTTTTGGCGGACAACGTAATTGAGCTCGCAAAATTCGGTCGAAGTGTACCGGTAGAACGACCGCTAAGGAGCGAGCGTCTCAAAACAGCAAGATCATCTAAACGCCCCTTGAGAGATGGATTGTCCGCCATTTCTCGCTTTAGCTCAACTAAATCCGCCTCGGACAGCATTCCATCCAGCATGCCGCTCAGCAGTTCGTCGATATTCTTGATTGGGGAGTCCATGATTTCTTGTTTCTAGGGTGGGATTCTCTCAATCGGATGAACTAATTAGTGAAAAGTTCCTTGAACCGCCCTAGATATTTGAGTACGAATTCAAAATGAGGGGTAGCCCAACGATATGAAGTACCGGAATTCTGTAACCGTTCACGGCTTTTGGCCACGAACGGTTGCGTCCTGATCGATCTCCTAATCTTATCTCTTTGGCACGATTCACAAAGTATCATAATCTTTCTTCGCGACTGGGTCCGTTCTGAAATCTGTGGTCATCTGCGAAATTTGCGGATATCTAACGGATGACCGCCAGCCACCAGCCTACCACCAGCCTACCACCTGGCTTCCATTTGGTCGACGATATGGTTTGCCAGTCGTTCTACTGCCCGTTGGTTCGCGGATGAAATAGACTGTCCCGCTTCAGGTACGAAGTTGACGTTGGCCGCAAAATAAAAAGTGGATTCTCCAGGAGGTAGAAACCTGGTTTCGATAAGTGGCATCCCGCGGCGGTCTTTCCAGCTGACCTCGACCGTAATCACCGATTGGAGCAAGCGCGGTTCGTCCGTGTTGGTTTCGCTCACGACTCGCTTGGCATCCGAAGTGAGCCTGCAAGTCATTACCGAATCGGCCGTTTCCATATTGGAAAGCTTGAATGGTGTCCGCCGTTCGATTTCCTTTTGAACTGTCTCGGTCAGCATCACACCTAGCTCGGGCCGAAACGAATCGCTCTTGATGATGGGTACGTGAATGGTGCGAACATCTTTTCGATAGAGCGTTCGCGTTCCGACCTGGTACCCAGCACAGCCAACAAGAGTCGTCAACGCGATCATCGAGATCAGATTTCGACCGTTCATCTTTGGGTAGTTCCGACCTCAGTGACGGCAGTAGGTCCAGATTTCCCAGCCGTTCGTTCGTAAACGCTTTGCGTTGCTTTATCCTGTTCGTCTAAGTTGGGCGTAGGCTTCAGCAACGGAGTGATTTTGTCGCGTGTAGGAAATAGATCAGCCAACCAACTCAATTGTTGTACCGGTTCGGCAGGCATGCCACCTGTCTTTTCCATGATCGCCTTTGCTTTGTCGGCAAACGGTGTATCGCCATATTCGGACAAAATTTTCATGCAGTGGATTCGCGACGCTCTCGCTTCCTGTTTGTTCAGTCGATATGTGGCCCAAGTGTATTCCTTCTCCGCTCGACGGTACCGCACTTCCTTCATTGCATTTTCGATCTGCTCCTTTTGCCCCTCGGCTTTTTCCCTAAATTGTCTAGGCATCTGCTTGATCATTTTCTCTGCTTTTTCAAGTGGCACTTGAGAATAGTCGGCTCCCTGATAGGACATCAATGCCGACTTCACACCGAGAAGATGCGCATCGAACTGGTGCGGACTGTCCGGGTAGGTTGAGATCAAATCGCCATACGTGTCCAAAGCGTCATTCCAGTTTTCGTTCTTGAACGCCGTATTGGCAAGCTCCATGGTGACATCGTCCGCCAAACGCCCAACAGGATTGTCAAGCCGCATTTTTTCCAAAACGCGAACGCCATGTTTTTGAGTATCGTTCCAAGGTTTCCGATTATCCGAAACGTTGAGGTGATAGAATTCGTCGTTGAATTGCAACCAAAACAGACCGATTTCAAAGCGTCTCTTGTCAACCATGTCTTGATAACGTGTTCTAGGATATTCCTTGAGCAATTTCACGAAAAAATCCTCGGCCTTGGGGTAGTCCTCTGCAAAGAAGTAGCTTTCGGCGGTCATGAAAAGCGAGTCCTGTTCGAGCGCGCTACTGGCCCAGTGTTTCCCTGCCTGGTTGTACTTCCTGGCTGAGGCTCGGAACGTGGCTTGCCTTTCACCGCTCCCTTCAGCGAGTTTTGCAGCGTTCTTGAAAAGCTCGTCCCCTTCGAGATAGGTCGATTTCGCCAAAACTTTATTGACGGGAGCAGGTGCCAACCCAGGAATGAATTGAAGAGCTTTGGGGATATTGCTGTCCCGTGATTTGTCTGCTCGAATCCCCTCCGGTCGAATCCAATTGCCTTCTTTGTCTTCGTAGCCTTCAATCGCGTTTCGTGCTCTGCGGTATTCGTCGTCTTCCTTCTTAAACAGATTGAACGAAGCGCAGCCTGTTTGAATGGAAAACAACATTAAAATCGCAAAACGAACGGGCTGCACCATGGCGAGTCGGACCACCGTTTGTTTGGCCTGTCGATCAATAAAGAGGCGGCGATCCATCCGATATCCCTCAGATTTGCTTTGCGGGTAGTTTTGCATGTTGCCCATCGTGGTCAACGCTTCAGTTCCTCTAAAAAATCCGTTAGGCGGAGGTGGCGGTCTGCCAAATTGGAAACGAATCGTTCCATTACGAATCTCACTTCACCGCGATATTCAGCGAGGATCGGCAGTGGATTGCCACTCCATTCCTCGGACGAATAAGCGATCATGTACTCAAGCGTTGGATATCGGATGCGGATCACGAGTTGTTGGCTAGGCACGCAATCGCCACACAAAATTCCACCGGCAGCGATGCCTAGCAAAGCTCCCGGACCATTTCGTTCGGACTGTACAGGATTGCCGCAACTCGCGCATAGATGGAAAGTTGGCAAATGACCCAATAGTTTCAATGCCTGCATTTCGAAGCGTAGGATGACCTCGGGTGCACTCAAACCACGATCAAGGTCCGTCAGGGTTCGATCGCTCACGTCATAGAGTTCGGACGCTTTCTGATTGTCCTCGGTCAGGCCGAGGAGCAGTTCCGCTACGTAATAACCACAATAAAGTGGCAGCAGCGCAACTTGTCCAGATCGAAAACGACGGATCAATTTCGATTCAGTCAGCAGATCGAGTACATCACTGCACTTCTGAATAAAGACGATTTGCGATTTTGCTAGCAAGTCTAGCGATGATTCGAAAGGGCTTCGCAATCGCCTCGCTCCTTTTGCGATGGCAGAGATTTTGCCAAAATCGCGTGTGAACAAAGTGACAACCATGCTGGTTTCGCTCCACGGAACCACCCTCAAAACGATGGCTTCGCTTTTTTCCAATGACATTGGCAGCTAGTACCTACTTTGGAAGTTTTCCAGCGAGGATCTTGGGCTTGTATACCGTATCGCGTTTTCGCAACACCTTGCTAGAGATAATGATGTCGGGTTCCTTCCCTTCCTTGCGCTGCGACTCTTGTCCAAGATTCATCACGCGGAAAAAATTCATTGACTCCTGGCCTTCTACAATGCGTCCGAATACCGTGTGCTTGCCGTCTAGCTGGGGCATCGGTAGAAACGCAAAGTAAAACTGGGAGCTACCTGTATTCGGAAGGACTTGTCCTGTCTTTGAATCATTTCCAAGTGCCATTGCCATCGTACCCCGGAAATGATCGCGTCGGTTGGGGCTGTCTACCTCGCTAGGTATGACGTAGCCAGCATCCCCAGTTCCATCACCTTTTTCGCATCCCGTTTGGGCACAGACGTGTTTTTCTACTCGGAAGAAAGTTTTGTCCTTAAAAAAACCAATGCCAACCAAGTAAATGAAATTCTTTACTGTTTCTGGAGCGGAGTCCTCATACAGTTCCACTACCATCCTGCCTTTCGTGGTGACAAACTCGACGCGAGGATTGTCGTTTTTTTCTTCCTCCCGTTTTCGAATTTCCTGCTCATGCGTCCACTTCTCTCGAACGTCCTTAATTTCCGCCATGAACTGGGGCTGGACTTCATCCGGATGGAATTTTTGTGCTCGGACCAGACATTCTTCCGTAAAATCAAAATCGGAATTGGCGTATGCGACCAAGCCGGCAGCACGTAGCAGATCTTCCTTCTCAGATTTCATTGTATTGATGATCGCCTTGGCGGCCTCCAACCAACCATCGGTCCGATCCAGTTCCACATCCGATAGCAGCATTTCGCACAATGTTTCGCCAATCGCACTGTACTTGTCCGGGGCACTTAAATAAGTCTCGCCTGCGACTTTCAGCCAATTCGATTTGGCAAGAAAGCTTTTGTGAATTCCTTCTTGCCACTCCCGACTTATTTGGTCTCGAAAGGAGGTAGTGAATTTCTCCGCTAGATCAAAGGACAATTGAACTTGGTTCAGGGCAACCGCCGATTCTCGAAATTCATTCAATGCTGATTGGTATTTTTTACCTACCTCGGAATCATCGCCCGCTGGCAGCATTCCGAAACTCTTCTGTCGCTTTATTGCTATTTCGTTTTGCAACTGACGAGATTTTTGTTTTTCGGCGGCGCGCTCCTCCGGAGTGAGTCTTTTGGCGGATGGAGCATTGCCGACCGTTTTCTGCGTAGAATTTTGGTCCTGACCAAACGACTTCTCCACTTGGAAAAAAAACGGACCCGATCCGGCGATCAGAATAACGAAAAAGGCTGTTATACGGTTTGTTTGGATTGGCATGTTGGCATACTCTGTAACAATCAAGGCTGCTCCAATTGGAGTTTTCAGCGTGATTCACGACTTTATAGGACAAAACCCATATTGGAAACGACCACTCTAAGGATCATCGCTGGCAACTTGCGAACTCGCAAGATTCAATTTGCTGTCGATCCAAGGACCAGACCGATGAAGGATCGAACTCGCGAAGCCGTCATGAGCTTGCTCGGTGGTACGTTTGGAAACGCGATCGCGTTCGATTTATTTGGTGGAACGGGGGTTTTGGCATTCGAAACAGTCTCGCGTGGCGCAGCCAAAGGCATCGTATTTGAAATCTTAAAATCCGCTGCTCGCGAAATTCAAACCAACGCAAAATCACTAGGAATTACAGACCGCATCGAAGTTATTCAAACCGACGTCCTTGACTGGTCCAAAGGTTTGCCCGGAAATTGTACGCGATTCAGCCAAAACCCAGATCAAATATGGGTCGTATTCTGTTGTCCTCCGTATTCTCTTTGGGAGTCCAACGGCAAGCAATTGCTTGCAATGCTAGAGCGTTGGTGGATCGCCGCCCCGCCCGGCTCGCTCTTTGCCGTCGAACTCGAAGAAGCTACTTCTCCGGAGTATTTGCCAAAACAAGCGGACTGGGATCTCCGAGTTTACAAACCTGCTCGCATGGCAGTCGCCGAAAAGGAAACACCTAAGCAAGAAACGCCGACGGAGTAACCGGCCCCCGAATGGCCAACCGCTAGCGATGCAGTCGATTAGCATTGTGCCACTAAGATCGACCCTTTACCGTCAGCCTGAGGACAGGCTGACCTACGGGAACATGCTTCTGGCTTTTCGCATCATTGCTACGCATTCCAGTCGGTACGCATCGCCGCCAGCCGAACTCGCTGCTCGCTCAAGCATATTTGACCAATCCGCTTGGGACGCCATTTGACTGCGACGCAATAGCAACCCAAACTCAACCACCGATGTGGCCCATTGCATGTCCCGATCGATCTGCGGCTCTTCACTTCTATCCGTTTCGTTCAGGACAAACTCTTGCTTGGCAAAACGCACCCGGCGGTACCTGCGTAGACAACGATGTTGGCTTTGACCCGATTCTGCTTATCGAGTTTCTTAGCTTGAAGGCCAACGCGGACCAATTGGTGCTCTGCATTCCATGGGCATCGATCGATGATCATGTGAGCCGAGAAGGGTCGTTCATCTTGAGGCCCAGCGTACTCGTATTCGAAGTAGGCGAATGCGATTTGTTTAACCGGCGCAGCCGCTGGAACCTGCAAAAACCCTCTAGACTTGACCCAATTGAGAGACCTTTTTGGGTGCTTTGCGTTCTTTGGCGGCAAGAACGGGGCAACTCCAGATGTAATAAAACGCAATGCCATGCGGGGCTCCAAGTCGCTAAGGCCTCTAGGTCACAGGAGACAGGCTGCTCTGACAGGGCCAGCGGTTGCGCCGGTTACACGAATCGCATTGACAACGCCAGCGGCTGCGCCGGTTAAACGTTTATTTCAGAACGAATAGTAGATCGCCGGTTTCGACTTGACTGCCTGATTGCACAAGCAACTGGACAATCTCACCATCCCGTTCGGCATTGATCACCGTCTCCATCTTCATTGCCTCCAATGCCAACAGCTTTTGACCCCTCGTCACTGTGGCGCCTTGAGCTACCGCGACTCCAATCACCATGCCAGGCATACCGGCCGCCACATGCGTCGGGTCGGCTAGGTCCGCTTTGACTCGCTTGGCCGCTTTGGATTCAATCGATGTATCCACAATCTCCACTTCGCGAGGTTGGCCGTTGAGCTCAAAGAAGACCGTTCGGGTACCGTTCGGACGCGCTTCGCCAATCGCTAAAAACTTAATGATGAGCCGTTTGCCCGCTTCGATATCAACCGAGAACTCTTCACCGATCGAAGGCCCAAAGAAAAAGACCGAGGTCGGTATCAACGAAACGTCGCCATAGCTGCGAACGTGTGTTACGTACTCATCGAACACTTTAGGATACAGGGCGCTCGTGACAATATCTCGCATCGTGGCTTCCCGCCCCAATTTCGGCTTTAACTGCACCCCAATCGCGACGAAATCGATCGGCCGCAACGTTTCACCCGGTCGTTGCAGGACCTCAGGATTGTCTTTGAGGATCGACCTCTTCGCTTGAGCGGGAAAACCGCCCGGTGGTTGCCCCATCATGCCGCCAACCAGATCCAAGACCGAGGCGGGGTAAGCAATCTCACGCGCACCGGAAACAACATCGGCTGCAGTCAATTGATTGGCTACCATGAACAGTGCAAGGTCACCGACGGCTTTGCTGGTCGGCGTTACTTTGACAATATCGCCCAGCAATTGGTTTGCCTCCGCGTAGCGTTTGCAAACGTCGGACCATTGCTCCGATAACCCCAATGCCCTGGCTTGTTGGTATAGATTTGTGTATTGGCCACCGGGCATTTCGTGTTGGTACAAGTCGCCAGCGGCAACCAAAGACTCGCTTTCGAATGGGGCATAGAACTGCCGAGCCGCTTTCCAATACTCTGACAACTCGGTCATAGCGTCGGTCTTGAGTTGGCTATCTCGCGGCGAAAACCGGAGCGATTCGACGAGCGTGTTCAAGTTAACTTGCGAAGTACCGCCCGACATCGACGCGAACGCTCCATCCGCAATTTCAAGTCCCTCGTCGGCGGCGTTGAGGATCGAGGCCGCTTGAATGCCAGCCGTATCGTGCGTGTGGAAATGGATTGGGATGCCGATCTCTTGCTTAAGCGTTGCGACCAGTTTTTTCGCAGCTGCGGGTTTGCACAATCCCGCCATGTCCTTAATGGCTAAAATGTGAGCGCCCATGCGTTCGAGCTCCTTTGCCAAATCGACATAGTATTTAAGAGAATACTTCTGTCGATTGGGATTGAGGATATCGCCGGTGTAGCAGATGGCCGCTTCGCAAATCATGCCGGACTCAACGACGGCGTCCATCGCAACCCGCATGTTCTCGGTCCAGTTGAGCGCATCGAATACGCGGAAGATATCGATGCCAGCGTCCGCCGCTTCTTTGACAAAAGCACAAACGACATTGTCTGGGTAGTTGGTATACCCGACCGCGTTCGAAGCGCGCAGCAGCATCTGAAAGAGCATGTTCGGAATTTTCGAGCGAAGATCAGCCAGTCGCTGCCATGGACTTTCCTTTAAAAATCGCATCGTGGTATCAAAGGTTGCTCCACCCCACATTTCCAAACTGAAAAACTGTGGCGTTAATCGAGCGTACGCATCTGCGATCTTCATCATGTCAAACGTGCGGACTCGCGTTGCCAATAGCGACTGATGGGCATCTCGCATGGTCGTGTCGGTCAGCAATAGTTCTTTGCTGCCTCGAATCGAGTCACAGAATTTTTTGGCCCCCATTTTCAAGAATTGATTCCGGTAACTTTCCGGCATCGGCGTCGTGATATCCAGTTTAGGGAGCAATGCAGGTTCACGGCGAATTATCTGGTTCGGGTTGCCAACCAGCTTTTTGCCATTGACCAGGGTTTCAGCGATGAAACTGAGCAATCGAGTGGCGCGGTCGCGACGCCGTTGCAGTGCAAATAGTTCCGGCGTCTTGTCGATCATCCGAGTTGTCGCATCACCCGCCAGAAACGTCTTGTGAGTGATGAGCGAGACCAAGAACGGAATGTTTGTCTTGACCCCTCGAATGCGAAACTCTTGGAGGCAGCGTTCCATTCGTCCGGCAGCTTCGCCGAGATTGCGACCGCGTGCGGTCACCTTTACCAACAGCGAATCGTAAAACGGACTCACGACAGCACCGCTAAAAGCGCTTCCTGCATCCAGTCGAACCCCCATGCCTCCAGCACTTCGATAATGAGTGATTCGTCCGTAATCCGGGCGGAATTGGTTGGTAGGGTCTTCGGTGGTGACTCGGCACTGCAAGGCAGTTCCGACGACCTGGACATCTTTTTGAAGTGGCAGGCCGAGCAAGTCGTCTCCTAGCCTTTCGCCACAAGAGACCAAAATCTGGGCTCGGACCAAGTCGATGCCCGTGACTTCTTCCGTGACGGTATGCTCAACCTGGATTCGTGGATTGACTTCGATGAAATAGAATTTATTGGTCTCGGTATCGAGCAGGAACTCGACCGTTCCGGCGCAGTAGTAGCCAACTTCTTTGGCAATGGCGATGGCTGCTTCGTGCAACTCCGACGCAGTCTTCTTACTTAAGTTCGGTGCAGGTGCTATTTCGACGACTTTCTGATGGCGGCGTTGAACGGAGCAGTCACGTTCATGCAGATGGATGATATTGCCATGTTGATCTCCTAGGATTTGCACCTCGAGGTGCCGAGCTTTGCCGACGAGCTTTTCTAGGAAGACTTCATCACTGCCGAAAGCGTTTTTGGATTCGCGTTGGGCTTGCTCCAAATTGGGTGCTAATTCGCTTTCTGATTCGACAACACGCATGCCGCGTCCGCCACCACCTTTGGAAGCTTTTAACATGATCGGGTAGCCCATGCTCGTTGCCGTTGCAATCGCTTCATCGAGAGAAGCAACTGCGTGAGCAGACCCCTCGAGGACCGGTACTCCGACTTTTTTGGCTATCGCCCGAGCGGCTACTTTATCACCGAGCAATTCAAGTGCGGTAACGCTCGGGCCAACGAACGTAATTCCCGCTGCAGCAAGTGCCTTTGCGAATTCTGCATTTTCAGAAAGGAAGCCATAGCCTGGATGAACGGCATCGATTCCATTTTCGAGGCAGAGACGCACAATGCCGTCGATATCGAGGTAAGATCGAATGGGCTCGCCTGCACGTCCGATCTGGTAGGCTTCGTCCGCTTTGAAGCGATGGAGCGCGAATCGGTCTTCGTGAGAGTAAAGAGCAACGGTTCTGATTTTGAGTTCGTGTGCGCTCCGAAAAATACGAGTAGCGATCTCACTACGGTTAGCAGCGAGGAGTTTGCGAATAGAAGCCATATTGAAAAAATCGTGAATTGAGAATTGAGAATTCGTAAGGAGGGTAGTGACCGCGTTTTTACGGCTTTGCGGGCGTAGGTTTCGCAAAGTCGCCTGCGGTCGCAATCACAAATCGATCTGGCAAAATGGTTTCGCTGATCGCATCGTTTACCTCATCCACGGTCAAATGGGCAACTTCCGCTTCGAGTTTTTCGTAGTATTCCATGCTTCGCCCGGTAAAAAGATTGTTCGCTAGAATGTGGGTGAGCTCTCTGTCGAGAGAACGTCCGAGGCGTTGATTTTGCAAGTAGCCTTGAATGTTATCCTTAAGTTCTTTTTCGGTTACTCCATCCTTAACTAGCTTGCGAACCTCCTCGTTGATGACTCTTACGAGCTTGTCGCGATTTGCCGGGTTTGTAATCGCCCTGATCGTAATCGCTGCTCGCTCATCCATCGGGCTTGCCACAAAACTGCTTGAAACTCCATACGAGAGTCCTTCATCCTGCCGAACTCGATTTCCTAGTCGCGAAGCTAAACTACTGCCACCGAGAATGGTGTTTCCCATCAAAAGTGCAGGATAGTTAGGATGGTCGTCTCGAATCGCGTATTGCTGGCTAGCGATGTAGTTGGAATTTGCCTTGTCCGGAGTTTCGATCGACTGCATTGGGATTTTAACGTCAATCGTGGCCGTTGCAGCGATGCGTTGGTAAGGGATTTTCGATTTCCAGTTTGCGAGCATCGCGGACAGCTTGATCTCAACTTCTTTTACGTCGAAATCACCAACCACTGTAACTTCGCCTTCGGTACCGGACAGGAATTTGCTGTGGATTTCCTTGATGTCGGAAAGTCTGAGATTTCGATGGTCCTCCAGTACTTCTTCGATGGTGGAAACGTAGCGTACATCGCCTCGTTTGTAAGGACTCAGAATGCGGGAAACTGCTTGAGCAGCCAACACACCCGGCTCGTTTCTTTGATTCTCTAGTTGCGTGAACATTTGGTCCTTAAGCAGCGACAATTCTGTGTCATCCATGAGTGGATTGCGGAGAATGTCCTCAATCAATGTGAGCACATCGATTAGCTTGTCGCGTTTTGTTTCTACGGAAACAGTTAGTACTTGCGGTAGGGAACTTACGCGAATAGCGGCTTTGAGTTTGTCTTTAAGGTCGTTGAGTTGCTGCAAAGTAAGGGTTTTTGTACCTCGCTCCATGAGGCTGCCAAGCATTTCGCACGCAGCTGTTTTGCCCATCAACGATTTTTCGTCACCGAATCGAAGTTTGAGCATGAGATTGACCGTACTGCCACGCGTCTTCTTTGGCAAGAATGCGTAGGGAACTCCCGTCTTGAGTTCGCCACGGACGAGCCGACTCTCGATATTCTTTGGCGTTGGGTCGAACTGTTCCCCTTCGCTAATGGCTTCTCTACCTTCGTAGCCCTTTACGAGTGCAGAAACGTCTGGACGACCGGGGATTTCGATGCGTTCGGATCTTTCCGTAGGCAGAAACAGTCCCACGGTTCGGTTGTTTCGAACTAGATATTTTTGGGCAACGCGTTGAACTTGTTCAGGTGTAGCGCTCTCGATTGAATCTCGATACAAGAAATATAATCGCCAATCACCTTGTGCAGCCCAATCGCTCAGGCTAACGGCGAGGCTATCTGTTTTCGATGCTGCCATTTCCCGCGCATTGAGAATCTGTTGTCGCGCTCGATCCACTTCTTCGACAGTGACAGGATTGTCGGAAAGATTTTCCAGGGTATCTATCATGGCAGCTTGCGCGACATCGAGTGCCCTATCTTTTGGGACTTGCGCAAAAAAGAACATCGTTCCTGGATCATGCAGTCCGATTGCACCGCCAAACATCCCTGTCGCCTTCTTGGTCTCAATCATGGACTTGTACAATCGACCGCTGGGTTCATCGGTTAGGACTGACGTTAGCAAATCCACTGCTGCGAATTCCGAGTCGCTGCCGCAAGGAATGTGATACATACTGCCTACGACTTGAACGTCACCCACGCGGCGAACGACGGTAATGCGATCGCCATCTTGAGGTGGTTCGACCGTGTAGGTTTGAATGAGTGGAGTCTTTGGTTTTGTGAGAACACCAAAATACTTTCGGACGAATTCGAGAGCCTTCTTCTCATCAAAGCTGCCGGCAATCACGAGCATGGCGTTGTCGGGACGGTAGTACTTGCGATAGAACGCACGTAAGCTATCGATGGGTACACGCTCGATGTCGCTCCGATTACCAATAGTCGAATTGCCGTAATTGTGCCATTGATAGGCAGCTGAAAACATGCGTTGCTGGAGAACTCGAATCGGGTTGTTCTCACCGCGTTCAAATTCGCTTCGCACGACAGTAAACTCTTTTTGGAGGTCCTCGTTTAGGATTTTGCTGTTCACCAATCGGTCGGCTTCCAGGCGAACGGCAAATTCTAGGTTTTCGTCTGAGGCATTGAGTGTTTCGAAATAGTTGGTCCGGTCAAGCCAGGTTGTGCCATTGAAAACGGCACCGTGATCTCGCAACACTTCCGGGATCTTCGGGTAAAGCTCTGTTCCTTTAAAGAGCATGTGCTCCAAGAGGTGGGCCATTCCTGTCTCGCCGTAGCCTTCGTGGCGTGAACCGACGAAAACCGTACAATTGACCGTAACCTTGGGCTGACTTTTGTCCGAAAAAAGCAGGATCTTGAGTCCATTATCGAGGACGTATTCATTCATTCCCTCAACGGATCCGATTTTAATTGGCATCTTGTCGTCAGCGACTCCGTTAGCAGAATGATTGAAAAGGCCAAAGAGGCCGCTTAGGGCTAATAGCAAGCAGGAATTGTATCCCGTGCGCAAAAGGGCTTGTTGCATCGTGAAATGGTCCTGTGGCTCGCGAAACTACGAGGTTCATTCAATGAAGCGGAAGATTGTAATACAATTCGAAGTATTAGTAGATTGGACATCCACCGAAGTAACAGAATAATCAGATTGGGCAATAGAATGGCATGGCAAAGAGTCTGCGCGTCAAATGATCTCGCTGAAGGCCAATCCGTAGAAGTCGTTTTTCGAGGAGACGTAATCGCCGTTTATCGCCACGCAAGCGAACTTTACGCAATCGACGGAATCTGCATGCATCAGGGTGGGCCATTGGCTCGGGGCCGAGTTGTGGATGGCACCGTTATTTGTCCGTGGCATGGATGGCAATATGAGTTGTCGACCGGAAATCACGCCCCAACCTGCAAACCGATGCTAAAAACCTTCAAAATCCAAGAATCCGGAGGGATAATTGAGATTGACTTGCCCGCATAACAAATCCTAGCATCCTGCGTGGTCAAGAAGAACTAAGAATTTTGAATGGATATTCGGTCAGGGAGGACCGCAGTGCAAACTATCAAAACTGCCATCGTCGTTGTGTTATTACTGTTCGTTCTCTACGGGGGCTATGTTGCCATGAACGGGACGGATTCGCAGCTCAAACCGGCATTGATGGATCTAATAAGCCTCGATCAAACGATGCCCGACGTTTCCGGCCCGTCACCGATCGCCGCAAGCAATTCCGGGACTGCATCCAGCAGCTTCGACATATTCAATAGCTCGCCCTCGAAAGGGTTTTCGTCCAATACGAATGCCTCTCCTTTCACCAATCCAACCAACCCCGAGCAAGCGGTGCCGCCGATTTCTTTTTCGAGTCCAACCAATTCTACATTGCAACCAGCACCTTTGTTGCCCCCCCTGACAGCAAATCCGACACCCGGCAACATCGATTTCCCTGCCCTTCCACCTTTAGCAAACGCTCAAACGTCGAATTCTAATTCTTCCTTCCCAGTCGCAAGCAGTGACAAGTTTTCGCCTAGCTTGCGCGAAGCGTCGGTTCCAATTCCGACGAACACCCCAGGCTTCGGACTTAACGTTCTGGATTCCAAACTAATTCCTGAGTTCTCGACGAGCTTGCCAGTGCCCGCTCCCACAACCAAACCGCTCCCAGCTCTCGATCTTCCGAGCGAAATGACGGTTATCCCTCCTGGAGGTTCGGCTGATCTGTCATCATCTTCGATCAAATCATCAGCGAGCAAGTCGTATGAGAACGCAAAAGACTTGGCCATGGAGCAGATCGACCGGGGCAATTTGAAAGATGCTTTGGCAACGCTCTCGATGTTCTATAATGCTTCGGAAATCACTACGGAACAACGTCAGGATCTGCTGGATCTGCTGGACGCATTGTCCCGCGAAGTAGTCTTTTCTCGCCGCCATTTTCTCGACATGGCTTACGTAGTCGCTCCGGGCGAAACACTCGAACAGGTTGCCAAACGGTACAAACTGCCTTCTGAGATTCTGGCTCGCATCAACGCAATCGACACGACGTCGCAACTTCGAAGCGGCGAGAAGCTCAAGGTTATTCCTGGACCATTCCGCGCCGAAGTCGACCTCGCCAAAAACGAACTTACGATCTTCTTGGGTGATTTGTACGCGGGTCGATATCCCGTCGCATTCGGAGATGAGCCGTCACCGCAAGTGGGTGTATTTCAAGTGATCGACAAACAAAAAAACAGAAACTACTACGGCAATGGCGTACAGATCCAAGCGACGGATCCTCGCAATCCATTCGGAGGTTACTGGATCGACTTGGGACAAGAACTCTGTATCCACGGCTCTTCGAATAGCGGACCCACCGATAGCAAACTGGGTTGCATCAGCCTTTCGCCTATGGATGCTAACGATGTCTTCGGAATGCTAAGCCGAGGCTCTCAAGTAACTATTCGCAGGTAAAGGGTGACCGCAAGCCTCGGCAAGTTCTTATTCTTATGCTTCGACCGAAAGAATTGCAGTTGTAGCGTGCGACTCACCGGGCGAGAGTTCGATTCGACCTGCTGCCACGTTGGCTGTTTCGATACAAACCATCGCAGGCCACTCGTCATCCCCAAAATCAGCCATGCGTTTGCTTTTGTCGATCCATGGGTTCCAAACCACAGTCGACACCGAGCCCGATTTGGATACTCGTATTACCCGCTTCATGCCGTCGTCCATTAGCAGGCAATCGGCCCGAGTATCGACGTAAACGCGATCGGTCTCTCCTGCAAACTGGATCGGTATTCCCGAAGCTGGTCTCAATGCTGCTTGGTCTACCTTGTCAATGTAGGCCACTGTCTCCAAGCCCGCGATCGAAATTGTGCGAATATCGCTCACTGCAAAGTAGGTGTGCAACGCATCCTCGAACGACTGTGGCGATGTCGCGTCCTTAGAAAGTTCCGTTCGCAAAGTCATCCTTAAGACTCTGCCAAACTCCACATCAAAGTTCAATACAAACGGATCGATCGAGGTCGCCAAACCCATTGCGATTGCACCGTCCTCTTTCGAAAGCGTTGAAACAACTTGCCACTCTACAAGTCGAGCAGAACCATGCGCAGGTGCAGACGAATCCTTTGCATTTGGCCCAAACCACGGAAAACAAATTGGGACGCCGCCTCGAATAGGCCTCCCCTTGTCAAAGTTCGACTTCTGGCTTAGCCATAGCACGGGTTGTTGACCAGCAGGAACCCAAGAGGTGACGTGCGCACCCTGCAAAACCAATTCGCCATGACATGCGGGTGTGTTGACGACCGCTCGTAATAACCCTCCATCTCCCTGCTCAAAAGCCAAACCTGGAATTGCAAAGAGTCTCTTAAGTTCGCTTAGCATTCGCTTTTACCTATCCTTTTATATTAGCCACATGGAATTGCCTGAAACGGAACGAAAAATTGCGGCTAGCACAGGCTGTAACCGATGGGGGAACTACTCGATTGCGTTTGCCAATTTCAAGCATGCCAACAGCGCATTTGCGGCTTCCTCCCCTTTGTTTCCTACATTTCCTCCGCTGCGCTGAATCGCTTGTTCCAGCGAATGGACGGTTAGCAATCCGAGTGCTACCGGTTTGTTATGTTCCAATGAAAGCTGCATTAAACCCATAGTGACGGCACGGTTTAGATGTTGATCGTGTGTGGTTTCCCCCTGGATGACTGCTCCCAAGGCAATCACGCCGCGGCACGTTGGCTGCTTGATGGCAAGCTGAGTTGCATAGGTCAATTCCCATGCTCCAGGAACCCGAATCACGTGAATATCCGCATCGTTGATGGCGTTCGCGATCAGGGTTTGAACGGCGGCTTTGCATAGCTTGCAAGTGATGTTTTCGTTGTATTCCGAAACGACTACCGCGATGACACTCGCGCAGTTGAGTTTTGGCTCGGCCGATGGGCTAGGTGCAATTTCTCGCGGCATGTCTTACGGTCTATTGTTATACGGTTTGTTAGTTCTATGAAAGGCGAATACCCATGAGGAATTCTGCGTTCGATTTTGTCTTGGACAGTTTCTGGACAAGTGTTTCCATGGCATCCGGTGGATTGACATCGGCCAATAGTTTCCTTAGCGTTGAAATGCGTTGGTACTCGTTAGGGGCCAGCAAAGCCTCTTCGCGGCGTGTTCCCGATTGATTGATGTTGATGGCAGGCCAAATGCGCCGATCTACCATGGCTCTGTCCAATACGATCTCCAAGTTGCCAGTGCCTTTGAACTCCTCAAAGATAACGTCATCCATCCTGCTGCCAGTTCCGACCAAGGCCGTAGCAATAATTGTTAACGAGCCGCCTTCCTCCATTTTTCGAGCAGCCCCAAAAAATGATTTGGGTTTTTGCATCGCATTCGCATCCAGTCCGCCCGATAGCAGTTTTCCAGACTGAAGACACTCCCCATTCCACGCACGCGCCAGACGCGTTATTGAGTCCAAAAAAATGACCACATCGACGCCGTCCTCGACCAATCGCTTTGCCTTTTCAAGGACCATTTGACTCACTTGGATATGCCTCGAAGCGGGCTCGTCAAACGTGCTGCTAATGACCTCACACTTGGGTCCTCGTACCTCTCGCATCATGTCCGTGACCTCCTCTGGGCGCTCATCGATTAGCAGCATGATCACGTACGAAGCTGGGTAATTCTGAAGCACCGCTCTGGCCATTTTTTGCAGCAAGATGGTTTTCCCAGATCGAGGCGGTGAAACGATGAGTCCGCGTTGCCCGAAGCCGATCGGGGCGATCAGATCGACGACCCGAGTTTCGATCACGTCTGCCGAGGTTTCCAAAACGATTCGAACTTTTGGATGCAGAGGTGTTAATGCATCGAACGGTGTTCGCGACCGAACAATGTTGGGGTTGCGATGATTGATCGCTTCGACTCGTAGCAATGCGAAGTAGCGTTCGTTTTCTTTCGGAGGGCGAACTTGGCCCGAAATAGTCATTCCCGTTGTTAAACCAAATCGGCGAATCTGTGACGGTGAAATATAGATGTCATCCGGGCACGATATATAGTGGTGGCTCGATGATCTAAGAAACCCAAAGCCATCGGCTAGAATCTCCAAAGTTCCCTCACCGTACAGAATCCCAGAAGATAGCATCCTCGCCTTGAGCACTTGGAATATGAGATCCTGGCGATCGAGTTGTTCCGGGCTGGCGATGTGCTCCGTATTTGCATTTGCCAACAAATCCTCTAAAGGCATTTGCTGCAACGTTGCAAAATCAAGAGACTCACGCCTTTCGACGCTAAGCGGAGTCGCACCTGAATTGCGTTGTTCCTTAAACAGCTCTTCGGAGAAAGAAAAAGTTTCCTCCCGCTTAAACTGCGGCTTTGGACGCGGATCGCTTTTCGAGCGAGCAGCAGCAGCATCATCATCTTGACCGGTCATAGTGGGTAGGCGTCGAAAAGCATCGAATTGACTATTGCTCGCGCCATCCTACAAAAAGGATGCAGTGCACCACTTTGAGTTGGGATCGCCGAACTTCAAAACGAAATGAGGAGGGAGGCTAGGAAGAGTTGGATTACAGCCGTTGACATGTCAGCAGTTGCTATCCTAAAGATTATAGCTTCTCAAGCCATAAAACTGCAACTCTAAGATTCAAGATGTTTTGATCACCATCATTTGAAAGGGAAATCAAGGCCCAGATTGCCTTGCCGCTATTTGGCGTATCGCGTCAGGCAAAGCTATGCATTCCAGTTCAAACACGCGACGCTGGAGTGATTCAGCAGAATCGGTGGTGAGCACGTCGCAAGTCCGCTGCAAAATTATGGGACCGTGATCGTACTCGTTATCAACGAAATGCACGGTGCAACCGGAAACCATCACCCCAAAATCGATGGCCGCTTGATGCACTCTCAGCCCATACATTCCTTTGCCCGAAAACGAAGGAATCAACGACGGGTGGATATTGATGACCCTGTTCTCAAAGTCCGATGGAATCAGAACATGTTGGATATATCCTCCCATTACAACTAACTGCACTCCAGCCTGGCGAATCGGGCCAAATACGTTTTCGGAATGTTCTTCCGCAGTTTGTGTCTTCTTTTTGGGAACAATCACTGTAGGAATCGATGCCGCCTCCGCAAACTTCAGCCCGCCTGCCTCCTTTTTGGAACTGACAACCAAACGGAAATCTACCTTCAGAGTCCCGCGATCTCGCAACTCAATAAGATTTTTAAGCGTAGAACCACTTCCAGAAATCAAGACGGCGACAGGGTAGAGTCCCTTCATAGAGTCATTACTTCTTGCTTTTTTTTGCTTCACTTTGTAGTTCCAAAAGAAACTCTTGGAAGCTTCCTTGATCGCTGCCGTCCGACAGTTTGACGGCTTGCGTTTGAGCTTGAATGGCAGGTTCCAAATTTCCAATTCCCGAGTACAGCCGACCAATGGTATCGAATAGATTGGCTTTGGTTGCGCCTTCCACGAGTGGTAGTGCTTTTTCAACAGCGGCAATAGAGATACGAATAATCTTCTTGCTTTGGAGTTTATTCTCAACATAGTTCTCGTACGCAGACCAGGCGACATCTTGAATGAAGAGCGGTTCACCAGCGCAGCTCGCAAAAAGCTCTTCATAGGACTTGGTAATGTCCTGGATATCAGCGCTGGAACGGATCTGCAAATCGATCTTGGATTTATAGAGTCCAAATTGAATGCGGCGGTCGGTTATCTTAGAAATGTAGCCGTCGATCGCAGCTACCGCTTCGGCGAATTTCTTATTTCTTGCTAGACTGCCAACCGTTTTTTGGATCTCTGCGATCAGCTTCTGTTCGGAGGCGTACTTTTCACGATCCCACGTGTCCTCTATCACGGATTCGAGAATGCCGTCCATCTCCATCGGATGCCCAATCCATTCAATTTTTGCATCTTTCCCAACGATAAACGCACATGGAATGCCGTCCTGATTTGCTGCAAGCATGTAATCAACATCGCTCGAACCATCGGGATCGGTTGTCAAACAATACGCCTTCGTTACTTCGCCGATTGCTTTCTTCTTGCCGGACTCGTCTACTAGCTCGTTTCCTAGAAAGTCTTTTACTACGTCCAGGGGTTCGCTGCTAATACTAACGATTTGGAGCCCTTTGTCTGCGTAGGCGGACTGCAAATGGGCCAAATGTGGCATGCTCTGAACGCACGGTCCGCAGGTCGTTGCCCAAAATTCAACGACATAGACTTTCCCTGATTTGAAGTCGGAAACCTTTGGGTATTTTCCCTCACCGTTTTGAACCCAGTGCTCTATGTTCAGCTTGGGTGCGACAGAGCCAACGACAAGCTTTTCGGCAGCCATGGAAACGGTCGGTTGACTAATAAAAGAAATCCCGACCGGAACCATTAATGCTACAGGTGCAACTGCGATAATCAACGAACGAAACAAGGTCATTGCAACACACTCCGAAATGACAACACAGTTACACAGAACGACTATTTATTTGATTTTGCTCGCATTGCCCGCCTGGCCGAACGAAACCATTCGGGCCATACAGACTTGCTTCATCGCTGTTCGAGCTGGCTTGAGGTAGTCGCGAGGATCGAATTGGTCAGGATGCTCGCTGAGTACTCTTCGTATGGCTCCCGTGATCGCCATTCGGCAGTCGGTGTCCACATTGATCTTACGGACGCCACTCTTTATACCCCGTTGAATCTCTTCGACAGGTACACCCCAAGTTTGTTTCATCTTGCCACCAAACTTATTGATGATGTCTTGCAGTTCTTGTGGCACGCTGCTGCTTCCGTGCATTACCAAGTGCGTGTTTGGAAGCAGTTTGTGAATGGCTTCAATACGCGACATGGCCAACACCTCACCGTCGGGTTTGCGAGTAAATTTGTAAGCTCCATGGCTTGTGCCGATTGCTACTGCGAGTGCATCGACATTGGTTTCTGCGACGAATCGAGCTGCTTCGTCTGGGTCCGTTAGCAATTGATCATGGCTCAAGACACCTTCGGCACCATGTCCGTCCTCGGCTTCGCCACCGCCGGTCTCAAGCGAGCCCAAGCAACCAAGCTCTCCTTCGACAGAAACATTTCGTGCATGAGCCAATTTGACGACTTCTTTCGTTACGGTCACGTTATAACCATAGTCTGCAGGAGTCTTACCGTCTTCCTTGAGCGAACCGTCCATCATCACGGAAGTGAATCCGTTTTCGATCGCGGAAAGGCAGGTTGCAGGTGAATTGCCGTGATCCTGATGCATTACGATAGGAATTTGGGGGTAGAGTTCCACTGCGGCCAACATCAAATGGCGTAGGTACGCATCCTGAGAATAAGATCGAGCACCGCGAGACGCTTGAATGATCACCGGAGAATTTGTTTCCAGAGCCGCTTCCATTATGGATTGGATCTGCTCCATATTGTTGACGTTAAATGCAGCCACTCCATACCCATTTTCGGCGGCATGATCGAGGACTTTGCGAAGCGGAACCAAGGCCATAGGTAAACTCTCCGAAATGGAATTTGAACGAGTACTTGGGATTTTAAAGCAGGAGACACTGTTTTCCCAAACAGGAACGCTTAGGATTATGAGGTTGTTTGCCAGCAGGGACAATCCGTAATCTACTGCCTTACCGATCGAAATGGACATGGAGCAAGACTTTTCTAAGCCGATTCGAAGCGTCGCCAAGATGCAGCCATTAGACAATTACTTGAGCGGAAGCTGGGATGCACTCGGAGCCGGCGCACCTGTCTTAGTGGCTTTATCGCAGCTTTGCAGTAACTCTATGGTTGAAAAAGACACCACAAATACATTCGCCGTTGAACAGCTTCTGCCGGAGGCTAAGGCAATTCTTGTCGCCGCTCGGGATCGAGGTGTAATCGAGATTAAAGCGGTGAATGCCGCGTTCGAGGCCCCAGCACGAATGTTGGCAGTTTATGTCGAATTGGACGAAACGCAGACAATTGCGTTCCGCGATCCCAACGAGCCCGAGTTGACCGTCCGTTTTCTCGAGGGTTTTCGAGTTCTTTGCGAACAGGGATTGGTGATGCACCACATTCACCGCGACTTTTCATTGACCAGCAGGGGCTTCGAAATAGCCAGAACCATTTCTAAACAAGAGGTGCAACCGTGGCTCGACAAGGGCACCGAATTTGGGCTGCACGACTAACCGGTTGCTTCATGCTGATCGCTGCAATCGTTTGCGTTTCCGCAAACTTCCTGTGGCATCGATTCACAAGCCAACCTAATGTTGTCGCTAAAACGCCTCGTGAAAGCTCTTCCAATTTATCCTCGGACAGTGGCGGAGCCTTGCTATCACACCCCCTCGATCCATTGCTGGCTTTCGCGAGAAAGGCATTGCAAAATCATGTCCAAAAACATCAAGATTACACAGCCGTTTTGATCAAACAAGAAAGAGTAAACGCCAAACTGGTTCCGGAAACCAAAATGGCCCTGAAGATAAAGTATGACCCTCCGATCAGACTCCAGAACTCCACTCGACAAGTTTCCGTGTACTTAAAGACCCTCGAACCCAAATCCCAAGCGGGACGTGAAGTCATCTGGGTCGAGGGACGTAACGACAACAAACTAACGGCCCATGAAGCAGGACTCCTCGGCATGATCTCCGTCGATTTGATGCCCGAAAGCCGGTTGGCCATGTTGGGAAACCGGTATCCCATCACCGAGATCGGCATCGAAAAATTGCTGGGAAAGCTAATCGAAAAAGGAGAAAGGGATCGCCAACTCGGACCCGCTACCATTCGCACGACGGAAAACGTCGCTCTCGGAGACAGGTTATGCCGGCTGATGCAGGTAATTCATGAGACTCCAACGTCGCTTGTTGATGGCAAAACAGTCGAGTTCGAATTTCACTTGGCTCAGATCTATATCGACGATGAGCGACTGCTACCACTAAAATACGCGAGTTTTGGCTGGCCAAGTATGCCAGGTGGAAAACCAGAATTGCTGGAGGAATATACCTATCAAGACGTCTCCCTCAACGTTGGATTGGTCGAGTCCGACTTCGATCCGAAAAACCCTAACTATGGTTTCTGAAGGCAAAAATTGAACCACAAAGACACGAAGACACAAAATAATATTTCCCGATTTCTTTGTGTCTTCGTGCCTTGGTGGTTAAATTCCAGACCGAGAAAGAGTTCGATTTTGAATGCCGGCTTAGGCTAATTGCACTAGCCAAAACGCTCTAAGATGCTGACAATTCGAGACTTAAAGCATATTTCCGATAGTTCGAAACCCTAATGTTGTCATTGGCAACATTCTAGATCGAGCTCCAACAAATTTTTAAACGAGCGACTTGTTAGTGGACAGAAAACTATTTGCATGGCTGCTAATCTGCATTTCGATGTTCTTGCTTTTCAACAGCATGCAACGACAAAAAGAAATTACACGGCTTGAGCAAGAAAAGCAGACCAAGCTCGACGAGGAAAAAAAAGATAAAAAGAACGCTCAATCGAAGGAAGCTGCGGAACGCCTGGCTGGCGAAGATCCGGACTTCACTTTGCCGCAGCAACCCCCACGTGAACGATTTACATTAGGAAGCATGGACCCTAAGGATAATTATCAACTCCTGGTCACGCTCGACAATCAAGGGGCCGCAATCGAACGTATCGAGCTGATGGCCCAGAAGTCGCCCGGCATTTTTGAATACCGATCTCTTCATTCGAAGGAACGCGAGGGTTATCTCGGCTACCTGGCACTTGTGGAAGCCACGTCGTCGATCAATGTCAATTCGGTTCCAAAAGGATCTGCTGCTGCAAGCGCCAAATGCAAGGAAAACCCAAGCTTGGTCGGATTGCTACCAGGTGACAAAATAGTCGGCTGGGATGGACTGACCGGCTTTCCATCAATCCAAAAATTGGACAATCGATTAAGCAACCAATCTGCTGGGAATACCATCGAACTTAAAGTCTTACGGGATAGTACAACTGTTTCCGAGCCACTTCAGGTCGAAGTAGGTTCAGACGCTCAAGTCAATGAATTAGAAGCAAAGGAATTGACAGCTAATCAAAACGCTGCACCGGGTATGGGGGCAGCACCAGTCGGAGTGGAGTTCACTTTCGATTGCATTCTTACCGAAAAGCCGCTCGATATCGTACGGGCCGAAGATGATTTCAAAAAAGAACAAGTCCAAGGCAACGACCAGGCCGCTTCGTGCGCGACGACCTTGGCGGCAATCGATCAGTACTCGATCGAAGAGGGGGAACGAGCAATTCCTGGATTGGAGAATACGCTCAATGGGCGATGGAAAGGCGCGCCTATCGAAATGTCCGAGGGAATGGGAGTCGAATTCTCCATGCCTCTTCGTTCGTATTTGAAGCTGGCCGGCATCCAAGCCAATTTGGAACTGGTCAAGCAGTATAGGTTATTGCCCGCAAAACCAATTCAGGGTCAAAACGACCCGAGCACTCGACAACAGCACCTGGAATTGACCACAATCGTTCGCAATCTGGACGACGAAGCGCACACCGTTTCCATTCGACAAGAAGGCTTGAACGGTATTTCGCTTGAGGGATGGTGGTATCCGACCAAGATTTCTCCGTTCTTCTTTAGCGCTGCCGGTGCACGCGACGTGATCGTCAGCGATGGCTTTGCAAGCCATTCGCTCTTTACAACGCGCAGTATTGTTTCGCATGCGATTAGTTCTACTGCTGAACCCGATATGGCATTGTTTGGCGCAGCGGATAGCTTGGCCAAACGCAGCGTCAATTACATAGGCTTGGACACACAAACGTTTACGGCAGCCATGTTGCCAAGCCCAAGCGAGCCCTCGTCTCTACTGGACCTGAAACGTGGGAAAGCGACTGTCCATAATTCGGTTTATGCTGACTCGAACAAACTCCCATCCTCCAAACAACAGGCTACGAATATCGGTTTCTGGTTCGAATCCGACACTGCGAGAATTGCGCCAAAGGGGGAATGGAAACAGTCGTACCAGATTTTCGCTGGCCCTAAGGATCCTGAGTTGCTGGCCGCCTACAAGCTGGATGAAGCGATTGAGTACGGCTGGCATATCTTTGGTTTTTTTGCCAAACGACTCGGCTACATTTTGCACTTTTTCTTTTGGTTGACCGGCAATTTTGGAGTCGCCATTATCATGCTGACGGTACTTGTCCGGTCGTGCATGTTTCCGGTTAGCCGCATGATGGCTCTCAATGCACAAAAGATGCAATCGGTTCAGCCGCAGTTAGCAAAGTTGAAAGAGGCTCTGAAGGAAGACCCTCGCAAAATGATGGCCGCCCAACAGATGCTGATGAAGAAGGCCGGAATCAATCAATTTGCCGGTTGCTTGCCCGCGTTGATTCAACTACCAATTGTGATCGGGCTCTATCGCTGCGTCTCGGTAGACGTTGGTCTCCGTCAACAATCGCTATTTCCCGGATGGGATTGGTGTTCGAATCTGTCCGGTCCAGACATGTTCAACGATTGGCAATCCTGGATGCCTGAACTCATTGCAGGTCGTGGATCCGGTTGGTTTGGTCCCTACCTCAATATTCTTCCGATCGTTACGATCACGCTGTTTATCATTCAGCAAAAAGTCTTGATGCCCAAGGCGACGGACGAACAGACTCGCGTTGCTCAGCAAATGATGATGGTCATGACCATCATGATGGGTGTACTGTTTTTTAAAGTTCCTGCAGGACTTTGCATTTACTTCATTACGTCGTCCACTTGGTCGTTGGTAGAACGATTTCTGATCAAGCGGTTTACGCCCAAGTCGAGCATGGTTAATTTGCCAGAAAACGCAGTGAACGACATTATCGCTACGTTGGCCAAGTCAGCTACACCGCAACAACGAGTCGCGACGTCACCTTCCAACAGTGACAGGCCGAAGATGAAAGCAACGAAGCCACCTGAGACGCTTGCGGACATCTTTCCAAAATGGTTTGGAAAGAAACCTGAGATCAGCCCGGCAATCAACGAAAAATCTAAACGCGCGTCGGCCAGCCCACCTGAGCGTGGCAACAAAAAGAAAAAACGATAGAGACCGAGGAGTAGACGTCTCGGTGCATTTCGCAAATTAGGTTCGCTATGCGAGGATTTCCCTTGCCACGTCTCCATAAACGTCGGTGAGTCGGAAATCGCGGCCAGCGTAACGATAGGTGAGCTTGGTATGATCGAACCCGAGCAGATGCAACATGGTGGCGTGAAGATCGTGAGTTCCAAGCTTACCAAGGACCGAGGTCCCGCCCATTTCGTCGGTGGCACCATAACGTATTCCGCCCTTCACTCCACCGCCAGCCATCCACATGGAATAGCCTTGGTTGTTGTGTCGACGACCATCTCCGCTGTCTGCTTGGTCCTGCGGGCTGCGACCGAATTCGCCGCCCCAGAGCACGAGTGTGTCCTTGAGCATGTCGCGGTCTTTCAGATCCTGCAACAGGGCCGCAATGGGGCGATCGATGCCAGCACAATTTTTCCTCAAGGCGGACTTCAATTCTCGGTGTTGGTCCCATCCCCTATTGCTGACCTGGATGAATCGAACGCCAGACTCGGCGAGTCGCCGGGCCATCAGACACTGCGTACCGAATTCTCGAGTGGCGTCGTTATTGATTCCGTAGTGATCAAGTGTACTCGCCTTCTCAGCAGCGAGGTTGAGTACGGACGGCACCGAGGTCTGCATGCGGTAGGCTAACTCAAACGACTGAATCACGCCATCGAGTTCAGAATGCCCTGGATGTTTCCCCAGTAGGTCGCGATTCATTTCCTGAATCAGGTCAATTTGTGATCGCTGACGCTCATGGCTAAGATGGCGGTTCCGAATATCCAAGATGCCACCAGCCTCAAGATCGACGCGCGTACCTTGATACGATGCCGGCAAGAACGATGACCCGTAGTTCTGCGCTCCACCGAGGCCAACTGGATTGATCGTAATAAATCCAGGAAGATTTTCGCATTCCGAACCAAGTCCGTAGGTAACCCACGAGCCCATCGAGGGCCTAACGAAATTGACGCTACCTGTGTGCAAGGCAATCGTCGCTTGTGGGTGAGCAGCGTTCGAGGTGTGCATACCATTGAGCAGGCATAGGTCGTCCGCGTGACGGCTGAGTTCGGGAAACAGCTCGCTGATAGGCAACCCACTTTGGCCCTGAGGAGCGAATTTGAACTGCGGTGCAAGCAGTTTGCCTGCTTTGTCTTTGTTGTTGTCCGAGCTGCTCGCGGATTTGCCTCCGTTCTTTTTTAGTTCAGGCTTCCAATCGAAGGTGTCGAGATGGCTTGGCCCGCCCTGCATGAAGAGGAAAATGACTCGTTTTGCCTTGCCCAGAAAATGCGGCGATTTCGGCGTAAGTGGCGATGTATACTCGTCGGCAGCTTGAGCGAGCTTTGCGTTCATTGCGGCAAACGCCATCCAGCCGAATCCGGCAGCAGTATGTTGCAGCATTCCACGCCGTGTTATGGGAGTGTAGGTGTTACGGCAAGTGTTCATCATCGGATCAATTGCGATTCTAAGGAATGTAGCGAAACTCTGCAGCAGAATACAACGCTTGTGTTAAGGCCGACCAGTTACTACGACGATCTGCGCCGGCACTCACAAATGCCAAAGCCCGCGTTATTTCAGTCTCCGTCGGATAGCGGCACAGGGCGTAGGCGTAGGCGTATCGCACTCTCGCTTTGTCGTCGGGCAGTTTCTGAGCGAGGATCCGATCTGCGGCCCGCGTGGAAACGTCGACCACGAACGGGTTGTTAAGCATGAATAGTGCTTGCGGTGCCACTGTCGTAACGTCGCGATGGCCATTTACCTGATCCGGTTCAGCGAAATCGAACACGGTAAACATGCCCGGCAGCTTCGACCGAAACACAGGCAAATAGACGCTGCGTATCGGCTGTCCAATCGTATCCGCCGAGGAGCCCTCGCGGTTTTTTTTGTCGCCTTTCGAAAGGTCACTAACATTGGACGCGTCGAAGGGCGCTCCGGCGGGCCTTTCTCGCTTCAGCATACCTCCTGCTGCGAGCAGCGAATCTCGGATCGCTTCGACCTCGAGACGCCTCAGATTGGCTCGCCAAAAAAGATGGTTGTCCTCATCGGCCACTGCATTGATCGTTTGATTCTGGCCACTAAGCCGATAGGTACGGCTCATCACGATCGTGCGGACAATTGACTTCACCGACCATCCACCGTCCATAAAACGAGTTGCGAGATGATCAAGCAATTCCGGATGTGTCGGGGCAGCGCCCGAGGCGCCAAAATTGTCTACAGTCTCAACCAAACCACGACCAAGAAGATGTGCCCAAACTCGGTTAACCATTACTCTCGCAGTCAACGGATTCTCTCGCGATGTTAGCCATTTTGCTAACTCTAATCGTCCACTGCCGTTGTGGGGCATTGCGGGCGAAGTCGCTTGTCTAAGTATCACAGGAAACGCTCGCGGTACGACATCACCCCTGATATCCGGCTCACCTCGCAATCGCAGTGCAAGATCAGCGATTTTGCCATCGGAAGCAGCCATTGCTAGCGGGGTGTTCGGATCCAGTATTTCATCAACCACACTTTTATTATTGCCCTTCTTCGAATCGGCCTCCGTATTGCCTAACTTGGCAAGCTTCTCGCGAATCTCAGCGACTTCCTTGCGGACTTCGGCCCGTCTACTTTTGCTGATTTCGTTTTTCTTAACCGAGGCCTGAATCTGTTTTAGTCTATCCTGCAAAAGGGAAACCTTTGCTGCATTCGCATCCTTACCCGTCGGTGTTTTGAAGGGAATTGGCGAGTCTAGACGAGCCAGCAGACTCGGTTGGTGATAATCTTTGCTTCCGCCCTGCCGACTCTGTTGACCACTCAGCGTTGTCGTGCTCGCAAAGATTCCGGCCATGGCATAGTAATCGGTCTGCGCTATCGGATCGAATTTGTGATCGTGACAACGCGCACAACCGAGCGTGAGACCCATGGTGGATCGACAGAGTGTGTCCATTTGATCGTCGATACGATCCAGTTGGAATTGTTCTTTGTCTCGTTCGTTCAGATCCATGGACCCCAAGGCGAGAAATCCCGTAGCAACTAGCTTCTCATCCCGATCCTTTGAATCTGCTGCAGTCATCAAATCGCCTGCAACTTGTTCGGCGATGAACTCGTTGTAAGGCATATCCGAATTGAAGGCGTCGATGACATAGTTTCGATAACGCCAGGCATAAGGAAACGGAATATTTCTAGTTTTTCCTACCGAGTCCGCGTAGCGAGCAACATCCAGCCAATGCCGTCCCCAACGTTCACCGAAGGCTGGCGATTGCAACAATCGATCGACCACCTTGGCAAGCGCCACGTCGTCGGAAACAGGGTCGCGGGCGAAATCACCGACCTCGTCAACCGATGGCGGGAGGCCCGTCAAATCCAGTGTCACTCGCCGAATCAGCGCAAATCGATCCGAATCAGGTACCGGAGTCAGGCTGGCGGACTCAATTTTGGTTAGGATGAAACGGTCTAAATCGTCACGAGTCCAACTCGTATCTACGACCGTCGGAACGATCGGTTTCGTCACGGCTTGGAAAGACCAGTGCTTTCGTCCCTTGTCCCAATCGATCCCTGACGCCTTCATTACTTTTATGCCCGTCCGTGGATCTGGAGCACCCATCTCGATCCAGGCTCCGAGGACAGCAATCTCGGCCTCCGCCAACTGGTACTTTGGCGGCATCTGGAGATCTTTATTGGTGTAGCGGACGGATTCCATAAGAGGACTTGCATTTGGCTTGCCCGGTTCTAATACCTCACCCGAATCGCCACCTGCCATCCACCCTTCCATCGAATCAAGCAGCAGACCGCCTTTTACCTTTTTCGCTTCCGTCGAGTGGCATTCGTAGCAATGCTTCGCAAGAAGAGGACGGACTTTTCCCTCGAAAAACGCTAGCTGGTCGCTTGTCGGATCTGCCGCATACGCCGTCAAAGCGAGCGCGGCGTAGGCAACCGAACCAAGTATGGGAATTCTCGACTCGAAAATGGCTCTCCAGAAAACTGTATTTCGACTGAAAAATTCCATTTCGGAGCAAACTCTGGTTGAGTAGATTTCGACCTTTTAAAGTCGTTCCGGACAGCGCCATTGGGGGGCAAAGTGCTCCCAATTCATTCAGAGCTAAGAGTTCGAAGTGGAACATATTATTCACTAAGAAGGTTTCTTACGCAGATCGAGCCACTCGCTGTGAAATGTTCCAGGCATGTCTGTTCGCTGGTAAGTATGCGCTCCGAAGTAATCCCTCTGAGCTTGTAACAGATTCGATGGCAAACGAGCCAAGCGGTAGCTGTCATAGTAAGCCAACGCGGCAGTAAACGCTGGAGCGGGAAGTCCCAAGTGAGTTGCTGCCATAACAGCCGCACGCCACGACTCCTGAGCCTTTTCAATCGCTTGTTTGAAATAAGGGTATAGCAAAAGATTTTCCAGATCGGGTTGCACATCAAACGCTTCCTTGATCCGGTCGAGGAATTGAGCTCGGATAATGCAGCCACCTCGCCACAGCAAAGCGCAATCGCCATAGTTCAAGTCCCAATGATGCTCCTTGCTGGCTTCCTGCAATTGGACAAAGCCTTGAGCATAAGAGCAGATCTTCGACGCATACAGTGCTTGTCGTACTGCCTCTACAAACGCTTTTTTGTCCCCGACGAGCTTTTTGACAGCAGCGTCGAAGTGGATATTGTGAGATGCGGCAGGTGATGGCAATATCTTGCTCGCGCGAACGCGAGCCTCTTTGATCGATGACAATGATCGTGCATAGACCGCAGTTGTTACCAGCGTCGATGGCACTCCAAGATCCAGAGCGAGTTGACTCATCCACTTCCCCGTTCCCTTGGCCCCGGCTACGTCGAGAATCTTGTCGACGAGAAATCCGTCTCGACCCTGATCATCTTTAGCGCTGAAAATATCCCTAGATATTTCGATCAGGTAACTTTGCAATTCCCCCTTATTCCAATCCGAAAAGACATCATAAAGCTCATCGTTGGAAAGCCCTGCCGCTTCCTTCAATAGAAAGTAAGCTTCGCAGATCAATTGCATGTCACCATACTCGATGCCATTGTGGACCATCTTGACGTAGTGGCCCGCACCACGAGGACCAACCCATTCGCAACAGGGGATGTCATTGTTTGGTCCGACTTTGGCAGCGATCGATTGAAAAATCGGTTTGATGGTTTCCCAAGCCGCCTTGCTCCCACCAGGCATGAGACTAGGGCCTTTCAGTGCCCCCTCTTCGCCACCGGATACACCCGCTCCAACGAACAACAGGCCCTTGCTTTCGATGTACTTCGTTCGTCGTTCCGTATCTGCAAAATGCGTGTTGCCACCGTCAATGATGATGTCGCCCGGTTCAAGGTGCGGGAGCACTTGCTCGATCAAATCATCCACAGCAGGGCCAGCCTTGACTAGCATCATGACTATGCGAGGACGCTTGAGACTCTTGATCATTTCAATGATAGAATGGCAACCAACGAAGTTTTTGCCATTGGCACGTCCCTTCATTAGACTGTCTACTTTGTCGACAGAGCGATTGAAAACCGCGACGCGGTAACCTCGACTCTCAACATTAAGAGCAAGATTCTCACCCATTACAGCTAGGCCGATCAGGCCGAAGTCGCACAAATCGCTCATAAGATTTCAGTTGCCGTAAACAACCGTCGCAAAAAAAGTGTACATGCAAATTTAAATGCTGGTGTTTCGTTAAACAGCAGCCCTGCCAAAAAGAGGATTCTAGCTCGGTTTTCCCATCCCATCAATTGCTATTGATTGGGCTTCCCGCCCCAGCAGGATTTTTGATATGACCTCCCAATTGAACGTTCTATCCCAATCTTTCAGTGGCAACCCGGCAAGGATGTCAGGTACATGAAGCGATTCGTTTATGCAGCCGCAGCAATAGTTCTATCAGGTGTACTCGTCATTCTGGCAGTAGCCATCGCGCAACGTGACGCCCGCGTAAGCGAGATTTCTTCTATCGAAAACGAACTTCCCTACGCAAACCAACCGGCACAACCTATCTCTGGCAGCAGTTTGGATGGACTCGGCAACGAGTTTTCCCAATCCAACAATTGGCCACCTGTTCCCATCGTACGAGGCAATGACTCACCACTTCCGTCGTCTCGTCCCTCGACTAACGCATCGTTGACTTCTTATTCTGGAGAGAGCGTTTCGCCTGCGAATCCGAACGATAATCGTGGCATTACTCGCAAATCCAACTCCCCAGGACGACTTGCGGAACCGCCACCCCTGAGTGCGCTCAACTCATTCCTCACCCCAAGCTCAAGTCCATCCTTTCCAAACGCGATGGAAAATTTAAACGCAAATCTGCCAAACACTTTGCCGGTCATGCCAAACAACCTACCCAACATGCCTACTTCGACTGCTAACGATTTTGGAACTCAATCGATTGGCAACAACCAGCAGCAGCACAACAGCCTGCCAAGCTCATCGATTGGCTCCGAAAATAACCTGCCCGCGGAACCGTCTAACCCAGCTTTTCCCAAGCCAAAGCTAACGACAGTGGCTACTCCGGATTTACCTCAGCCTGTTGCATCTTTCGGAGTGACTACTCAATCTGATTTACCTGGTTCCCAATCCTTGCCCTCATTACCCTATTCTTCCCCGACAATCGACGGGACATCAAGCCTTTCTTCAAACTCAACGGCAACACCAAAGTTGGTAGGGTTTTCCAGCGCGGCACCAGGAGTGCGACAATTGGAGGGATCTCAAAATCCGAGCTTGGAAATCCAAAAGCGTGCGCCCAACGAAGTCCAAGTAGGCATTCCAGCCACCTTCACCGTCCTGGTCCGCAATGTCGGCAACGCAACCGCATTCGATGTCCATGTCGTGGACGCCGTTCCCAAAGGAGCAAAGCTACTTCGGACGAGTCCTCAAGCCCAACCGAATGGACCAAATGGTCTGAGCTGGAAACTTGGCGAAATGCAAGCCGGGGCTGAGCAAATGCTGACCATCGAATTAGTACCCGAATCAGAAGGTGAAATCGGTTCCGTCGCCAGCGTCAATTTTGCGGCTCAAGCCTCCGTTCGAACCATCAGCACCCAACCCAAATTGTTGGTCAAGCAGTTGCTTGAGCCACTCGTTCTCGGAGGTGACAATGTCAAAATTATGATCGACGTATCGAACACAGGGACGGGCACTGCACGTGGTGTTCGATTGGAAGAGGACGTTCCTCAAAATATGCGTCACGCCTCGGGGGCAAAAGTACTTGAGCTATCCGTTGGCGATCTTGCACCTGGCGAATCCCAAAAATTCAGTATTGAATTGACAGCGGTAACCGCTGGCAAAGTGGCAAATATCCTTCGAGTAATCGCCGAAAACTCCATCGCCAACGAGTCCAGTTCGCCCATTGAAGTCATATCCCCAAAGCTCCAAATCGGAGTGGAAGGACCTAGATTGCGATATTTAGAACGTCAAGCAACCTACACTGCGAGCATTACCAACACAGGCACGGCTATTGCAACCAACGTCGACTTGATCGTTTACTTGGCTAGCGGGTTGCAATTTAACTCAGCTGAGAATCGGGGCGAGTACATTCCAAACCAACACGCCGTCATGTGGCAGTTGGCGGAATTGGCAGCTGGCCAGACTGCCGCTACCAAAGTAACGGTTCTACCCGTTGAAGAAGGTGATTTCGTTCTGCGAATGCATGCGACCGCCGATTCGATTCGAGCGGAAGCCGTAGAAAAGCCAGTTCGTGTCGAAGGCCAAAGCGAACTCGCTTTTTCCATCGAAGACGACAACGATCCAATCGAAACCGATGGCAAAACGACCTATGTAGTCAAAATTGCAAACACAGGCACGCGAGTCGACAACGACGTGCAGCTACTAATCGATCTGCCAGACGGTGCCAACGTAGAACAAGTGGATGCACCAGTAAACTATCAAGTCACACAGCGTGCAATTCAGTTCTCGCCGATCGCACAAATGAAATCCAAAGACCAACAAACGATTCGAATCGTAGTCCGGCATTCCCGAGAGGGAACCCACGTGCTCCGAGCTCAGCTCAAGAGTAATCTGCGGCCAAGTGCGGTCATCAAGGAAGAAAGCACACAGGTCTATCGCGATCAATAAGGCAATATTGTAGAACAGTTGTCCCAACGATTTCTGGAGCTGGCCATACGCCGGCCAAATTATTCCCGATAGAATGCCAGACGCGATTGCTGTGTGCATTTGGTGAGCGTTCACGACAGCCAGGGTCGAATTGGCGCTGCCGCCTTGGGCGCGCTCAGCTAGACGTTTAGGCTCGTCCGCAGAATCTGTGGGTAAAAAGCGCTTGATATAGCTCCGCATCAGCGCGTTGGATTTTTCGCATTAGGCAACCGGCCAATAAAAACGTACCAACGAACCCACTTCTGGGTGGGACAGTCGGTTCACGCGGAAGTTTCTTGATGGCTGCCACTCATAAGAATGATTTGACGCTTAGTTTTCTCGCGTGAATCGACTGTCCTACCCAGATTGCCGGTC
>CAMDKL010000015.1 GCA_945900945.1 Pirellula staleyi DSM 6068
ATTCGGCTTCCAAACGTCGATTGCTCTGGAATAAAATGTCCCATCCAAAATTTCATGTCAATACCAGTTTTTTAACACCCCAGGCTAGCGCCCACCGGTTCACGAAATCGCAAAATGAGTAACTGGGCTATCACCGAAATCGCTAATGAATAATTCGGGCTAGCCGTGTGACGAAAATCACCGATTTGGCTTAACGCGATTGGCGAGGCTGAGTCTTTTGCGATCCATCTTGTTCAAGAACTTCGAGCGCTGCCTTTGTTTCTGCGGCCCCGATCCGAGTCTTGTTGGTTAAGAAATTCGAGATCTGAGCATCGGCAATCAATGTCGACAGATGATTGTCCATCGCAATGCGTTGCTTCTTTTCAAGAATGTCCTTGGTTAGCTCCCCCTTGACCGCGTTGAAATCTTGAACAACTGGCGTTGTAAGCCCTTGGCTCTTGAGGATCACGTATTGGCCATTGACCTCGATGATCCCTGAGATATCGCCTGGCTTTAGGTCGAACGCCGCTTTCTCAAGATTTGGCTGACCGCCGTGCTTTCGTAGTGGCGGTACCTTGCCAAAATTACTTTTGGAACTTGGTTCTACCGAATATTGATGGGCAAGTTCACCAAAAAACTGTTCCGACTTGTTGTTTCGAGCAAGTTCCCAGACCTCCTGCGAGGTGCGTTGATTGCTTAACACCACAGCCAGCACTTCAGCACGTGGTCCGTAATTGGATTCAAAGCCCTTTTTAAGGTCTTCTTCGGTGACTTGTGCCTTGCCTGCAACTAGTTTTTTGAGCGCGACAGTTGGCCAAATTGCGTCATGCACGTAAATTTCGAAGGTGACTCCATCCTCCGTTAAGACACTCTTCATCCACTCTTGAATGTTGGGGGTTCCATCTTGGTTGATGAAACCGAAGTAGTCAGCCGCTCGCGTCATTTCCGCATCGACGTCGGCCTGAGTGACTTGCAATCTGGCGTTGTTTAATGCTCCTTCGATCAGCTTGCGATTGATTTCGCCTTCCAGAATTTGAACACCATGTCGCTTGATGCATGCCTGGTCAAACCTCTGCATGGGGATACTCTGGCGATTGACGATGGCCGCAACTCCTGGATACTGAGCTGCTAACTCAGGCTTGTTGTGAACAAGCGTTACCTCGGCCTTTTCGCGAAGAGATTTGTAGACAGTCTCTGCCGTTCCACGGAGTTTCTGGTCCTCCAATTCAAGCTTGATTCGATTCTGGATCTCTTGCATCTGAGCGCTGGGCGGATTGGCTGGCGGCAAGTGGCGAACGCATTGGAGAATGACACTCATTTCGCCCGCAGGGAATACCCGTGAAACCTGATTGGGTTGCAAGCCGAATGCAATCGTCTCGAGTTCGTCGTCACCGCTGTTGCGGCGAATGGGTGGCAAGAGTCCTTCGACGCTGGCGCTACTTGGATCTTCGCTATGATTTTTTGCGAGAGTTTTGAAACTGTCTGGGTTGGCTGTCGCTTCCTTTTGCAACTGGGCCAATTTTTGGGCGTCTCTACACGCGATCATGCGAACTTGGACCTTTGCGCCAAATTCACTTTGAAAAGCGAGGTCGATCTCTTGCGGCGTTATTTGAATTTGATTCTTGGAAAGTCCTCGCAGAGCTAGCATCGGCCAAATAATATCCGATGCATACTGTTCTGGAGCGATACCTCGCTCATCCTGAATGAGCTTAAGATACATGGGTGTCGACAGCTGAAATTTGCCCGCAGTCCGCGAGATTTCATCATCGACCTCTTTCTGTGTGACCGAAATTTTCTGTGATTGGCAGGCTTGCAAGATCAAGGTTTTATTCACAAGATCTTCAAGGATATCTTCACCGAACCGAAGCTTGCATTGGGCTGCGAGTTCATCCAGCGAGATCGGATTGCCGTTGACGGTTGCGACAACGCTAGGCCCTATATTTGCGTCGTCGGAGATTTTTCTTGGGGAAGAGGCGGTGGAAGCCGGTACGCTTTTTTGGTTGGGTTGCTGTTTGCCTAGGGCCCGATCCTGCTGCGCCCAAGCGTCGGTGGTCGCGAATGTCACAACGAGCGGCAAGGCTAACGCAAGTCTAAGGGAACGTCGAAGGAGATGTTGGAGGCGATTTTGAGGGCCATTTTGGTTGGAAGAACGCATTTGTTTTCCTCATGAAAATGTGGGACAGTATTGGGTCGCCCACGATTGATTCTCACCAGCCGATAGCCATCGTGGCTTCGGATCAAATCTGGTTGGAGAGAGCTGCGTAAGTCGGGGAGTATACGAAGTTCGCGGAGTCCAGGTCAAGACTGGTACTTGCACACATTAGTGTTAGCAAGCAAAACGCTGCATCTAACTTTATGAGTTGATCCGAGAAGCCGTTTTCAATAATCGGCCTCCAAACAATTGCATCACGGTATCGCCACGTCGCCGAGCTGAACCGGATTGGCGAACACCTGGATCGGTACCGTCATTCCGTATCGACGATAGATCTTATTTAATCGAACTGTGTCCAACGGACTTGCATCGATTTGCCGAATACATATACGAGCAACCTGAGAGGGGAATTTCGACGCCAGCTTGGCGTATATTTCTGGATCGCGTTCACCGCTATCTCCTACCAGAACAAAGGTCCTTTCTGGAAGACGTTTGATCAAGTTTCGGATTACGCCGCCTTTACTTTTTCGGCGAATAATTTGCCAACGCTTGAAAATCTCATCTCGCAATCGAAACCACTTCAGATGCATGCTGCCAAGCGGAAAGTTTTCGTCGATCAGGAATTGGTTTACTGCGTCGTAGATTTGCCAAGGACTGCTACTGACATAGTGAAACAATGCTCCTTGTTCGGCCCATCTTTGATACGTACTCGCCATTCCCGCAATGGGCTCAAAAGGCTCAGCAAACGTTCTTAGCAACATGCGTCTTCGACTGTTTACCTCAGTTAGCTTAATGGTGTCGTCAATGTCGGTGATAACGCTAACCCCGCGTCGTTCTGCTAGAAAAACCTGACTGCTGATTTGTCCGAACCCAATATCCCATTTCTGGATGCAATCCAAATCACGGCTATCATTTTGCTGTGGTAAAGCACCATACGTCCGAAAGCTCTGCATCTGTTTTGTAGGAATATCCAGCCTACAATAAAACAGTCCGCTGGCTTTGGATTTTCGCCGCAAAACGTAATGCTGTCCTGCAAGTTCGAGTTGAACACGGGACCCAGCGACGGGAGCGGCAATGAACCCACCCACTCGTTGCCGAAACAGATCCCCCTCAGCGACTTGCGTGGAAACGTTGAGGGCGCGAATTAAGCCACGCAACATTAAACGCTTTCCAAAAGTGACAGGTGTGGACCGCGAAATCCTACCCTGAATTTGAATACGCCAAAGCGAACCCTCAGCGATGGAGTAGCCAATCGTCGGATACAACCGGACTTCCGGATCCGATTCATTTTGAATCGCCTGATCCGGGCTCATTCGGAGCATTTGAGTTGGTTTTCGCGTTGATCCCTCAACGGCCTCGTTGGAATCGCGAATAGGCATAGTTCAATGGCCCGTGGTCACAATGAGAAGCAGCATCGCCAAATTTTTACGCAACAACTTTCACACTCGTCCGCGTCTCGATCGATTTGTAAATAGCTTCGACAGCGAGCAAATCTTTAAGCCCTTCTTCACCGGATACTTTAGAAGGTTTATTTTCCAAAATACACTTAGCGAATGCGTCCATTTCGTTTGCAAACTGATCTGGCGCATCGAATTCGACTTTGCCCTTGGAGGTTTCCATACGATTGCCGCTATAGCTGAACGCTGGATCCATTCGAACGAAGCCGTTTTCAGTGAAAGCGTTGAATCGATTCAATCCGTTGAAGTTGTAGCTGGTACTACAGTAGGCCAACACACCGGACGGGAATTGCATGAGCCATGTAATGGACTCATCGACCTCCGCGAACTTAACCGCATCTGTTTTGGTTTCTTGAGCGGTAATAACCGCAGGCTCCTCTCCGGTCAAGTGACGGCAGGCCTGAAGAGCATAAACACCAACGTCCATAAGTGCTCCACCACCAGCCAATTTTTTGTTGAGTCGCCACTGCTTCGGATCGCCAATTTTGAATGCAAACCCTGCTTCGATCATCTTGATTGCCCCAAGCTCTTTGCTGCGAGACATCTCCATGCACTTCAAGTGATGTGGTTCGTATTGACATCGGTAGCCGATCGCAAGTTTCCGATTCGCCGCTTGGCAAGCAGAGATCATGTCCCGGCAGTCCGCAGCGGAATTCGCCATAGGTTTTTCGCACAAGACATGCTTCCCAGCCTTGGCCGCGCGAATCGTGTATTCTGCATGCATGCTGTTCGGAAGAACAATGTAGACCAAGTCTACCGAGTCGTCGGATGCTAACTTGTCAAAGCTGTTGTAGTTGTAGATATGATCGCGACCAATTCCATACTTGTCCGACCAGCTTTTTTCTTTTTCGGGCGTGCCGGTTACGATCGCTGCAAGCTTGCAGCGAGCTGACTTTTGGAACGCAGGCGCGATTTGGTTGGTGCTCAGGCTACCAAGTCCTACCAAAGCAACACCGAGCTTCCTGTTTTCATTGGCCTGTGTTGATGCCGAAAAGTAGCCGCCTTGAGCAAGTCCAGCAACGACGCCTGCCGAAACCGAAGTATTTAAAAAATCGCGACGATTGAAATTGGGTTGATGCATGTTTCTAGCGTTGGTTAGAAGGGTCGGTTTTGGCAGGATTACTACATAGGATTTGAGCGATCGCCCTGAACAAGTCAATTATTCTAGCCGAAAACATGCAGGTTTTGCTATCCAAACCGTACATTGGCCTTTCCAACCCTATCGGCCACGGAATCTAACCTCGAATAAAGATGGAAATCTCTTGATCCCACCTTGAATCCAACTAGCGTGGAATTGGTCGGGGGACTAGCCATCACAGGGTAAAACATGTTTTCAAAATTGATTTTTTCGTTCACTGCCGTCGTCGCATTGGGTTGCGTTTGCCCGTCGGCACATGCTCAGGATCCGTACGCTTTCCAGTTCGGCTATATATTGGGAAACCAAAATAGTTTCCGAAATCGTCTGCCTACACCACCTTATTTTTCTGTTTTTCCACCAGTCTACTACGGAAAGCGGTTTGAACGACCCTTCGGTGATAGCCCGTATGCGTCGTTCCCTCAATTGCGTGGGGCATCCGATTATCATCCTGTCCCTAAAGAGACACCGGTCCGAACTCGAACGGTGTTAAATCCGCACGTCGACTCATTGCCCGGCCCAAAGGTTCAAGGGACCAATGCTATTGGTGAACCTGTCGCAATATCGCCGCCACGCGTTGGACGCACTGTCGAAGTCATCAATCCGTATGCGGCTGAACCAATTGCAAGCCAGGGCCGATAAACCGAGGCAAGAGTCTGGTCGATCGTCCCAAGATCGTTGAACTACGTCCCTCTACGATTTCCAAACCAATAGATGTGCGAGCGATCGCACAGTCGTAAATCGTGATCTCGACACCACGAAGTCAGCCATGTGGACTGCAATTTTAATTCCTTGGCCGTTGTTCCGCGCGGCATCAACATGACACGGTCGCGATCCCACGGGCTCAACTCTTTCAGGTATTCAAGCACTTCCTCGGCGTCGAGAATGGAACCAACCACAAACTTGAGTTGGTATTCCCCTTGTTCCATCAAGCTTTTTACAACATCTGGCCGTTGGCGGCGCTCGTCATGTTGCTTAACCCACTCGTCCGATGCGTAACCGATCGGAGTTGAATTACTCAACTTAGGACTAATAGACCAAAGATCGCATGGAATATCTCGATGAATGGTCCCTGCGGTTTCGATCGTGATGTGCTTTTGGTAGAGGTGAAGCGTTTCGCAAAGTTCACGAAGCTCCTCATAAATCATCGGCTCACCGCCCGTTATTACAATATGTTGCGTGGTCCATTTCGTGGCGGCTGCAACAATATCATCGACACTCCAGGAGTCCCCCTCAGGTTCCCAAGAGGCGTAGCGAGTATCGCAAAACCAGCATCGCAGATTGCAACCGCTTGTGCGGATAAACACGCTAGGGGTTCCTGTAAATCGGCCTTCCCCCTGGACGCTGTGAAAAATTTCTGAGATCCGGATCACGCTGGCCTCGAATTCGCGTGGTTTGACCAATCAATCTGCCGTTCCAATGGCAAAATGCACTGTTAATCTAGTGCCGAATCATCAGAATACACAAAAACCGATTCCAAGCGAATCCTGACTTGCTGTTTCCCTGAGGAGAATTTCCTGTGCCTGGCACACCGTTCCAAGATCAACTTGAGTGTTTTGACAACTCGTATCCAGAGCGTGAATACCGTATCGAGATCGAATGCCCAGAGTTTACTTCCATGTGCCCAAAGACAGGTCAACCGGACTTTGGCACCCTGATTTTTCGCTATGTGCCAGACGCGAAATGTGTGGAATTGAAAAGCCTCAAGTACTATTTGCAAAAATTCCGCAATGAGGGAATCTTCTACGAGAACGTGACAAATCGAATCCTAGATGATTTCGTCTCGATCGTAAAACCACGCAGCGTCACGCTTGAAAGCCGCTGGGGCGCACGTGGCGGTATCACTTCTGTCATTACTGTAACGCACGAAAAGGCAAAGTAACATGTCAATAGAAACGAACTCAAACACATCAAAACCTGTTTTGCTAAGTGGCTTTGCCGACGAGGCAGCGAACCAAAAAACCGCAGAACAACAATTCTGTGCCTTTGCAGCGTTAGGGCTTCGCTACTACACTTTGAGGTTTATTGATGCAGGTGCCGGCATCCAAAATGCAATGCTGCTGGCTCCCGAGTCGATAGAACGCATCTTGGCCTTACAAGCGGAATATGGACTTTGCGTTTCTTCACTGGGTTCCCCGATCGGTAAAGTGAAATTGCTGGATGTTGAAGATGGAACTTCGAACCGCTATGTGCCATTCCAAGAATACTTAAAAAAGGACGTGCTTCGGGCATGCGATCTGGCTAATACTTTTGGTTGTAAACTCATTCGAGGCTTCTCGTTCTATCATCCGCGTGGAACAGAACCGGAGGGGCATCTCAGCCAAGCGATCGATCAGCTTGGAAAAATTGCCCGCGTGTGCGATTCCCATGGTCTCACGTTTGGACTCGAGGTCGAAGCCAATTTGATCGGACAAACAGGCAAGCTACTTAAGAAACTCTACGACGGTGTAGCGGATCCCGCCATGCTGCTGATTTTTGACGGAGCCAATCTTGTTTGTCAAGGAATGTCGACCGAACAGGTGTACGAGGAGTACACGGCGATGAAGGAAGGGATGGGATGGCTTCATGTAAAAGACTACCAACGGCCGACGACTCGCTCGACGCACGTGGATGAGGAATCGCTCAAGAGCTTTGTACCAGCCGACCAAGGTGATTCGGGGCACGAGGCTATTTTCCGGGACGTCAAACGCGATTACTCTCCATTGCTAATCAAACTTACCAAACGAGGTATCCCCGGTCTGTTCTTGGACCTGGAACCGCATGTCAAGGGTGGTGGTCAATTTGGTGGCTTCAGCGGCCCAGATGGATTCGGCGTTGCACTTCGAGGACTGTGTCGCTTGTTGGACTACGTCGGATTGAACTATGACCTGCGAACCTTCGCTGATATTCGAAATAGCGTTGAAACCACGAGCAAGGCGAAAGCGGGCACATAATATCGGATGAGATTATCCACTGATGCAAACGGCTGGCGAGTCGAGTATCCCTTCGTGTCTCGTTTTCTTGAACTTGAGCCAGGTGTCCGCATGCACTATATCGACGAGGGTCCGAAAAAGGATTCTGCCGCAACGATCTTATGTGTTCACGGCAATCCAACATGGTCTTTTTACTATCGATCGATCGTCTCGCGATTTTCAGTCTCGGGATTTTCCGAACCATGTCGAGTCGTTGCTGTCGATCACATTGGATGTGGACTAAGCGACAAGCCGCAGCGATACCGCTATTCGCTGGCTCAGCATACAGCCAACCTGGTTCGATTGATCGAAGTGCTCAATTTGCAAAATATCACAATGGTCGTACACGATTGGGGTGGGGCGATTGGCTTAGGAGCGGCTGTCGAACAAACCGATCGGTTTCGTAGTTTAATGGTACTTAATACTGCTGCATTTCCACCTCCCTATATTCCACGCCGTATCGCTGCGTGTCGAATACCCTATTTTGGCTCATGGGCAATCTGCTATCTAAACGCATTCGCTCGAGCGGCGAGCGTCATGGCAATCGATCGATTGCCGAAACTGAGCAACAACGCTCGCGACGGTTTGCTTGCACCCTACGATTCGCCTCGCAATCGCGTTGCAATCGATGGATTTGTACAGGATATTCCAATGTCGCCAAAACATCCCACTTGGAATGTTCTAACGCAACTGGAATTGGCTTTGCCAAAATTGAGCGGACTGCCCATCCGATTTGTATGGGGAATGCGAGACTGGTGCTTCCGGCCGGAATGCATGGAGCGAATGAATCTCGCTTGGCCAAGTGCTTCGCGACGCGAGTTGAGCGATGTCGGTCACTATGTCATGGAAGAAGCACCGACGGAGGTTTTAGAAGAGCTTGAAAAGCTCGTTCACGGACAGCCGTCCACGTGACTTCTAAACTCGACTCTGTCGGCCTTCGAGTTCAATTTGCCATCGAGACGGAGTGTTCGGCACGGAAAGCGGGCAATGTGCATCCGCAAGCTTCGTTTGAAAACTTGAACCACCGTCACTTTGTGGTCGCAGCGAAAGCAATCGGCGAAAGAATAGACCATTGCATCGGACAACCCGTTGGTCAAATCGTATTGCATTCGGTTCGAGCAATGATGGATGCTGTTGGTACGAACACAAGTCTAGGCACCATACTCCTCATGGCACCGCTCGCAGCGGCAACGCATCGCAGTTTTGAAAAAAACCACAAAAACGAATCACTGCACGACTATCTGAACGAGACCCTGTCAACCTTAACGCAAGACGATTCTCGCGATATTTACGAGGCGATTCGGATCGCCAAGCCGGGCGGTCTTGGCGACTCCCAATCGATGGATGTCCGAGAACTGGCTCCAAAGAATGTCCTCGATGCGATGCGGCTCGCTTCCGCTTGGGACGATATCGCTCTTCAATATGTGAGTGATTTTGCGTTAGTATTTGAGATCTGGCGGCGCATTAAAATCAAACAAGCGATTGGATTAGCAAAACTGGATGCGATTCGATGTGTGCAAATGGAAGTACTGTCTGAGAGAGTAGACAGTCTTATCACTCGAAAACAAGGCTTGGTCTTTGCGAAACAAGTGCAATCACTTGCTGGCGAAGTGTTATCCTCTGGACCGTATGGAAGTGAGGAGTACGAAGCGTCCTGGCAAAGTATCGATGCGTATATGCGAGACGCCGAGCATCGCGGCAATCCAGGAACGATTGCAGACTTGATCGCAGCCGCACTATTTTAAAGAGGCCGAATGTGGCGAGCTGTCCAATACAACCACGAATCAAATTGATATAGCTTGGGAACGAGGATCTAATTTCGGCCTGTCGCTTTATTGGCGGAAAAGCCAAACCTGTTCACAATCGGCATTCCTACAAATAGAATCGAGGCCAACGCGTGCTCCGACGACGAAAATGTCAGAGAGCAATGCGAGGAAGATTGCAGACCGCGAAACCATTGGGGCTGCGAACTTGGTGGCCCCAGACGTCGTGAACACCAAGAAGACGGGAAAGAGCAAAAAGCGAGATCGAAGACGGAGCGAACAATCTACAAAATCGGTCGTTTCGCTTCCACGAAGCGTACCCGACGCTCTGTCGAATAGAGCGAGTGTGCTGACATATCAAACCCATCGACTGCAACGACACTCCATGGAATTGCTACCCCCGAATCCTGTAAGCCATCCGGTTCCAGTACCTACTCATGCGACAGGCCTAAAGAGCTTTGTCACAAAAGTGAAAAGTTCCGTGTCAACAAACACAGATCCAGCAACATAGACTCGGGTACCAAAAGACGCCAACAAGCTCGCGAGGGTACAAAACACGTCGTTCAATTGCGTTTTTCATTTCATGGCAAGTCTCCCGTTTCTAATCTACTGAATGAATGAAGTCGAACGACAAATCTCAAAATCTAGAAGTTGCCAGGCGAACAGATGAAATTCCAGAACGATTTGTTGCCGCTTCAGAACTTGGGATCATTGAGACGGAACTCTGTGATTTCACCGCAGCCCGAAAGTACCTTGAAGCGGCTTCGCTAGCGAATTCGTGCCCGGGGCTAGCGCCCACCGGTTCACGAAATCGCAAAGTGAGCGCCATTTGGATACCGCCACTCCGCTGCTAGAAACGCTTCTGCGGAGAGCATCTTGTCGGAACCGTTTTGGCCAGTTGGAAGCAACTGGATGCCAGAAGAAAGCGATGCCGTCACTACAACTTGCCAAGCATCTCCGTAGCCTTTTTCTTAATCTCATCGCGAGCGGTCAACAGCTTCAGTTCATTGCATATTCTCAATAGCTCTTCCCCCTTCGCTCGATTGGAATCTTTGATGAAATGGATGTCTGATTCCAGGCTTGTAATTCCACTCCCCAAGGTGCCCGTTTTCTCGTAGATTTCAAGAGTTTTCCTCGCACTTTCGACAATACTAGACGCCGGAACAGCAATTTTTTCTTCAACCGGTCCCGTGCCGCATCCTGAAACGGCAAGACTCAATGTCACAACCGCAATAACGCTGTACCTGTGTAAGTTCATTCGATTACTCCATCATCATAGAAACAGTCAAGCCACACAGCCCCGAAAGGCCGAGTGGGTATGCAAAACAGTACGTTGTACCCTCGAGAAACGGGACAACTTTTATTCTAGAGTAGCAGTGTCGCCATTCTTCGCACTACCGAGCCCCTGATAGGTAATTAGGTTTATACCATTCGAGACGAACTGTATCGAACCGTCACCCATCGCATGTTGTGAACCGCCGGAATGTCGGCTACGAGACGGAAATATACCACCCGATTCCCCTTGGCCACATCCAACACAAGGCATGCAGGCAGGTAATCGCCAATTAGGTGGTGCGATCGTATTGATAGCCGTATTATAGAATCCAGGTGCTACCCAACGCCAACCTGCCACACTTCTATGGTTCGTTCCATTGGAGCCAAGACAAGTTTGGCCATATGTTTCAATCATCGCTTGGGTCGGGAATTGATGACGCCAGCCGCTAGGTAAGGGAACACCGTAAACAAAGTCCCCGCCGACAATCGTGAAAGTGAAAGGGTTGTTGTCACCTTTGTTGAATTCGGCCATCATAATCGTGTTGGTGAGCCCATCAATAATGTCAGAAAAAGCTGTTTCCTTGTTCCTTTTGAAAAAACCGTTCTGATCACTCGCCAGAAAAGGTACAACGATGCTAGTAGGACCGGGATTAAGGAGGTTAACACCACCGTCGTAACCCGTGTTGGATCCCTCGCTACATCCGTAATTATTCCAACCGATATCGCCTCGCTCCCAACCTGTAACGGGTTGGGGATCGGAAGTTGCTGGGAATGAAAGGTCTGAAGGGCATAGGAAAGCGGGAATCTTTCTGTGAGAGTTATAGAGAGCAGGCATCTGCGCTATCGTATTCGACCCGAGAAAAACCGGTAGCGGAGTCGTATTGAAATGCGATTCTCGAAAGCCAAACTGATCAAAAATGCTCTTTTGTTCTATATACGGAAGAATCATGGTATGTGCCGAATAACCATACCAATTCGAATCCTGAACCCCAATTGGATTTGGAAGAATGACATGGCTCGCCAAACGAGGAACCTTTTTGAAATTGCTCTCGTAACTATGAAAACTGAGCGCCAGTTGTTTCAGATTGTTACCACAACTCATTTTACGGGCCGCCTCGCGAGCTGCCTGTACGGCGGGCAACAGGATCGCAACCAAAATGCCAATGATGGCTATCACCACTAGTAGTTCAACTAGCGTAAAACCCCTCTGAATTCGTTTCATAACTGTCTCGCATTATTAAAGTAAAACACAAAAAGATGCAGCTGAATTCGACCTGAACCTATCGTAAGTAAGATTTGTCGCCGTTGTCAATATGCTAATCTACACAAAACTCGAATTATGCTAGTGCCCGTAAATGAAGGGCCATCGAACTCTTAGTTAATTTCAATCGCGGCTAACACAGCGAATGGTTACGGGCTTTCCCAATCGCGTTTCACTTCAATTTGCCCTGCATTTGAAATAACCAGATGAGTGCCGTGTTCATTAACTGTTCGCCCGCACCCACGGCGGCAGGTGCAACTTGGTTATCCGCACCATAGCCGCCCTCCGCCGCACCCTCAATAGTTGGGAAGTATTGGTGATAGCCGTTGCAATAGCCAAAGAAGAAGAGTTGTCCATTCCGAGTCCGCTCTCGCAACCGAATGGCATGCTGGCAGAAAAACTCTCCAGACACGCCGACGAGCGCGATGTCTCCGTTGAGCAGTGCCACCGTTAGCCGAGGGCGAACACCGTCAGCATATTCCTCTATAAAATTCGCGACCAATTCTGGAAAGAACGCCACCGAATAAGCGAGTCGAACCATCGGATTGCTCAAGTCGGTGCGCGACTCGAATTGAAATCGTTCTTCTTTCACTTCCAGCGAAGGCTTATCGACCAAGACAGGTTGCAGAGTTAATGCGAGCTTCACTACTTCGCGACCAAGCGCTTGGCCGAACTCTACGTGATCGCCACGCGTGCCTTTGTTAATGGAGAGGTCTCCCGAGGCGCCTTGCATAAAGATGGCAGTGCCACCAAACTCCTTCTCGACCGTCGTCTTCATCGCCCCAACGTAGTCGGCTGAAAATTCGAGCGTCTTTGCCGAAATGCTCGTTGGGTGGCCAGTGAAATTGACGAGGACCGCGATCGGTTTCCCAGTGGCAGCGACATCGAGTCGCAGGACGGTAAGGGAGCGGTCCACGGGCGGTGGTAGCAGTTTGGTGTGACGGTTGCGATTGAATCCATCGATGTCTTTTGCACCCGTCGCTAACTTCGCTGGCACGAGTGATTTGTCGGCTTCAACAACGGCCGCGACGATGGCGTCCTCGAGCTGCTGGTAGTAGCGGATCGCCGCGTCGAACCGGCCTTTTCCTTTGCCCTTTTCGTCACTCAGTTCCAGCACTGGTCCGTGATGCGTGTGCGATCCTGCGATAAACGAATGCTCGATGCCGGCTTCGGATTTGATGCGATCGCGGATGCTTTGGAGCGAACGCTCCGAGGGTGAGCGACCGAGATCGAGACCGACGATGGCGAGCTTGCGACCGCCCGCTTGGATAACAACCACCGACGCTTGGAGCGGATCGAGGGTGCCGTTGCTTAGCTGGGCATGCCGTTCGCCATACCCCCACATAGGCACTGGCTCATGCGGAGTGATGTCACGCTTTGCAGCTCCAGCCATGAAGATCGGCTCCGCAGCAAAACCTTTGCCTCCGAATCCGTTCGGAAAGAGAAATAGGATGAGTGTGAGCAACCATTGGAATGGAGTGTTGAGGTTCACGAGAGAGGCCGTTGGGAAGGAGGTTTATAGGGACGCCCGCCGGCACTCACCTTGAACCGGTGGGCGCTAGCCTGGGCTTCTCGGATGCAACGCAGATTGGACGGTTGGGTCCAACTATCTACACAGTCTACACAGCTTGGGTGCGGGTGGGGTCGTATACGAATAGCCAACGCATTCGGGCCCAGGGCTTGCAAAGCTTGCATCGCAAGCGATATTGCTTCGCAAGGGTGGCCCGGGGCTAGGGCCCGCCGGTTCACGGAACCGCAAAGGAGCGGAAGTGAAGGTACGTCAGGGCGCGATGTACAATGGGTTGGAGAGGATCCAGAGCATACGCTCGCCGTCGATGTCGAGCCAAGCTTCGGCTCGGTAATTTCCTGGCTTGGAAACGGGGAACCGAATGGTTCGGCCGGTGCACTCCTCGACAAGTTTTCCATTGTGCAGCAGCCGCCATTGGACAGAAAGCGGTGCGTGCCCCTGAAGGCTTAATCCGTTTGAAAAAGCCAGTTGGCTACCCATTTCATAACGCTGCCCGCTAGCGAGGGCTGCGAAATCGAAGCCTGTAGAATCCGCGAGCCAATCAAAGGCCACGAACGCTCGCCCCGATTCGAGCGATTCACGCACGGCCTTTTCGCTGAACTCGGTTAGCAGCAAGTGCGTGCCAACATGCCGCAGACTATTTTCATAAGGATCCAACTGCAACCGGAACAACTCATCGCCGACCTGTTTACCGTTTCGTAACGCATTGCTGCCTGGAATTGCAGCCAAAGGCAGTTCGATCAACAACTTGCCAAGTGGGTCTTCGATTCTCGCATTGTCCCCTTCGACCCAACGCGCGACCATGCCGACGTTCTGGTGCGCATCGTTCGCAGACACGCCGGTATGCGGTGCGATTGCGCAGAGTTCGTCCCAACGTTTCAAGTAGTCACCGGGATAGTCTTGAAGTGCGGAAAACGATTCTTGGGGATATTTGTGTACCATCGAGGACGCTTTCAACAACCACAGTGGATTGCGCATCGCATCGATCATTTTCTTTTCATCCTTGAAGTCCGCATGGGTGTTGTAGATTTCCACGCCTGTGATGCCTTGAATGTTCCAATCCATTCGCTCCTCGAGGTGCGAAACAAACAGGAGTCCTCCGCGACTACGGACTAAATCTGAGAAATCCGTTGGTGTCGGTGCTTTCAAGCCCTTGAGGCTCATCGTTGGAAACGCTAGGAAACCCTGCGACTCGGCTCCAGGAATGAGTAATACACCGTCACGTATTCCTTGATGGCCGTCTGTATAGAAATCGTAGTGATCGGCAGGATGTTCATTGAACAACAGTACGCTGGTCCCAGTGGCCTTGGCAGCCGACACGATCTCGTCTAGCGATCCCCGACTATCGTGGGACCAGTGTGAGTGGACATGCAGATTCGCGCGATGTTCGTAATAAGGCTCCACCCGAGGCAGCGCCGTCCATTCAGGCTTTAAGGCCTCAGTGGCACGGTGCACCGCTTCAAGTTTTTTCAGTTCTAGTTTAGTAAAAGCATCTGCACGAACATCGGTCGCGAAAAAGGCCGTGGAAAGAGTAACCACGACAACCGATAAGACCACTGATTTTCGCATAGAATTCCAGTTCAAAGTAGGTGCCGCAACCGAGAATGGTTGGGGCACCAAAACGAGCCTTTGTCTAGCGATCATGGCAGTGACCACCATGGCACAATTACTTCTTTTCGACTTTAGCAAATTTGGCCTTTGCGTAGGCGTCTTCGCCAAACAACTTTGCCAACTTGTCGTCATCGGACATTTTGTCTGCTGCGCCCTTGCAATTTGTGCAGCAGAATCCGATCGTCGCTCCCTTGAACTCGACCGAAAATTCTTTGTTCAAATCCTTACCGGACATTGGGCAAAGCTTTTGTTCCACTTGCTTTGTCGCGATCAGTTGATGATTGGCTTTCGATGCGAAGGCCTTCTTGTCGCCATCAAACTTCTTCAGGCAATTTCCACAGCAAAAGTAAACTTTGCTATCTTTCCAGTCGCTAGACTTGTCTTCAACGGCTGCTTTGTCTGCAATCAAGCACTTGAGCTTGCTGAAATCAACCTTGGCATCAGCTGCAATGCTAACGGCTGCGAATGCGGCTACAAACGCCAACAAACCTGCGATCCATGTATTCTTCATAACTACAATCTCCCAAATAGGTACGAAACTCATTTCTACGTCTAACGAAGTGTAGATCGTTCGGTAATGCGCTGTCAATCTGGTCGAGAAAGCAATCAGGCGAAAAATTAATTTGAAATTGCAGTTACAATCCACATCAGGCCCGGGGCTAGCGCCCACCGGTTGACGAAATCGCAAAATTGGAAAAGTAATCGTAGAAACGAAATCGAAGAGGATCCGCAACGGATATATAGGCAAATGACTGACGAAAACCTAAGAAAATCCGAGGTCCGAGTGGGAGTCATTATGGGTTCCCAGTCCGATTGGGAAACCATGCAGGAAGCCTGCAAAGTCCTAGCGGAATTTCAAATCCCCTTTGAAGCCAAAGTAGTCTCGGCGCATCGAACGCCGCATTTTATGGTCGAGTATGCTTCGACAGCTCAATCGCGTGGAGTTCATGTGATTATTGCAGGGGCGGGTGGTGCGGCCCATTTGCCTGGCATGGTTGCCGCTTGCACGCCGCTGCCCGTTCTCGGAGTCCCTGTCCAAGGCCGCTCTTTGCAAGGGCTCGATTCGTTGCTGAGCATCGTTCAAATGCCTGGTGGAATTCCTGTTGGTACGCTCGCGATCGGCGTTGCTGGAGCAAAAAATGCGGGCCTTCTCGCTGCCAGAATTCTTGCGCTCGGCGACCTTGCACTCCGTAAAAAAATGGACGATTACATGGCCAACCAAACGCAAACGGTCCTGGACAATCAGAATTTGCTTTAAGTTCCCAACGCTACATTTGAATTGTTCTTATGGATCCCAGACTTCGAATTATTGCCCCCGGTTCTACTTTAGGAGTCTTTGGCGGTGGGCAGCTTGGACGAATGTTTACCCATGCAGCTCAGAGGCTTGGCTATCGAGTCGTAGTATTTACGGACGAGCTTGATAGCCCGGCCGGGCAAGTTGCACAGGAAACCATTCACGGCGACTACCTGGATCCAAAAGCGGTTCGTCAGTTTGCTGAACGGGTGGACGTGATCACGCTTGAGTTTGAAAACATTGCACTCGAAGCGGTATCAAGAGCCGCCGAGGTAACGCTGGTTCGACCAGGAGTGCACGTTTTGGCTGTAGCACAACACCGACTCCATGAAAAAAGAACGCTCGAGGGAGCCGGGTTTCCAGTAACGCCGTTTCATGAAATCCGCACGATCGACGATATTCCACGGGCCGCCTCAGTTCTTGGTTGGCCGCTGGTTCTTAAAACAGTCAATTGGGGTTACGACGGTAAAGGTCAGCGCCGAGTCGCCAATGCGACCGAAGCGAAAGTCGCAATCGAATTGTTGGGACCGGAACCTTTGATTGCTGAAAAGTGGATCTCTTTCATTGCCGAGGTCTCGGTCATCGTTGCTCGAACCGCTTCGGGTGTTACCGCAGTCTATCCCATGTTTACTAACTCGCACTCCGATCATATCCTCGACGTGACGACGTGTCCGGCTGAGCCTGCACTGCTCGATGTAGCTGCAAAGGCCGAAGCGATCGCATTGTCCGTCGCGGACTCACTTCAATTGGAGGGTGTTTTGTGCGTCGAGTTTTTTGTTTGCAGCGGAGGAGAAATCATGATCAACGAAATAGCGCCTCGCACGCACAATTCGGGACACTTGACGATTGAAGCTTGTCGAACCAGTCAATTTGAACAGCAAGTTCGGGCAATTTGCAATCTGCCGCTGGGTGACACATCGCTCATCCAACCAGCCGCCATGGCCAATTTGCTGGGCGATGTTTGGGCGGACGGTTCCCCGCATTTCGAAAAGGCCATGCAGAGCCATGCAACGTACCTGCATCTCTATGGCAAGAGCAGTGCAAGGCAGGGGCGTAAAATGGGACACCTCACCAATCTCTCGTCATCCGCATCGACCGCTGCACAAGATGTAATTGCAATACGAGAAGCCATTCGTTGCTCCGAAGGCAAATTATTCTAGACCAGGAGTGCTCAACCACAATGGCACTCGCCTCTATTCTTTTAGGGTTGCTTCTTGAGAGATCAATCGATCTAGTCGAGCAAGGACTCGGTGTTCGAGTTCATTCGAAGTCGGCGGAATTTCGGTTGCTATCGCGTCACCGGATTTTACAACGACTGTTCCATTTCCCAATCCCCCAAAGGACTCACATAGAACTCCATTGTGCACGAAGACGCGATTCCTACCTCCTATTTTTGCGCTATAGAGAGCTTCATCGGAACGGCGAACCAGTTTTCCAATCCGCTCATCACTCATGATTCGAGCGACTCCGGAACTGATCGTGATTGAAATCGTATGCCCCTCAGCGACTATTGATTTACTCGCGATCGTTTGTCGGAGTCCTTCCATAACGTCGGCTGCATGCTGCACCTCGCCATCAAATATGATTGCGAATTCCTCGCCACCATATCGGGCAACCAGCATCGATTGACTAGTCAGTTCACGGATGCGGACAGATATTTCTTTAAGCACGGCATCGCCCGCGGGGTGGCCATACGTATCATTGACCTTTTTAAAATGATCAATGTCGATCAGGGCTAGAGTGAACGGGTGCTTTATCTGCTGCCATTTTGCGAAACATTCGTCCATCTTTTGATCAAAGGCTTTACGGTTCGCGAGTCCTGTTAGTCCGTCCGTTCGGGCTTCGGTCAAGTAACCAGCCAACTGTTTGGTTTGCATTTCCAATTTTTCTTCAGCAGACTCCAAACGAGTTTGCAGATGACTATTTGCGTCGACGATCCGATCAAGCAATCGCTTTACTTCTTCTTTGGTTTGTACTTTTTTGTTGTCGGCGGCATCCCGTGTAAGGGATTCCATGGTGGACTGGTAGCGAGTGAAATCGCCAGCGAAATCGTTGGTCCAACTCGCCATGTTTCGGAGTGCAGCGACCATTTGTTGCTGCTCCAATAGAGACTGGCCGATACCGGGCGAAGCAAGACGTTTTCCCATCCAAGAGCGCAAGGCGATTCCGGCGGCCAGTAGGGTGGTTCCGAAAAGCAAACCCATCAACAAATACAGTATTGGCGTTGTATTCATTCCTTGGTTTCCTCTCGAACGGATTCTGAGACCCGGCTAAACTGGTGATTCCCTGTCAAACCGTTCATCCCTTTGTCCGCATGGTAGGCGCTCGAGTTGGATTGCTTTAGAAACGTCGACAGGTCTTCCGTTTTGGCGACAGTCACAATTCCGTTCTGTGATATCGTAAATCCCCTTTTTCGGTCTAACTCTAGGTCAAAACCGATTTCAAAACCAGCCGGAATACAAACGCCCTTGTCAATGATCGCGTTTCGGATTTTTGCACGTCGACCGACCTCTACACCTTCGAACAGAATGCTATCGGACACTTGTGCAAAGGAGTTGACTCGAACACATGGACCCAGAATGCTCCGTTCCACTCTGCCTCCGCTGACGATGGTGCCAGCGCATACAATCGAGTCCAACGCCAGACCGCAACGGTCGCCATCGCCTCGCGATCCGAAAACAAACTTCGGTGGCGGTAAGTTCTTTTGTTGAGTGCGGATCGGCCAACTTTCGTCATAAAGGTTCAATAGTGGATCAATACCTACGAGATCCATGTTCGCTTCGTAAAACGCATCAAGAGTGCCAACATCGCGCCAATAGGCGTCTCGCTTTCGGTTTTCATCTTTGAAAGGAAAAGCAAATACGCGGTGTCGATCGATTATTGACGGAATGATATTTTTTCCGAAGTCATGGTGACTCTTTGGGTCGTTAGCATCGTGACACAATTGCTCGAACAAGAACCTGGTATTAAATACATAGATGCCCATAGATGCTAATGCGTGCCCTGGATCATTTGGGATAGTCCGTGGGTGGGCAGGCTTTTCCTGAAAACCAACGATTCGTTGGTCCGAGTCGACTTGCATTACCCCGAATTCCTTTGCATCCTCGCAATTCACTCGGAGCGCTCCGATGGTCAGGTCGGCTTGCATGTCCTTGTGGTGTTGAATCATGGAGTGGTAGTTCATCTTGTAGATGTGATCACCCGCTAGAACGACAAGATACTTGGGACGTTCCTTTTCGATGGCGTAAATATTTTGATAGACAGCATCGGCGGTTCCCTGATACCAGTTTTCATCGATCCGCTGCTGAGGAGGAACGATTTCGATGAACTCGTCAAGCTCGCGGCAAAAAAAATCTCGCCATCCTAGGTTGATGTGACGGTCGAGGCTCATCGCTTTGTACTGTGTTAGAACGAGCATCTTTCGCAATCCACTGTTGAGGCAGTTGGATAGTACGAAGTCGATGATTCGATAATTTCCACCAAACGGTACTGCCGGTTTGGCTCGATCCCTCGTCAACGGTTCCAGGCGTGTTCCTTTTCCACCAGCCAAGATCACTGCAAGTGTATCTTTCATGTCATCCCTGTACCTTTGGAACTTTAGTAGTAAATTCAGCTGGAATGCTCAACAATCAATGCAATATAGCAAAGCCCGATTGAGACGGCACAGGAGCAAGGACCCATCCATAAGATGCAGTACGTCGCTCGTGTTGAATATCTATGTCGGAATATCACTAAGCGTACGATCGTAAAGACGGTAGGTTTTGGCTCTCGTCGTTCCTGCTCTTTCGAGCGAACCCCTAGAAAGGTGATTGCTTTCGAGAACCCAGGAAAACTCCGTATCCGTTATCCCTTTGGCTATGCAATCCGGTAACATCCTTTCCAGGACGACCAGACCAAGCCCCCATCGCTGGTACTCGGGAACAACGTTGGTACTCATGGCGCGAACCTTTTTTATTTTTCGACGTCCCAAAAGGAGAGTCAAAAACCCGAAAGGAAATAGTCTACCGTTTATTTTTTTGATCAATGGGTTGTAGTCTGGTAAACATATTCCAACTGCAACCGTCTTTCCTTCCACTTCAACAAACGAGGTCAAAGCAGGATCGATAAGCAATTTCAAGGATGCGCCAAGACCATGGCATTCCGCATCGCTCAAAGGGACAAAGCCCCAAGTTCCCTGCAAAGCTTGGTTGTAAATTTTCAAGAACAGTTTGACTTCGTCGCCAAATTTCTTTTTGTTCGCAGCTCGTACCGTGACGTTAAAACGACGTTTTACTTCTTCGATAACGAACTTTAGCTTGGGATCAATTGTCTTAAGCATCTCCAGATTGGCGTCATAAGCATAGAGATCTTGTGTTTTTTCGAAACCAAAGCCCGTGATCAACTTGTCGTAATAGGGCCAGTTGTAAGTCATCATGAACGTCGGTGGTGTATCGAATCCATCAACCAGCGTTCCTAGTTCGTAATTCAGCGAAGGATTGCATGGTCCACGAACATCGTCCATCCCCTCGCTTTTCAAATACCGACTCGCCTCCATTAGCAGAAGATTGGCCGCGTGCTGATCGTCGATACAATCGAAGAAACCAAAGAAGCCCCTTTTTTCTCCGAAGCATTTGTTGTGACCATGATTGATAATGGCAGCTATTCGGCCGACTACTTCGCCATCCTTTCGGACAATAAACGTTCTGCACTTTGCGTTCTCATAAAACGGATGCCGTCGGAATCCGACAAGTTCCTCTTGGTTCATACGAAGTGGTGGAATCCAATTCGGATCATGCTTATGCAATTTCCAAATAAAATCCATGAATTCGCGTTTTTGGCGGCGATCTTCGACTCGAATGACTTCGTATTTGGAACTCATGGATTCAAATGGCTAGAGTGGGAACAGGTTATCGCGTAAACACTTGATCTGTACTATTGTGGCTGAACGCTATTGTGGCTGAATCGTGATTCCTTGGAATGGCACTAGTCTATACAAACCATCTGTAAGAACTGCTGCACGCCATTATTAAAGACCTTGATCGGCCTGGGTGGAACGATGATCAGGTCGCCATCGCGAAGCCAGATTTCATCCGATGGATTGGGCCGTTTTCCAATATGAGCTCCACGAAGGTCGAGAATGGTGGAGATGAGCCGCCAATCTTCCGCTCGTCGAAAAACAACAATTTGTCGAGTATTTGCCCCTAGTTTTGTACCCTCGGCTTGGGCCAAAATCTGTGTGACAGTCGTGGGTCGGTCCATGTCAATTCGACCAGGCTTGACTACTTCACCGAAAACAAAACAAACGTGGCTAGCCGTCCTGGTCAAGCGAGGTTCAATATCGATCCCAACATATTTCTCACGGTATCGAAGATTGATTTCGCGTTTGATTTCATCCAGAGTCATACCCAGAACCAATACGCTTCCTAGCCCAATCAGTTGAATCTTACCATCTTGATTGACGGTTGTTTCGAATGCTGTACCACCCGCTGCGAATGGCCCGTTCACAGCTGTTTTCAAATCCTCAACCGCAGTATTTACCTTGACTGGCAGGATGTCGATGGCTGGAGCGACAATGTATTGCTTATAAGCGACCTCGAGGTCTTTGCGTAAGTTCTGAATCGTCTTGCCCGATGCTGGCATAGGATTCTTAAGCAGCGGCACAATAACGGTACCATCTGGTTGAACCGGGACTTTTACTTGCCTAATGCTCGCGTCTGAAAGGGAATCCAAGCTAACCTCATCGCCTACCATCAACTTGTACTCCTCAATCGTCTTCTGTCGATTTGGAATGTAGGTAAACGTGACTACGTCATTGATACGAACTCGATACTCTAAGAGCGAAGGCAATCGAACTGGTCCAATATACTCTCCGTGCCAAAGTGGCTGAAAATCAATGGATTGAGCGTCGCACCATCGCTTTTCACCGTACGGATCTAGTGCGCAATCGATGCCGGTAATGCATGGCTTACAATTCCACGATGTTACGCCAGTAGGTTGCTGAGGAGGGCACATCTGCACTGCAACAGGGGGTGTTAAACAGACCGCGTTGCAATGCGACGAGGAAGCTTGTACGTGCTGTGATGGTGGGTTGGCATATTGGGCATTTAAAGAGTTTTTGGACGAGGAGCCTGCAATAACGCACCAAGCTGCCGAGACCAAGCACTGCTTGCACAAAATGTCTATTTTGAATTTAGGAGTCATTATCTTAGGATCTTTGAGAACAGACTTTTGCCGGAAGATGCATTGCGAACATTGGAACCGCTGCCGTTGGAAACGCTCGTCGGCACATTGTTATAGGAAAAGTTTTGCAAAGAGGATCCCATTAACGGCATGGGACTATACTTTGCAAACAAGGCTGGATCCACTTCCGTAATTTCCGGATTCTCAGGACTGAATTGGGGATTTCCAGCGATTAAAGCGGTGGCCTGCTGTGAAGCATATTCTGCGTCCGCAACGGAACCCCGTTGTCGAAAAACCTCCGCCAGGTTGTTCCATGCGTTTGCGTTTGGTTTAATCTGGATGGAAGCCGCAAGCGCAGTGTATGCGTCATCTATTCTGTCCAAGTGAATGAGTACGAAACCCAACTGGTTGGCTGCTTCGCTTTGCGTTGGCTTCGTTTGCGTAGCGGCTTGATAGAGAACGACAGCTTGGTTTCTGAACATGACTGCACGATCCGGATTGAGCTCCGCATCTTTTTCAAGCGTCCTTCCATAGGCGTAGAGCAGGTCGGCTGCCCAGGGATGTCCATCGGATGCAGCAACCAATTGGTAACGGGCAAACAAACGATAATGCATGGCTGCCATTTCCGGCGAAGTTAATTCCAGGGTCCTGTTTTTGAGGACGTCGGTGGTATGGTTGTCGACGATCGACTGAACTCCCGATCCTCCAAGGTACTTTTGGAAATCCGCCTCCTCTCTAATCGCAATCAGGGCTTTCTCGAAGAACGACTCACTGAACATGCTTCCTCGATGCAAATCCATGGTACGGTAGAGTCGGAGTAGACCTTGGCTCGCTTCTTCCCTAGCGCTTAGAACTGCACCTCGTTTTAGCAATGAGTCGCATCGCTCCAGTCTTTGCTTTAGTTCGCGTTCAACAGATTGCCAACCAGGCAGCGACTCAAGAATTTCCGGAGCAAGCGATTGCGAGGTCACTGGGTCTGATAACCGTTCGTGACTGACGCGTTGTGCCAGCAGATGAACCGCAGCAGTGCTCTCTCTATCAGGCAATCCTGGGCCAATCATGCGATTGCCTCTTGCGTCCATTTGCTCCCGAGACGAACCCGAGCCAATCTCCAACCTTTCTGCAGGGAGCTGGATTTCTTCGTTAAGAATCAGACCGCCTGCCTGCACGCGGTGCCAATCGGATTTGGTTTCGATCGGCATTTTCTGGGTCAACGCGAGCCATGGCAAGGCGGTCGAAGACATCATGGGTCCCATGAGTGTGACTGGGGCCGGACGGGACAATTCCTTGGGTGGACGTTCGACAGAATGGCGTTCTTCCGGCCCTGCCGGCTGACCAGAACGAACCGGCTGAACCAGCGTCCTTGGTTGACGCAACCGCTCCTTGGAACTGCTGTCTCCAACGCTCTTCGCATTGACTTGCCGGGTGTCCGCATTCTTTGACCATGGAGAAGCAGGCAAGTCTCCACCTTGAAACTGCGCAAAAGAAGTCGATTGATTCACACTTGGCGTGAGTCCTAGCCAAAGGGCCATTGAAAACCAGGAAGGAATTAACAGTCGATAGAATGCATTGCCGGAGCACTTTCTTGCTGTTTTCAATTCTAGGGTCTCCGACATCTCGACTCCAAATCTCAACGAAGGTTGTTGTGTTCGGAATGAACATAACAGGCGTTACAATCGGTATTTTTGGTACCTGCGATTCAATCATCATGCCGGGTAGAGGGCGCAACTTGGATTTTATTGACGCATAAACCGAACATTAAGAACAGCTCCCTCAAATTGCCCAGCCTGCCTGAGCGTTGGACATTCTGAGGAGCTTCGCTACAATCGCCTGTCTTTCCTTTTGATTCCCGAAAATTTCATTATTGAAGAGCACCATTCATGACGGCTATCCAAAGAGTAGCGATATTGTTTGCAGGTGGTCCGGCACCGGCAGCAAATTCCGTAATTTCATCAGCCGCATTCACCTTGTTGAATGCTGGTGTTGAGGTTTTCGGTATCAAGCATGGTTATTCAAATTTGATTGACTTTGAATCAACGAAGCCGCTGATCGAGGGCCAGCAGTACCTGAACTTAACTCTCAACAGGCTGGAATTCGCTCGAACCGAGCCTGGGATTATGATCGGTACGGCGCGTTCAAACCCAGGCAAAGGTGTTTCGAGCCCTGAGCATCTCTTCGATGCTGAAAAATCGGCACCGTTGCATCGAGTTTATTTGGCTTTAAGATCCTTGGACGTGGATGCACTTATCAGCATCGGCGGGGATGACACGCTCAAGACAGCGAACAAAATGAAACTGTACCAGGACACACTGCCGGCCGACCACGTTCGAATGCCGGTTATCCATTTGCCTAAGACCATCGACAACGACTACGAGGGAATCGATTTCACCTTTGGTTACTTTAGCGCTGCCGAAACACTTGCAAATGAGATTCGAAACTTGAATAGGGATGCGGCAGCAGCTCAGGCCTATTTCGTATGCGAAGCCATGGGAAGATCGGCAGGTTGGTTAGCCTATGGAGCTTCGATCGCTGGAGATGCGAGCATGGTCCTCAGCGTGGAAGACATCGTTGGTCCTCTTCAAAATACGGAATCGAGCACCCAGGCAGATGGAACCACAAAAATCCGAAAGGTAATGAATCTCAAAGCAGTTGTCGACAAAATGGTCGCGACGATGGTCGCTCGTGAGAGGGTCGGCAGGAATTATGGAGTGATCGTAATTGCTGAGGGTCTGGCCGAGTATTTACCCAATTCCTATTTAGACGGCATCACGAGGGACGATCACGGGCACATCGCGATTGCGAACATTGCGATCGGTAAAGCATTGGCGACGATGCTGAGTGAGGCGTATAAGACAAAAACAGGAAAGAGCCGCAAGATAAACGGTGTGCAATTAGGATACGAGTCGAGATGTTGCGTCCCAACCGCCTTTGACGTAATGCTAGGTTCCCAAATTGGTGTGGGTGCGTTTCGAGCACTGATTGAAGAAAAACTGAACGGAGTTATGGTCTCTGTAGGCGGTCAGTTCAATATTTCGTTTGTGCCTTTCGAAAAGTTGGTGAATCCGGAAACCCTGGTGACCAAAGTGAGGTTTATCGAGACGGGCAGTGATTTCCACCGAATGGCGAAACTCCTAGAACTACCCACTTAGGCCTCCAATGTCGTCCAGGCCCCCCACGTACGTCCGGCTGTCCTCAGCCGGACACAGACAACCCGAAAAACTGGTAAGACAGTCAAATTGCGCAAATCGTGCAAGGCAGGCATTCCAGGACTAAACAGTAGGATCGTTAAAAGCCGAAAAAAGGAAAAGTCGAGTTCCAAACTTTCCCTTTAAGGTAGTGGCGGTTCTGAAATGAGTGACAAAGCTCTCAAACGGAATGTGTTAAAACGCAGCTTGCAAATGACTTGTATTGCCGTTTTGTCCAGCGCAGTCTGTCTACCTTCCGGTTGCAATCGAGCACACTACCGTACCCGGGCGGATCAAGAAGTCACGAATGTCATCAACGAAAAGGTCGCGGATGCATATTCACCATCTATTCCGAGTATTCAGATGGACCGAGCATCCCGAATGTTCGATCCATTCAATCCCGATCGCCCCCCGATGCCGGAAGACGACAATGTTTCTCACCAGTACATGAAGGTTATCAATGGCAAAAAAGGATATCCACTATGGGACGTAAATGGAAAAACAAACACGGCAGAGAATCCAATTTGGTGGCAGTACTTGCCGCTGGATGAACGCGGTGTATTGGTGCTGGATGCCGATGCGGCTGTCAGGACTGCAGTCCTGCACAACACTGTTTATCAATCCGAGATCGAAACACTTTACCTTTCAGCACTTGATGTTAGTTCAGAAAGATTTTTTCTAGGAAACCAATTATTCGCAGGCTATAGCGCATCCTACGCGGCCGATGGATCACTAAGACGCGGCGGAGGTGGGCAGAGTCGTTCGACGGTTAACGGTGGACTCTTTTCTCGCGGACCTCGCGGAGTGGCCCTACAACGTCAGTTTACCAACGGTGCTACCCTCATCGCCGGATTTGCCAACTCGATTACTTGGCAATTGGCGGGACCGGACACGCAAACTGCTACGACTGTCTTTGATATCACTTTGTTACAACCTCTGCTTAGGGGCGCTGGCCGTGACGTGATCATGGAACGGTTGACCCTGGCCGAACGCACACTACTCTACAACGTTCGAGCTTTTGAAAGATACCGAACTGGTTTTTATACGACCGTCACCGTTGGGCGTGCCGCAGAACCCGGACCAACCCGTCGAGGTGGCCTGTTTGGCGGAGCTGGTTTGCAAGGTTTTACGGGACTAGGTGGTGGTTTCGGTACGGTCGGTACGGTCCAGAACAACAACGCGGGTGGATTCGGGGGCGGTGGTGCTGTACCTACCGTTGGCGGATTCCTAGGCCTCGTGCAAAATCAACTCCAAATCAGCAACGCAGTAGAAAACGTCGCAAGGCAGAGAGAGAATCTCGCACGATTCGAAGACACTCTCAGAGAACAACTACTAATTATCCCTGCGAGCCAAGATGTCATTCCAAGCCAACAGCTTCAAGTCGCGCAAGCTCGCCAATCGTTGATTTCATCGCAGGCTAGTTTGTTGCAATTGCGATTCAACTACGAGCAGTCGATGGACAATTTCAAAGGCACTTTAGGCTTGCCTCCCTACGTGTGCATTGAAATCAAGGATCCTATACTGGACCAGTTCAACTTGCTTAGTTCCGAGCTGAAGGAACGAAGGGATGAAGTCGCCGAGTTGCGCAATTCTATCGGCGATAGCAATGGCAAGCTTCTAGAGTTGAGTCGCATTCGCATTGAAGAGGGAACCGGTAACAAGTATCGCGCTTTGAAATGGAGCCAAGATACCGCTTCAGCAGTTAGCGAAATTCGCGGTCGAATCGACAATATCGAATCCGTTCGCCGCACTCTTTTAGACTTAGATATCTCGCAGATTCGCCAAGATATCGAAAGGCTACGAAGCGTCTCCGGTGCCCGAGAAGCCGAGTTGGCTCGGTTAAGAGAAATTTATCTTCAGGAACGATCGACTGTTTGCAATCTCTTGCCCACGGAGTCGCTCGATATTGCGCTCCTCGATTCGGGAGAAATAAAACTTTTGCCTGAGATCTTGACCGACGATGTTAATAAATTGGAAAAGCGATTTCAAGATCGCGAAACGAAAATCAAAAAACTGGACTCCGATCTAGCACAATTGCTAACCAATAGAGACGAAAACGACGAGAGGAAACTCTTTGAAACTCTTCGAGATCAGGCTCTCCTTCCGAGTCAGAGTATCCTTGCAGAGTTTGCGGAGGACGTATTGGCTCTTCAAGTTTTGCAGGCTCGGGCGAGAATCGAAAGCGTCGTGCTACCGCCTGTGGACCTTATGCCCGAAGAGGCAGTTGAGATCGCAAGAAACAATCGCTTGGACTGGATGAATAACCGAGCTGGTCTGGTGGATACATGGCGAGCGATCGAAGTGGTTGCGGATAATCTAGAGAGCAGCCTCGATGTGGTTTTTTCCGGCGACCTACTCAACGCAACCGACAATCCTCTTTCGCTCCGCGGGAAAACGGGACGGATACGAACCAGCTTACAGTGGGACTCACCACTTACACGCATGCAAGAACGAAATCAGTACCGTCAAGTTCTGATCGAGTACCAGCAGGCTAAACGTACGTACTACCGTTTTGAGGACTCTGTTTGGCAAACTCTTCGATCCGAATTGCGAAACATTCGGTACAACCAATACAACTTTGAATTGCAACGCTACGCAGTCAGAATTGCAGCACAGCAAATCATCATTAACGAAGACTTACGGCAGATCCGAGAGAGCTTGAGCCTAGCCTCTGGACCTACGGCAGCTCGCGACAGTGTTTCCGCGTTGGCCGACTTATTGCAAGCCCAGAACACATTCCTTGGTGTTTGGGTTTTCTACGAAGCACAACGCAGAAATTTAGACCAAGACTTGGGTACGATTCGAGTGGACGAAAACAATATTTGGGTTGATCCAGGCCCTATCACGTCCGAAGCCTACGGTTTCTCTGGCGGAGCACGACATGAATCTATGGATTCGCAAATGCTTTGGGATGGCGGGGCACAGCCGCTGGAGCTTGCACCTCCAGTCATCATGGATTCAACCTCGGTACCAAACCCATCTCGGCCTGGAATCATCGCAAAAGCGGTGACGCCTCCAAGTCGGTAAGGATCATCAATGGAATTCTTAGATGAAGACAACGGGGCGTCGTCCTTGCTACCCTTCGGGGCCGAACACTTTATGCGACGAGCCATCGAACTGGCGCAACAAGCTGCGACCGAAGACGAGGTTCCCGTCGGTGCAATTATTGTTCACAAGCATCAGATCATTGCCGCCGCCTACAACCAGCGCGAGAACTTGGCAGACCCAACAGCACACGCAGAAATGATCGCTATAACGCAAGCTGCTTCGCAACTGAAATCTTGGCGGCTTATCGATTGCGAGTTGTATGTAACTCTCGAGCCATGCCCGATGTGCGCGGGCGCAATTTTGCAGTCGAGAATCCCGAGTGTTTTTTATGGTGCCATCGACCGAAAGGCCGGGGCCGTCGAGTCATTGTTCCAACTCTTGTCCGATCCCCGACTCAATCACCAGTGCGATGTCCAAGGCGGCGTGCTGGCCGTTGAATGCGGTCGAGTGCTAACGGAGTTTTTTGAAGAGAAAAGACGTCAGGGAAAGAAATAGGGAACGGAAAGCTTGTAAAAACTACGGTCATAGATTTGGAAGGTAGCATCCTTAGTATCGGGACGAAACAATGTTGTTGCTTCGGCTAAAAGCCTGGTGTACATTCATACTATGAGCAAGATTGAAGAAATTGAGGACGCAATTCGCCAACTTCCCTCGACTGAACTTTCGCTTTTCAGGGAATGGTTTGCAAGATTTGACGCAGGAAAATGGGAAAACAAATTTGAATCCGACGCCATCTCAGGTCGCCTAGATTCGCTTGCAGATGAAGCCCTTGCAGATTTTCGCGCAGGGCGCTGCACGGACTTATGAGGCATCGTGCATCGCCTCGATTTTGGGATTGCTACAGTGCACTTCCACAAGATTTAAGGGAACTTGCCGATCGATGCTTTTCCGTTTTGCGACAAGACATGACGCACCCTTCCTTGCAACTGAAAAAAGCAGGGCGATTCTGGTCTGTGCGAGTTGGCTTACATTTTCGTGCTTTGGCGGTGCAGGATGGATCGGATTTGCTCTGGTTCTAGATTGGTACGCATGCTGAATACGACGCAATTTTATCTAACAGGTAGACGGACGACACGTAACAAAAACAGCACCACTACGTTGTGTATTCCGAGTTGAATCGAACATACTCTGTGTTCAAATCCGTTGTCCAGTGGGTTGCAACACCCGGCCCCAAACCAACTTGAAGATCGATCTCCGTAAGCTTACTCGCCTTGATAGAATGACTTACTCTTTGGGCATCAAACGATAACGGCTCACCTCGTTCAAAAAGAGGAAACCCGTTGATCTTTAGGGCTGTGTGGTCAGGGCGAATAGGTACCCCCGCATAGCCGGCCGCCGACACGATACGACCCCAATTCGGATCGCCTCCGGTGATGGCTGTCTTAACTAGATTGCTCAATGCAACACTGCGGGCAACCGCATCCGCATCGGCATCGGTGTTCGCACCCTGGATCCGAATCTCGACGAGGTGCGTAGCCCCCTCGCCGTCATTCGGGATTTTTTTGGCCAGTTCAATCGCCATCTCATTTAGCTGCTTTGCAAATTCGATTTCGTTGCAACCATGTAGAGCTGGAATTGCACAAGTCGGCTGCGCAGCTAACATCACGAGCGTGTCGTTCGTACTCATGTGTCCCTCGACGCTAATGCAGTTGAATGATTTGTTGGCGGCAGACTGAAGTAGACGCTGAGCCTGTGTCGGTTGCAGCGGTGCGTCCGTGATGATGATCGCCAGCATGGTCGCCATCTTTGGCCCAATCATCCCCGCCCCCTTGCACATGCCAACGATGTGCGTTTCCTTGCCGTCGAGACTAAACCGACGCTCCGTTGTCTTCCTTGCGATATCCGTCGTCAAGATTCCATCGCAGGCATTCCAGAACGCTTGTTCCGTCGACGCCAGCTCGTTTGCCGCTGCTGAAATGCCTGCTTTGATTTTTTCTATGGGCAAAAAACGCCCGATGATGCCGGTGCTCATGACTACAAACTGCTCGGCGGTCAGCTTGCCGGTCGGATCGATAGCTGCTGCGGCATGCTTTGTCATTTCGACCGCATCGCGATGCCCGCGAGTTCCCGTACAGGCATTCGCGTTGCCACTGTTAACCACAACGCCACGAATAGTGTTCGAGGGGGTTCGGCTTCGAGACACCAATACCGGTGCAGCCACAATTTGGTTGGTCGTATACACACCCGCTGCAACGCATGGAGTATCCGAAACGATGAGCGTGACATCGCGAGCACCCACGCGGCTCTTGATTCCGCCGACGACTCCAGCAAAACGGAATCCTACTGGAAGATGCATGATGGTGAACTCCTAAGCGATGAGGTCAGCGATATAAAAGCTGCCGTAGGTATGCACTCGATCCAATTGATGCAAACTGCTGGAAAGAGCCGTGTTGAAACTCAAAAGTTCAGGCAATTTTACCGATCGACCCTTTTTCTGAACCATGACGTCGTTCAGGAACTCAGTACGCAAACCACCAGAACGCCATAGAATTCGCGTGTGGGGTGCGGCTCGGCTGAAGATGGCTTGCCATTCAGCTTCAAGAAGTGGGAAATAGTGATCACTCAACCAGTCCATGTGATCCAACAACACAAACCGAGAGACCTGTCCGTCGTGCTTTTCGAGGAATCCTTGGACAGAGTCTGTGTTGACCGTTAGCTGGTCAATCAATCCATCTCGAAGCTTTTCATAATTAGCTTGTTTTACATACTCGGGACAGCAAGTTGGCGTGTAGCTGCCCGTAATATAAACTCGCCAAAAATAGTTGTCCTGAATCGGAATCTTGGAAAATACAGCACCCAACGAATCCTCAACGAACTTCACAATGCCGCCTGGATACTGCTCGTCAATCTGCTTGCGTTGAGCCTTGGGGACTCCAAGCATGCTAAGAGTCGTGTCGCGATTCATGGCAAACCGTAGCGTCTTGGACCAGATCTTGCCTCGAGCTCTCGCGTAGATCTCCTGCTGTTCCGCTAGCGATGGTGCATCCAAAATCTCTTGAACTTCCTTACGGCAACGAGCAATCCTGTTGATGTAGATTCCAATCATCCGGGCGAAAGCACCAGACGTTCCTCGAAAGTAAAAAGACTTAGCGGGGTTTTCGAAGAACCGAATCCATCTATCCCAATACTTCCGACTCGCTGGAGAAAGCGATTTCCTCAAATGCGAAGCGTAGACCGATTCCACGTTTGGCAAGTATCCTTGGCCAAACATTTGAAAAAAACGATTGTAGTCAAGGTTTCGGATCGCCGACAACTTGAGTTCTAGCAAAGCATTCTGACGCGGATTCATATCGACTGCGTAGACATGGCCAGCGCCCGCCAATAAATAATCCAACGCATTGCAGCCTGCCGAAGTTATGACCAAGACGCGATCTTGATTGGTTAGCTCAAGCGCTTGCCTGTCCAACCGAGGATCTTCCCAACAGGTATTATAAACAAGATTATTTCCATGGACGAACTTGAATACTCGTCCGCTAACCCATTCACTTATTGCCATCTACTCGTCACTTACTTGGGTATTTTATTGTTTGGGTTTGCTGGATTGTTTGGAACTGGATTATTGGGAGCTGCTGGATCGGCGGCACCTGGGATTTTGCCACCTGGTGCAGCTGCGTTCGGCATTGGGGCTACCGGCTTCTTGACGCCTGCGTTGGATTCCCGAATCTGACTGCCGCCCACAAATAACATTTCCCCGCCTTGAGGTGTGCCTGAGGAATTTTCTAGCGAGACGTTCCAAGGTACCGTATAAGATGCAAAAAAGCCTGTGCGCGTGTCGATGACATAGAGTAGCGATCGTGCAAGCCTAAAGTTTCCAGAGATTTGCTTGGACACGGTTTCACCGCTGACTAGAAGATATTCTGGGTTCTTGCTTTGCCCCAACATCGGTTGCACATTGGTATAGAACATTCCGCCAAACGCCGCTCGCTTTGGATAGTATACCCATCCCCTAAGGTCGCCAGTTAGGTAATCTAATGTAAAGAATCCTTCGGCATCGTCGCCAACCATCGCTGTGCATGCGGCCATATTCGTTCCACCGTGCGTTGCACTAGCAGAAAGAAGGTCCGGGGGGACGCGATCCCTAGGTATGCCGTTCCAAAATGAATGATCATCGAGGCTAATAGTGGTCTGTCGCCCGATCCAGAACGCACCTACCAACAAGATTGTTAATACGATTCCGCACACCAATCCACACAGGGCATAGTTCAGTTTGCAGCAGTTGGACTTGGGGCTGTCAACAATTTCTAATTGTGAATTTTCCAGAGCCATTTTCAAATTCCTTTCAAGGAAGAACCTTCAACTGAGTGGAAAGGGGACATACATGCGGTACTTCTTCTTAGTGTAGCGTATCGAATTCGTCCCAAAAACCGTCCGCTGACAAAATCGCGGATTCCCCTCGAGAAATCACGGCGGAGATAGCCGTACCTCCGATGGTTTGCAACGATTTTTTGCGAACGGTACGATTTAGCATCGAGCGGAAAATTACTGTCGATTCTTCTTTGTGGCATAGGCTTCTAGCCTTTTTATACCCCTCAAATCACCTGACACCGCTCTCCGGCCAGCTTGCCTGGCAGGAAACGAAGTTTGGTAACCAGATATTACCCAACCACCCGCCTTCCCTCTATTTTCAAAATTGCTGGCCGCCGCCGGCGGCCAGCAATTTTGAAAATAGGAATTCTGGGTAGACACGATCTGGTTCCCAAACTCTCTCACCCACGAGACAAGCTCTTGGGAGTCGTACAAAAAAGTTTGGGGGTATAAAAAAGCTGGAAGCCTATGCCCCTTATTTTCCACACGATGCTTAATTGCTTGCGAAATTTAGTTTTGTATCGTTGCGACACAATGAATCATGCTGGCTTGCTATTCACTTTCGTCGCGATTTTCGCAGCTTGTTCCCTCTTTACAAACCACATCAGGATTGGTGAAGCGATGAAAATCGAACTGTAGGTGCCGAAAACGATTCCGATAAAGAGACAGTACGCAAATCCGTGTATGCCTTCTCCCCCGTAAATGTACATGAGCAAAATTGCAAAGATCGTAGTCGAGGATGTTAGTAAAGTCCGGCTCAATGTTTGAGTCACACTCGCATTAATCATTTGATCTGTCAAGTTTTGACTTTTCCCCTTTACCTCGCGAATTCGGTCAAACACTACAATCGTGTCGTTGAGCGAGTAGCCGATAATCGTCAAAAAGCCCGCGATGGTAGTAAGCGATACCTTGAAGTCCTCGATCAGGAGGAATCCAAACGGTTGAAACAGCCAATGACTGACGGCAATAAAAGCCAGCGTGATCAAAACGTCATGGAAAATCGCTATTACGGCTGCAACACCATAAGCCAATCGCTGAAATCGGAACCAAATGTACCCCACAATAAATACCATGCTTAGTAGTAGACCAGCGACGGCCCTCTGTTGCATTTCGCCCGCAACACGAGACTCGATTTTGCTGACCGATTCCCAAACCGGTTGCGATCGCAACGTCTCCTTCATCTTTCCGACCACTGCATTTGCAGCCGTCGGTTCCAATGGCAGCGTAACTTGCCAACCGGGATATCCAACCAAAGATTCCGGTGTCCAACCGGTTGCGTCCTTAGGTGTTTTTTCAATTTGGGATGGGACCAGCGTTTTTTGAATCGACTGAGCCGCCGCAATAAGTGCTTCGGAGACTTGCAACGCATTCATTCTCGCTGTACCGCCTTTGCCACTTTTGAATTGGAGATCAAACGTTGTCTTAATGATGGGTTCATCCCCCGGCACGCTCTCAGGTGCGACTGTTTTAGTTGCTGAAGGAACTTGTCCTGCTGCTGGGTCCGCATTGACTTCGGCATCCGTTTTCACTTCGGCTTCGGTTTTGTCTTGAGCTTCGGTTTTGTCTTCGACCGCGGATTTCGCCTCTGACTTTGCCTCTGCAATCGGCTCTTGGAATGAAACCAACCGCACATGCCCCGTGGAAATCCATGCATCGGATTGTGGATTGGCCGTTTGCTCAACCAGCACGTCGTAGGTAACCAGGCCCGCTTCTGTGCTATCGGCAAATCCATTTACCAAACGGGACGTTACCTCCGTTGAATCCTTTATCGATACGTCCAACTTGTAAACGGTGTTCTTTTCATATCCCGACATTTCAACGTTGGTTAACGATGTCTGAATAGGAAGACCAAGGGAGTCTATCGCAAACGCCTTATTTGAAATCGCACGCACTTCATCAACTGGCATTCCCTTGTCAAGGGTGAAAACAACCGATGTACCTCCATTAAAATCAATGTCCAAAATCTGTCGGCCCCGGATTCCAGTTAAAACGAGTCCACCGATCATCAAGCTCATCGATACCGTGTAACAAACGAATCGATACTTCATGAAGTCAACGTCCTTAACGCCAAAAAGTGCTTTGCGACCCGTATTGACGTAGTCGGACATCCCAAGCGAAACGAATTTCCACTTTTCGGCGATTTCAAACAGCTTGTGTGTCACGAAAACCGCAGTGAATAAACTTATTACCAGGCCGATGATCAGCGTGATCGCAAAACCCTTAATTTGTTCTGTTCCGACAAAGTAAAGGACGACTGCTGAAATCAATGTCGTCAAGTTCGAGTCAAAAATCGTGGTCCAGGCTCGATCAAATCCATTTCGAATTGCCATACGAGGCGTCGCCTTTTTCTCCGTTTCCTCGCGGATTCGCTCAAAGACGAGTACGTTGGCGTCAACGCTCATGCCTACAGACAAAACCAAACCAGCGATCCCGGAAAGAGTTAACGGCTGCTTGATGAGAATGATGCAAGCCATGATCATTCCGAGATTCAGCAACAAAGCGATAGTCGCGACTACGCCGGAGAAGCGATAATAGAGGAGAACGCACAGGATTGTCACCACCAACGACAATCCACTTGCATAGCCGGCTTTATTAATTGCATCGAGCCCCATGCTGGCTCCGACCGAGTTTTCGCTAATTGGAGTTTTGCTCAGGGATCCAGGAAGGGCGCCAGCATTCAAAATATTAACGAGAAAGTCGACTTCTTTTTCACTGAATCTACCTTCGATGAGTCCCTGGCTACTAATGATTGAATTCAAATTAGGGGCTGACAAAATGCGGCCATCTAGCAAGATCGCCATTCGGCGATGAAAATCGCTTTGGGCAGTTGGCAAGTTCGCACCAGTTAGCTTCATGAGCTTGTCGCCACCGCCAACCGACATCGTGAAATTGACTTCATAACCACCCGTTTTCGAAACTTCTTTCTTCGCACGCGTCAAGTCGCTGCCGTTCACCTCGACATAGGGCTTGCCCGCTCTCTCCGTCGCTAACAAGATGTCCGCATCGGTAATCCCCTGAGCTGAAAGCCATCTTTCAAAATCGTTCGATTTTCCTCCCGACGGTGGCGAAATGAGCCTACCGGTTTGGGAATTGCGAATCAGGTCCCCGGATTGATAGCCGGTAACCTGGCGAACTCCTTCGACCTCAACTCCTCGTCCAAGCGTACGCCACATTCCAGCCACTCTTTCGGTGTTGGTCGTCTTGTCGAGCACGACAATGTCGCGCTTCAGACGTACATTCTGGTCAGTACTATTTGCTTGACTGACCGCTTGATCAATAATATTTTTGTGGTCATTGCCATTCGCAACGATGCGAAATTGCAAAATCCCAGAATCGGTAATTTGTCTCTTGATCTCCGCAAGTTCCGTTTCATCCACCCGGGGAATCACAATTTCGATTTGGTCTTCGCCGATTGGGCGAATCAGGTATTCCTTTGTCCCCGATGGATTCAAACGGTTGGAAAGCGGAACCATGAAATCCTTTGAGACTACTTTGGTTCCCGTAGTCCCACCGCCTGAACGGTCGATCTCATAAATTAGATTTGTTCCACCAACGATTTCTGGGCCATATTTCAGTTTGAGCCCGAGATCAAAATAGGCCAAACCTAGGATGAGCGAGGTGGTAAGCACGGAAAGTATTATCCAATAAAATGCACTCGTATGCGTCGGCATTTTAAGCTTTTTGGACAGCAACTTGCTCAAAAGAAAGGGGATCAGAACAGCTCCTCCCATAATGCCGAGATTGAGCAACCCCGAGTACCAATCTACTTTCGTGACAGCCCCATCGCCTAGAGCTGGCCCGCCACCTGCCATCGAGGAGCCTTGTGCGATTATTTCCTGAAAGAAATTTCCAAACATCTTCTAGTTAGTCCGTGCGTTGGATTCAGTGAAGCTTTTGGCTTCGCTATCAAGGGTAGTTTTGAGGGTAATTGTGATCAACTGGCAACCGACCGAATCGAGTCTCGATCAATCGTCAGTTTTGCATTTGAGTTTTCGTCGACGCGCAGCGTTACCGTGCCCGCGTCCGCGTTGATGTTGGACACAATGCCGTGAATTCCGGCCGATGTCACAACCCGATCGTTCTTCTTTAAATTGTTCAAGCGATCCAACTGCAACTTCTTTTCCTGCCGTGCACCCCGAGGTTGCACAAACATGAGGTAAATATAGAGACATACAACCAGAACCAAAAAGTAGTTGAGCGGGCTCGAAAAAAAATCCTCAAGCAAGCTTGTATTCTTCTTAGAAGCTATTGAATTAGTTGATTTTGCTTCGCCCGAGGTCTCGACGACGTCAGACGAAGCGTTCTTTTCCGGATCAATTGCCTCCATTAACGGGATGATCGCTGGTCCACCCTCCGTCTCCTGCGTAAACGTCCACAATGTTGTAAAGCACAACTGAGACGCCAATATTAAAGAAACGACTGAAAATTCGCCCATTCGGGAATTCCGAAATCCTTGCGCAACGGTAATTGTGGTTCACTACGGAAAACCAAGCAGTGTACGTGCATGCAAAAATCGTCACAAGTCCAGACTTTCCGAGACGCAGCGTTTGCCAGTCCCATTCCCAGGCCTCAAGTCGAAAAAAGACGTAAATACTCGCTGGGCTGTTAAAAAACTGGGTTTGTTGCTATTCATTAAAAGAGCTATCGCAACTTTTGTTCCGTTAGACACCCCAGGACTTTGCCGTCAAAATGCGATCAATAATTTATTCGCCCCTTCGATTTCAACTAATCTTTATCTGCGTCTTCATTTTGACTGCGGCGATGGCTTCCGTCGCAAATGACAAACCAACTCCAGCTGAGACGACGGAAATGGAAGGCAGGCTATTGGCCGATATCAAATACCTGTCTTCCGATGAATTGCAAGGTCGGGCGGCTGAAACACCCGGCCTGAAAATGGCCGCCGAGTTCATCGCGAACCGCTGGCAAGAGCTTGGCCTGAATACAGAACTATTCAACGGTAAACCGTTCCAGGAATTCACGTTGCCTGGTGGCTCCCTGCTTGCCGAACCTGAAAGCACTAAACTGACCATCGTCAAGCCATCAAGCGAAAGGTTGGAACTAGTATTGGCCAAGCAATTTCAACCCCAATCGCTTGGAAAGAATGGTGATTTTGAGGGCGATTTCGTGTTTGCAGGTTATGGAATCTCGGCGGACGAAGAAGACCTCAAATACGATGACTTTGCCGGCTTAGACGTCAAGGGCAAGGTCGTCATCGTACTTCGAAAAGAACCACAGATGAACGACCCCCAAAGTCCGTTCGATGGCACCAGCCCAAGTCAATTCGCGTTGTTTACTGCCAAACAATCGAACGCAGCCAAACATGGTGTTGCAGCTTTGATTTTAGTAAACGATCTAAATTCCGATAAAGCGAGTCCGGATTCTGTTCTTCCCGTTTCGGGATCGGGAACCGCACTCTCCAAGGAGCAGGTCCCCACCTTTTTTGTCCGACGAAGCGATGTCGAGTCCTGGCTAAAAGAATCAGGTAAGTCGTTAATCGAAATCGAATCCCAAATTGACGAAGATCTCAAGCCACGATCTTTCGTGATGACAGGTTGGAAAGCTGAGGGGAGCGTCGAACTGAAAAAGCTACCCTCGATGAATGTGGTTGGCGTACTGCCTGGCCAAGGAGCATTGGCAAACGAAACCATTATTCTAGGTGCACACTTTGATCATGTCGGTATGGGGGGTATGGGATCTTTGGCACCAGGAACGATCGCGGTTCACAATGGAGCGGACGACAACGCATCGGGTACCGTTTGTTTGCTGGAAGCCGCACGGCAACTCAGTCTCTTGGCCCGGAAATCTGGCCCAGATGTACCGAGACGTACCCTTGTTTTCATTGCTTTCTCGGGCGAAGAACGCGGGCTTCTGGGGAGCGATTATTACGTTAAACATCCGCGTTTCGAGCTGGAGAACACCGTCGCCATGCTCAATATGGACATGGTAGGTCGGCTCACCAATAATCAACTGACTGTCTACGGGACAGGATCTGCCACCGAATTCGATGAGATCATCACAAAAGCCAACGATTTACTAGCGTTCTCAATTCAGCGACAACCCGAAGGTATGGGCCCCAGCGACCACCAATCGTTCTTTCAAAAGAACATCCCTGTTTTGCATTTCTTTACTGGATTGCATGACGACTACCACCGCCCAAGCGACGATTTCGACAAAATCAATATTGGCGGAATCGAACGCATCACCGACTTGGTAACTGGGATTGCAAATCGACTGACGACCGACGCAACCAAACTCACCTTTGTCAAAGTCAAGGGACGAGCCAATCCCCAAGCGAACGTTCCTCGTCGAACCCAACTGGGCGCTCGCTTGAAATTGAATGTTCCCGGCGTTGTCGTTGAAAGAGTGCTATCACGTGGGATCGCCGTTAACGCAGGCATTCAGCCCGAGGACAAAATCCTGAAAATAAACGAGCAGGAGACAACAAGCCGTGCAGAACTCGATCGGATCCTGCAAAAATTAAAAAAGGGCGATGTCGCAGCAATCCTAGTCGAACGCGGTGCGGAAAAAATTGAACTGAAAGTCCAGCTTACCGAATAGAACTGCCAGATCGCTATTTACGCGGAATTCCTGAATTGTCAGAATCTTGCATGAATCAGTGTGGCGACTTACCAAGTCGGCATTACTCACGTGGAAAACGATGGAGTGTTTTTCACACAAGCCGTTGAGATCCTACTCAACCGCCCACAAATCACCTTGCAAGGAGTGCTGACACGTGCATTTTCGAATTTCAATTGCGTCCATCGCTCTCATGGGCTTATTCGCCGCACCATCCGTTTTCGGCCAAGCCCCTGCCGGCTCTGCCGCTCAACCCGTAGCGGCGGGTCCCCAAAAAAATCCTACCAGCATCGCCTTGGTCGATGTCGGATACATTCTGAAAAACCATCCCAACATGAATGCCAAAATGGAAGGGATCAAGGCTGAAATGACCCAGGCTCAAGAAGACATCGAAAGCCGCCGCAAGACCTTGCTCGCCGACCAAGAGATGATCGGCAAGACATTCGAGGCAGACACTCCTCAGTTCAAACAAAAACAAGAAAGCCTCATCAGCCAAGAGAGCAAGCTAAGAGTCGATTTCATGGGCAAGGAAAAGGAGTTCGCCGAAAAGCAAGCGAACGTCATTTTCAAATCCTATCAATCGATCAATACGGCGATTGCCCTTGTCGCTACCCACTATCAATACGATGTAGTCCTTCGTTATAGCCGCGAGCAAAACGAAATGGATCCTAAAAAGCCACAGACGGTCAACTTCGGCATTCAACGCGATGTCCTGTTTCACAATCCTGGTATTGACGTAACGGAAATGGTTCTAGCGGTCCTCAATCGGGATGAGCCCAAGGCGACAGCTCCTGCTGTAACTCCAGTGGCTGGCGGTGCCCCTCGCTCTGCTACAGGTACAAACTCGCCAGCAAATCCTCGCGCACAACGATAGACCCAGTACATTATCAACATCTAGAATTGGAATGTTGACTTTGCGACTTCTCGAACCGGTGGGCGCTAGCCCCGGGCCTGAATTCACTCGCCATTAGCAATAACCTCAATTCCTCACTTCCGCCGGAAGTGAGGCTGGGTTCAAGACGAACCCATACTGTACACCATTCCACGGACACGAAACGGATTTCGGCGTCACGCATGCAACAAATTCGATTCCAACAAACCATACAGCACATGGCGCATGTGAGCGGTCGCGGCTATTGGTCCGGCCGACCGATCACTTTGACCTTCCTGCCCGGTAAGCCCAACGCTGGAATCGTTTTCCGTAGAGTGGATCTACCTGGCCGCCCCGAGATTCAATCCATCGCATCTAACCGTCGCGATACCAGTCTCAGAACAACTCTCGTCGGTAATTCCTGTCACGTCGAAATGGTGGAGCATGTTGCTGCCGCTCTTTACGCAATGGATGTTGACAATTGCGTTATCGAATGCGACGCACCGGAAATGCCGGGTATGGATGGCAGCGCACTCGCGTTCGCAGTTGCCTTGGAACGATCGGGCCTTCGAAAGCAACCTGCCACATCCTGTGAAGTCGAATTTGCGATCCCTTTGCGAGTGGGAAATAACGACCAATGGATCCTGGCGATCCCCTCTTGCGATCCCGGCCTCACGCTCCAATACCAACTGGACTACGGCCCTGACAGTTCGATCCCAGCATCCACATACACGTATAAACTCGAACGCGATTCGTTCGCTCAGAAAATCGCTCCGGCTCGAACTTTCTTGACCGAAAGCGAAGCGCGTGGACTCCAGTCACAAGGGGTTGCATCGCATGTGACCTATCGCGACTTGGTCGTCTTTGGTCCAAACGGACCCATCGACAATTCACCAAGATTTGAAGACGAATGCTCACGCCACAAACTGCTCGATCTCATCGGAGATTTGTCGCTTTGCGGTTTGCGAGTTCAAGGAAAGATCATTGCACATCGAAGCGGGCACATCCTCAATGGAACCCTCGCAGAAGCGTTTTCTAAGCTAAAGGACTCGGAGTTGCCAAACCGCAACAGGCGTGCAGCATGATCCCATTCATCACAGACCACCTAAACAATCAGACACGTTCGGGAACCTTTACATGCCAACAATAATCGCCCATACCGCAGTGGTCGATCCTCGCGCCGAACTCGATGACGATGTTCGTATCGGTCATCATTGCGTCATTGGTGCAAACGTCAAAGTTGGCCGCGGTACGCGTTTGGAAAACAGCGTCACCCTGACCGGTCACACCATTATTGGCAGAGACAACCGCTTTTTCCCTGGCTGCGTTATCGGCGGTGAACCTCAAGACCTCTCGTATCAAGGATCACCAACACAAGTTGTAATAGGTGATTCAAACGTCTTTCGAGAATGCGTGACCGTCAATCGAGGCACTGAAAAGGATGAAGGCATCACGTCGATCGGTAGTGACTGCTACTTCATGGCCAATTCGCACGTTGCTCATGATTGCCTTGTCGAGGATAGAGTCATTATGGCCAATACCGTCATGCTTGGCGGGCATGTTCGTGTTGAACATGATGCAACTTTGAGCGGTGGTGTTGCCGTACACCACTTTGCATCAATCGGTTGCTATAGTTTTGTAAGCGGACTATCTCGCGTTCTCCAGGATATTCCGCCGTTCATGTTAGCCGAAGGATTTCCAGCTAGACCGCGCTGCGTAAACGTCGTTGCTCTCAAGCGAAAGAATTTTTCTGTGGCCGCCATCCGAACGATCGGCGAAGCTCACAAACTGCTCTACCGTTCTAAAGTAGGCGTGAAGCACGCACGAGAGATACTGCTGGTCAACGGAGCACTAACCCCTGAACTGGAAATGCTCTTTGCATTTATCGACGATTCGCAATTAGGACGGCACGGTCGAGGACGCGATCGCCGCTCCGCCTCCGCTGCCGCATAAACCAACCGTTCTAAGTGAACCAACAGCACTAGCCACTTGGCACTCACTTTTGGATTTTGTTTCGTGAACCGGCGGGCGCTAGCCCCGGGCCTAAATCGGCGGCTACGCCGCTTGAGTCCTGCTACTAGATACAGTCAAACTAACGACAAATCCAGATCATGAACCAAGACCGCAATCCAACCAATCTATTCAATCCCAGAATTGGAGTGATCGGCGGTGGTCATTTGGGGCGCATCCATGCCAAGCTCATGGCCGCCAATTCCTCATGCGAGTTCATGGGGGTCGCCGACCCGTCCCCTGATTCCCGACAATTCGTTGAATCCCAATTGAAAGCGATCGCCATCGCTGACTACCGCGATTGGAGCGGTGCAATCGATGCAGCTATCATTGCTGCCCCCACTTTTCTCCACCACCAGATCGGCTCTTGGTGCTTGAGTCGTGGTATCCATGTACTGATGGAAAAGCCAATCGCGAGTTCGCTTGAGGAAGCAAGGCAACTCATCCTGTTAGCAAAATCCAACAGCTGCACACTTCAGGTAGGGCACGTCGAGCGGTTTAATCCCGCTTGGCAACTTGCCTCATCGCATTTTCGCAATGATACCATTCGCTACATCGAGGCGGTACGCGAAGGAACCTACACCGGGCGAAGTACCGATATCGGGATCGTAATGGACCTCATGATTCATGACATCGATCTGATTCTCAGCGTGGTCAAGGTGCCGATCGATTCTGTTTCTGCATACGGATGGAGCGTGCTTGGCAAGACAGAGGACTTTGCGACCGCATGTCTTCGTTTTCGCAATGGTACGATCGTGAATCTGCGAGCTTCACGAATTGCACCGGTGCAAAAAAGATCTATGCAGGTGTTCTCCGACAATAGTCTAACAGATATCGATTTTGCATCGAATGCAGTTTCGCAAACGTCACCTTTAGACGACGTGGCAGACGGTTCCAGACTCGCAGATCAATTACCAGCCGATCTCCGAGCTAAAGTGAAAGACAATCTCTTCGTCGATTGGCTTCAAAAAGTTGAGCACAAGGCAGTACCAACCAATGCAATCGAATTGGAACAAAGGGAATTCGTTCTTGCGATCCGAGACGGCAATCCCGTGACGGTGACTGGCGAGCACGGATACCAAGCTCTCGAGGTAGCCGCAAGCATACTTGAGCAAATTGCGATTAACCGTCCTGGCCGTGCCATCATTCCCGCCGCTGGCAGATTCGGCAAAACAAGAGCTGCATAATTTGGCCGATCACTCCGCGATCGTTACTCTTTATTTTTGCAACCGTTCAAGCGGTACGTTTCTCGCCCATGCGCAGGCGAGATCGTTCCAGTTTAACACACATCGATAGACAAGATTTACAGGATATAGAACGTTATCCTGCGCATCCTGTCTATCGATGTTACTCTGTTTTTTTCCTGCGAAACTGAAGTAGTGTGCGAATTAAAAATCAATTCACACCGCGCATCAACCACGATACCTCCGAAACACGCACAAAGAACATGCAAAAGCCCCAGTGCCACAAATGGCTTTTGCTACGGCTCCACTTGAACCACCACTGGTAAGCTCCGTACCGTCTGACCGTTCGTAAGCTTTCGTTCCGCATGCAATCGAACAGGTCCATAGCCGGTTTTAATTGGCGAAATCACGATCGATGCCTGACCAATGGGTAGGATGCCAACCTCTTCGAAGTCATGAAGGATTTTGATCTCACTGGTGTCTGAAATCTGCCCAACCGAGATTACCAATGGCCTATCGCTACTTAGCTCCCAAGATTTCGGAGCTTCCAATTTGATCTGGTCGCTCGCGTTGCCAAGGGTCACCCAAAACACTTGCTCGAATTGCTGCTCAATTGGCTTCGCGGCTTTGGTGATCAAACGAATTTCATGAGCACCAGGTTCAGATTTATCGAAGAGCATTCGAATCGAATGATCAAAAGGAGCTTGGCTGCGAAGAATTCCGTTCACGAGCCACTGAATTTGCTCTGGTTCCGTGACCGTCGAGGAATCCTCTGGTACGAGCGAAAGGACCAACGGTTGGTCTTCTAAAACCACTTCGGTTTCGCCTTGGATATTGAATCGCGGAGGGTTGCAATAAGGTTGGCACAAAGGATCGCCTACGATGAGAAGCTGGTATGGGCACAGGACCGAACTATAAAACGCTTCAGCCGCTGTCAGTCCGTCGACATAGTGGACGTGTACCATCGGATGTGGAAACTTGTTCTGAATCGAATAAGGTTCGGTGACAGCACCACTGCTAGCGGCAGCACCAAATCGGAGAAAATCTGTGGCTTTGGTTTGGGAATGGGTGGTCATCGCACCGCCAAGGCTAGTGAGGTTTTCGGCGATGGAACCAGGCAATAGTTTGCTTCCGTTTTGGTTCCATGAGAATTGAGGACTTCCAACCATCACACCGGAACACTCCTCGCCACGAGGAGGTAGCTCGTGTTCGACGACACGTGCTCTCCTACCTCGCGATTGAAGCTTGCTGATCGCCATCGCAAAGCCGGGCTCCCTGGTCTTGGTTCGCACGTCGTCCGTCTTGGTGAAAATAAAGGAGCCGGTTGGATGACTGTAGTCGGCGCGAATCGACGATTGCAGATTCTGTTTGGCTTCAAATGGAGTGATTCCAAGATCGCGAGTCACTGCCAGCACTATCGACAACATGTACGAAACGCCGTTCTGAGGATTGGTACTGCCAAGGGTGTTGTAGGTGTAGTACGTCCTTGCGTCAAAACCTCGCGTCGGTAAGTAGTCTGAGGGAAGTTCTTTGCAGCGATTTGCGATTCGGATGAAGTCCTTGTGGCCGACTAAGCTGACGAACGCAGGATCGTTTAGGAGATAGTTACGATACTGCCACCCCCCTTGGATGGATTGTTCGATGCGTCGGATGGCTTGCTTGGCGTCCCCTGCCAAAGCCCATTGCTGAGCCGATAGATACTGCATCGGGAAAACCAACTCTTTGTCCAACGTCCCGTAAACGTTGTCCAGCAAAATTGCCGCATCTTCGTGTTTGGCTTGAGAGATCAGGTCGGCAAATTGCTTGGCTTGCTCACCATGGGCGACTAGGCCATTAAGCAATTGATTGACCGGCCGAGCTGCGTAAAGATTGCTTTCGAATCCGATGTAGTTTGGGTTTTTGGCCTGCACGAATCGGAATAGGTAGGTAAGTCCATTGATGGACCCCACCGGAGTCAGATACGGTGACTTGTTCGGGACGGCGTCGATATCGGAACCGATCGCGATTGCGGTTGGGAAATCAGCCGAGTAAGCGATCCCCTGTAGATGGGCTGCAAGTCCTCTGGTTTCGATTTCCTGCAAGACGGGGCTCAAAATCAGTTCGCGAAACTGGTCGACAGAAATCTGGTCCGAGTCAGGAACGTTTCGAAGGACGATTACGTTGCGCCCCGGGATATTTCGCGCAGTGCAGTAATGGTTGGCGATAGTTCGGGACGTAACGGACTGCCCGTTTACAACGACAACCCAATTGCTGCCGACTGCGCCGGCAACAGCATTGCGAACAGAAAAAGTTGCGAATAAAAAACCAATGGCAACTACGCCCTTTAATAGCCAAAAACGCAGGCTTTCTCGTAAAACCGCTGTGGTTTCTGGTTTCCAAGTTCCAACCTGGGATCTCAATTTCCAGAAGCACTGCGTCTCGAACTCTGTGTATTCCCAGTAGGTTGTGTGGAAAGGAGAGTGGAAAAAACAAAGCATTCGAACGAACCCCTTCAAAATTTCGGTGACCTTGGTAATATCATCGTATTCCTTTAGTCGAGAACTCGGTACGACGAAAAGTCGTATTTGAGGCAATTCTAGAGAATGAGAGCGTAGCTCAGTTGGTAGAGCAAAGGACTTTTAATCCTTGGGTCCTGGGTTCGAGCCCCAGCGCTCTCATTGCCCCCAAACCCTGGTTTTTCTCGGTAAATCCCTGAGAAACCAGGGTTTTTTCGTTTGCCCAATTGGGATGGCGGTCTCCGCTAAGATTTTTGCACTCGCTACCCTAGCTCCAAACTCAACTCCGTGAACGATTTTTGTGGAGTATTGTTCACGTAAACCAGCTTGTCGTTGATGCATGCTTGGAGATTTCTTTGCCCATGAGTGAATACCACGTTGACGTTCACGCGACAAACTCGAAGCCGAAAGTGACAGCAACAGCTTGATTGGTGACGCTTCCCCTGTGAATATTGAGTGAGTCTCTCAGTGCTTTGGAGTTCACAATGCAGTTGTCAATTCCGTTCTCCGCGAGTTGAACGATCCATGGCAATGTGACATTGCAAAGTGCGAAGGTGCTTGTTCGCCCAACTGCACCTGGCATGTTGGTAACACAATAGTGGACCACGTCATCAACGACGTAAGTTGGCTCGCGGTGGGTCGTCGGGCGGCTCGTTTCTACACAACCTCCTTGATCGATCGCAACGTCGATGATCACGCTTCCTGGCTTCATCAATTTCAGGTCGTCTTTTCGTACGAGATAAGGTGCCTTCGCCCCTGGGATAAGGATCGAGCCAATGACTAAATCGGCGCGGCGAAGCTGCTCACGAATGGTGTGCCGGTCGCTGAACAACGCATTTACGTTAGGCGGCATGACGTCATCTAAATAGCGAAGTCGATCTAAGTTGATATCGAGAACAGCGACGTCCGCTTGAAAGCCAGCCGCGATACGTGCCGCATTGGCACCGACCACGCCGCCGCCCAAGATGGTGATGTGAGCTGGAGCGACGCCGGGTACTCCGCCGAGCAAGATTCCTCGGCCCATCTGAGGTTTCTCCAAGTACTTGGCACCTTCCTGAATACTCATGCGGCCAGCCACTTCACTCATCGGCGTTAGCAATGGCAAACGCCCTTGGGTATCCCGCAACGTTTCATAGGCCAAGCAACTCGCACCGGACTGCAACATGGCCTCCGTCAGTTTTTGGTCCGCCGCAAAATGAAAATACGTAAACAGAGCCTGCCCGCGACGGATAAACGGCCACTCCGATGGTAGTGGCTCCTTCACTTTGACGATCAAATCAGCTCGACTGAAGATATCCTCGCCGGATGAACACATTTCGGCTCCCGCCTCGTGATAGTCGTGGTCGGCCAACCCCGAACCGATCCCAGCGTTAGCTTGCACCAATACCTTGTGACCGCGTGTTACCAACTCCTCGACGCCGACCGGTAGAATCGCAACTCGGTACTCGTCTTCCTTGACCTCTTTCGGAATTCCAACAATCATCGAGGCTCGCTCCAACAGGGGAAATTCTAAATGTTTTGAGAAATAGTGGTTCGGCAGATTGGCCGGGCGCTCGCAGTTTAGCTAACCAGCCATAATATTGCTATGAAGACTGGTGCGCTATTACACGAGTGACATTGGGTCTGTCGAAACAGCGAAAAGGGTAGACGCATGGCCATCCGCCTACTGTTTAAGTTACAATGAGTCTCGCTACTACACTCAATCTCCAATACAACACCTCTCTACACATGCCACGTCCTAAGCCCCAGGAAGTTAAGCCGCAGTACGATCCCTATGCGATGCACGCCGATGCCATACAAGAGCCTCCGAAGTCATTTTTTAAGGCGATGAGGATGATCGGACCAGGGATCATTCTGGCTGGTACGATTGTAGGCTCGGGAGAGCTCTTGCTGACGACGGCCCTAGGTGCGAAGACCGGCTTCATTTTCCTTTGGCTGATCCTTTTCAGTTGCGTCATCAAAGTCTTTGTTCAAATCGAAATTGGAAGACACGCGATTTCATCGGGGCAACCAACCTTAGGCGCTTTGAATGCGTTATCCGGGCCGCGGTTCGGCGCACATTGGCTTGTCTGGTGGTGGTTGTTTATGATGCTCGCGACTGTTTTCCAGCTCGGTGCCATGACCGGTACGGTGGGCCAGTCATTGAATCTCGCCTTTCCAGGAGTTTCTCAAAGTCTTGAGTCAAGCCTCCATCCAGACACATGGATCGGGAATTCATTGGCGAGACGACCCGAGTTGCCGTGGGCGTTTTTAACATGCCTGATCGCTATCGGACTTTTATGGAGCGGGAGCTACAAGCGGATTGAGATTGTGACCACCGCAATTGTTATCACGGTGACTCTCTTAACCGTATCTGCCACGATGTTGCTCCCATGGACTGCATATCCAATCCCATGGTCAGAAGTTCTCGATGGTTTGAAATTTCAATTCCCAACTGCCGACGTGCAATCGATCGCCATAGCCTTCGGAGTTTTCGGAATCACCGGTGTCGGAGCTACTGAATTGTTTTACTATCCCTATTGGTGTTTGGAAAAGGGTTACGCTCGCTATGTCGGACCCAGGGATGGCAGCCAAGACTGGAATCGGAGAGCTCGCGGTTGGATCCGAGTCATGTACATCGATGCCTGGATCAGCATGGTCGTCTTCACGATTTCGACGGTATCATTCTACTTCATGGGAGCAACGGTTCTTCATCCACAGGGATTGGATCCCAAAGGGACAGCGATGATCGAAACTCTATCGCACATGTTTGTGGACACTTTTGGTCATTGGACCCGCATCGTCTTCTTAATTGGAGCAGGAGCAGTTCTCTTTAAAACACTTTATCTATCCTGTGCAGGGAACGCTCGCATGACCGCAGATTTTCTGAGTCTTACAGGAGCCGTTCGGTATCAAGATGTAACGCATCGGGCCAAATGGATTCAACGCTTTTCACTCTTTTTCCCCATATTGGCCCTCCTGCTTTTTTTGCTTTTCGCCAATCCAAAATCGATGACTGTCGTCGGCGGTTTTGCGCAAGCGGCGACTCTTCCGATGATTGCTATAACGACTCTTTACTTTCGATATCGGCGAATTGAACCGGCTTTGGCACCATCGAAGCTTTGGGACGCGATGTTGTGGATTGCGGTTGTTTCGATCACGATTGTCGCCATGTATGCCGTGACCAAGTCGACACTCGACTTCAAAGAGATGCTCATCCCGGCAATTTGACTATTGCATTACCCCAACACTGCTTTGGGTCCGTAGCGATGATCCTAGCCCACGTCACTGAGAGTGACCACGGCACCGTGCCTCTGTGTAACTTGGCGTTTTAGTATTGAGTGCTCCGGCAGATCGAGGTTTGGATCCTGCTCAACGATTTTTTGAGCTATTCCCCTGGCTTGCACAAGTACTTCCGCGTCTCTAACTAAATCGGCGATGCGCAAGGGTGGCAAGCCGATTTGCTTGGTACCTAGCAAGTCGCCTGGTCCCCTCATTTGCAAATCCTGTTCAGCCAATCGAAAACCGTCATCGGTCGAGGCCAGCACACTCAGCCGAGCGTTTTCCTCCGGTGCAACTCCGGGTTTTGCAAAAACGCATACATAGCCAGGAAAACTACCGCGTGAAATGCGGCCTCGCAATTGATGGAGCTGTGCCAATCCCATTCGATCTGCGTCCAGAATTGTCATGACGGTTGCATTCGGTACGTCAATGCCAACCTCCACAACCGTCGTTGCAACCAGGACCTGAGTCTGGCCTGCCGTGAACGCATCCAACTTTGCTTGTTTCTCGTTGCCATCCATTCGGCCATGTAGCAACTCAATACGAAGTCCCGCGAGCGGTCCCGCCTGCAACTGCCGATAGACTTGTTCCGCCCCGACCACTTCTGCTTCCGGATCGGATTCGACCCGAGGAGTGACCACGTACGCTTGGCGACCGCTGTGTATTTGCTTAACGACAAACTCCCACCATTTTTCTTGCTGGGCAGTGCTCCCTAGGTAAGTGTGCACCGTTGCACGCCCAGGTGGTTTGTCACGCAAAACGGAAACGTCGAGGTCGCCAAAAATGGTCATGGCTATGGTGCGAGGAATGGGAGTTGCCGATAGCACCAAGTAGTGAGGAACTACCCTGGACTCCCGTAAATTGGCTCGCTGTTGCACGCCAAATTTGTGTTGTTCGTCGATAACAACTAGCCCCAACGTTTCAAATTGGACCTGTTCGCTTAACAACGCTTGAGTGCCAACGACGAGATCGACCGTTCCGATGGCAATGCGTTGTAATAGCTCGGTTCGATCACGTTGCGTGATGGAACCGACCAGCAATTCGATCATGACTTGGCTGCCATCGAGTTGCTTGCGAAGCCGGGTGAAATGCTGTCGCGCCAGAAGTTCCGTTGGAGCCATGAGTGCTGCTTGTTGCTTGCTCGCAACGGCGTTAAGCATTGCGTATTGCGCAATAACAGTTTTGCCACTGCCGACGTCTCCTTGGATCAATCGATTCATGGGGACATCCTGCGCCATATCGTTGCGAACGTCTTCGATCGCTCGCAACTGGTCTCGCGTGAGTTCAAACCCGAATCGCTTTAAGATGCGAGCGTGAATCATGGGGGTCGCAACGATTTTTGAAGCAGGTTTGTCGTGTTGCAGTCGATGGCGGCGCATGGCCAGGGCAAGCTGGTAAACGAATAGCTCTTGGAAAATGAAGCGGTGCCTGGCTTCTTTTGCTTCCTCGATAGTATTGGGTTGATGAATCGCTCGCAGTGCTTGTGCAATTCCGAGTAGAGGTGCCTTTCCCTTTTCCGGACCGCCGACAGTAGGGTTGCCAGCGGATTCGGCGGGTTGGTTGGCAGAGAGCCGTATCGATTCCGGTAACGCTTCATCGATAGAATCGGTTAGGTGCTCCAGAACCGCAGCCACGGCGCTTGCGACGTGGCGTTGCTGAAGTCCCTCGGTGAGCGGATAAATGGAAAGGGGCTTCGCTTCGGGCAACGCCTGGCCAGGAGCCAGAATCGTAGTTTCTGGGTGCCGCATTTCGAAAGAAATACCGGTCGACTTTGCCATTCCGGTCGCGATAACGCGCATACCGTGCAAAAACTGTTGTCTTCGAAAGGGTTGATTGTACCAAACGCATCGGACGTAGCCGCCGCCGTCGATAGCCAGCAAGATTCCAACACTGCTGCGTCCCTCGAAGCTGACACGCTGATCCAAATCAACGATTTGCCCGATAACGCTCGCACGGAAACCTGGCTCCAGTTCCGTGATGGACAGGTAAGGAGCAATATCCTGATAGCTTCGGGGGAACAAAAACAATAAATCCGTCGCGCGACGTACGCCAAGTTTGTAAAAAAGCTCGACACGTTGTGGCCCGATTCCTGGGATATATTGCAACGGAGTGCCAACTTCGACCGGCGGGGCACTCTGAGGAATGGTTTTTTCGGAAACGGGGGTTGGCTGAGCTTGAGAGCCCAGTCGACTTAAAGATTTCTGAAGTGGATCCATTGGAGACATGTTTTGAAAGCGAGGTTGTCAGGTTGCCGTTCCTGCGGATAATGGAGACTCAAAGTTGACTATTCCAAAAGTTAACTAATCCAAAGGAGTGCCTAACGTCGTGTTTGTAGCTGCATCAACTGATTGTTTCCCTAATCTTCCGTTCCCAGATGTGATCGAGGTACTTAGCGACCTGGAATTCACCTGCGTGGAAATCGTATTTGACGACAACGGAACGCAAATGCCTCCGGCCAGAATCGTGGAGGAATACGACGAATGCTTGCGTTTAGTGCGCGATACGCATCGCCTGGACATCTGCAGTTATACCGTCAAGATCGCCGCAGAGGGTGAGGTTCACTATGAGCGATTTGCCAAAATCTGCGATCTGGCCAAAGCGACCAAGGTCGTTTCCTTGACGATTCCAAGTGGTGAGCACGGCACCCCGTTCAATCAGGAAGTCGAACATCTTCAGAAATTGGTCGGAATTGCCGGTGACCGCGGGGTCCGGATTGGGCTAAAGAGCCAGATCGGTCGTTTGAGTGAAGATCCAGACACCGTTAAAAACCTCTGCGACTACGTTCCAGGTATAGGCTTGACGCTGGACCCCAGCCACTACTTGTGCAGCAATAATCGCAATAAGAACTACGAAAAGTTGCTTAAATACGTTTACCACGTGCAATTGCGAGACTCAAAAAAAGACCAATTGCAAGTACGAGTTGGACAGGGTGAAATCGAATACGGACGCATCATAACGCTTCTGCAAGGAGTCGGTTACGACCAAGCGTTGAGTGTCGACATGACGCCGATGGAAGGCATGGACATGCGTCAGGAATTGAGAAAACTGCGGTTGCTGTTAGATAGTTTGCTTTAGGTATACGGTGCCGATTCGATCACGTTTTCAAAGCGACTGGAAGTCGATGGAGCTGACCAACCAAGTGGAAACGATAAGCCGGTCACATCTGTCTAGCGACAATTAGAATCCCTGAGCTAGCGACAACTAGAATCCGAGAGGTGTGATTGGTTGGAGTTACCGCTAATCCGCTTGACTAGCGTTTTGGTTTTGTGTCAGTAGTTTGAAACTGCAATTTCAATGATGTCCGGTTTGGCTCACGTTGATCGCAAGCACTTTTCATGGAGGCTTGTGATGATCGATCCAGGTAGGATTTCAGTTTTGCGGTTCTTGTCGGATACAGGAAGTACTATCGCCGAATGCGCAAGGAGGTGTTTGATGAACGAACAGATGAAGACAGCGGAAGTTTCGCCAATACCCTGGACGCCAGCCCAAGTGGATGGCCGATTGAAGGATCTGCGTCTTCCGACGATCCGTCAATGGGTGACGAAATTAGCGGACCTTGCAGTCTAGGAGAACTGGACGCATACTCAATTTCTGGACGAATTGGTGATGAGAGAATGAGAGGCACGAACGCTAAATCGAGTGGCACGGCATCTGCGCCGATCGAAGTTGGCGTATGGCAAGACTTGGAGCGAAATCGTTTGGACGAAAATCCCAATTTCGGTCCGTCGCCAAATGGATCAACTTCGCACGGGGGAGTTTCTGCAGCGAACGGAGAACGTGCTGATCTTTGGTCGGCCGGGTTCTGGGAAGACACTTCTGCTGAGCGCATTAGGAGAGCAACTGGTTCGGCAGGGCCATCCAGTATGCTTTGCACCCTGTGCGATGTTGGTTCAACAGCTACTCTTAGCGAAAAGAGAATTGAGACTACCACAATTGATTGCGAAGCTTGGGCGGTTCAAGGCGTTGATCATCGACGACTTGGGTTATGTCCAGCAGAGCCGGGAGGAGATGGAAGTGCTCTTTACACTGCTTTCGGAACGGTACGAGAGAACAAGTGTGCTGGTCAACTGCAACCTGCCATTTTCGAAGTGGGAACAGATATTCAAAGATCCGATGACAACAGCGGCAGCGATCGACCGTCTAGTGCATCACAGCGTGATCATGGAATTCAACGTCTCCAGTTATCGCCTGGATCAGGCCAAGGCAAACCAGCAAGCCCAATCGCTTGCCAAGCCCAGCGATTCAACATCCTGAGCCTACAGATCGAAGAAGTAAGTTCAGGGATTCTAGTTGTCGCTAAAGTCGGAATCTAATTGTCGCCGAACAGCTCTTCCTCGCTCGTGCCGATCAGCCTGGGTCTGTCGATCGTAAAAACTATCGTTGAGCTTCATGGCGGTTCGGTTTGTATCACCAGTTCTGAGGGCAGCAGCACCACGGTCGAGACTATTTGGCCAATCGATATGGCTCTGAAATGTCATAGTCAAGATTAAAATCTCTATTGAAACCTAGTTAGCAACCTGCAGTGAAACAATCCAAAATTGAAGACGACAACTCCTTGAAGCCACTACCCAAACAAGTGTGGTTGCTGAGTTGGGTATCATTCTTCGCCGATGTGTCGAGCGAGATGATCTATCCACTGCTTCCGCTCTATGTCATTAGCGTACTTGGCACTTCCAAGATGCAACTCGGAGCCATGGAAGGTGGTGCGGTACTGATTGTTGCGATGATGTCGGCCTACGCAGGAATTCGCAGTGACCGCAACGGAAGCCATGGCGGGCGGATTCCTTGGATTCGTTGGGGTTACGGATTGCCAGTGCTGGGCAAAGCTTTAATAGCTATTTCAACCACATGGCCACTTATCGTTGGCGGTCGATTGCTTGATCGATTTGGAAAGGGACTTCGCGGCGCACCGCGTGATGCGCTCATTGCAAGTGCTGTTTCAAAAGATCAACGTGGCCAAGCGTTCGGATTGCATCGCGCATTCGATACGGCCGGTGCGTTGGTCGGAGTGCTCCTATCAGCGTTTTTGTTGTGGTGGTTGACGGGCGCTCCACAGATTACGAATGCGATTATCGAATCGGCCGTCGCGCTCGAAACACCAGCATGGGTTTATCGAGCGATTTTTGCGGTGGGAGCGGTTCTCGGGTTGGCTTCGCTCGCGCTCACATTCCTCGTCCGCGAATCCGAAGCAACGGCTGATGTTGAAATTAAAAGTCCAGTACCCGATGCATTAATTGTTGAGAAGCAAATTGAACCCAACCATCGTAGCGGCCATAGAAAATTGACTGCTTCCTATTGGTATGTTTTGGGTATTCTAGTCCTGTTCTCGTTGGCCAATAGCAGCGACACGTTTTTACTGCTGCGCGCACAAGAGATGGGATTTTCGCCGTGGATGGTTGTGATGGCCTATGCCGCATACAATCTGACGTATTCAGCGCTGGCGTATCCAGCAGGCGCGTTGAGCGACCGAATCGGACGTTGGAGAATCATTGTCGTTGGCTGGCTGATCTATGCAGGCGTCTATACAGGGTTTGCCATATTGCCTGTCTCACAAGCTTGGGGCGTATGGCCACTGATGATCGTCTATGGAATTTACATGGCGATGACTGAGGGGACCGGAAAGGCCCTCATCGCCGATCACGCACCGCAAGATTCTCGTGGGATGGCTCTTGGCATTTTTTATGGGCTTACGGGCCTGACGACGTTTGTGTCGAGCATGCTGACCGGATACTTATGGGATCGATTTGGTGCAACTCCCGCATTTCTATCGGGAGGGATTTTTGCTTTGCTCGCTTGCCTTGCAATCTCGGTATTCCGACCTGCTCGCGTTTCGAAGCGGAAACTTGGAATTTGAAAAAATGGAATTGCCGTCTGGATTAATTGTAGGCATGAAAAGTTATGGGACGCATATCGAGAGCCGAAGTCTTCGATCCTAGCGAAGTTGCTATTTGTCATGTTTTTGCTCGGGTCGTGCGCCGCTGCTTTTTACTTGAAAAGGACCCGGTTACGGACAAGAACTACGACCACTAAAAAATCTAGATCGAAGATCAACTCAAACATTTGGCCGCAAACTTCCGGATCGACCTCCTATCCTTCGCGATTCTCTCCAACCACTTTCACCTTATCCTCCGTTCGCGGCCCGACGTCGTGGCCACGTGGGATAATTCCGAAGTGGCTCGGCGTTGGCTCATGCTTTGCCCCGATCTTCGAGCGACTGAAACTGGACGTTGGCTATTGGAAGCTACAGATCCAGGAGTTCGGTAGACTCTTTAGCCACATAGCGGGCAATCCGCAAAATACTCTAATGGGCGAGTGGGAAAACAATGGAAACAATGGTGGAACAATGGAACAATGGGGCGGAACAATGGAGCCATCCAACTAAATATCGCTTGCAAAACTATATTCCCGAATACATCATCGACGATCGGAACAGAGCTCTACGACGAATTCCACAACAAGAAATCGCCCTTCCCGGACGACAGTGCCTAGAATCAGACAACGAAACTACACCTGTCGATTTCATTCAACCAAACAACGGTGGCTGGAAAGCAATTGGCGGAGGACTTACGTCACGCTGGTAGAGGCGAACCGCCTGTGCGGTAGCCGCTCTGCCCTCGACGTATCGCTTCCTGAGCAAGTGACTCCGGTGTCCCGGCGACACGTTTGAAGATCTTACCGAATCGCTTGACTAAATCGCACCACAATTCGCCTGACAGTCCGACTCGTTCCAAGATCGGTGCCAAATCGCTTGGGATCCGGCCCTTCTTGTTGTCGCGGCGTATCTGCCTGCCGGTCCAATCCAACAGCTTCAAATACAACTCGAAACTTATACCCAGAAATCCTTTGTCACTAGCCCGCTTGCCAGTCTTGCTCGGCATGGCGCCACGATAAGCTGCCGAACGCTCGTCGACCGTTACCGGCGTCAGCCAGTCGTCACCGCG